>CAMCWM010000391.1 GCA_945882215.1 Akkermansia muciniphila | reverse complement strand
TCAACTCATCCGGGCGGCCCACAACAGCGGCCTCAGCGACGGATGGGTGCGAAACGAGAGCGCTTTCGACTTCGGCGGTGCCGAGGCGATGTCCGGCGACGTTGAGCACGTCGTCGATGCGGCCAATGATCCAGATGTAGCCATCTTTGTCGCGACGCGCTCCGTCGCCGGCGAAGTACCAGCCTTTGAAGTCGGCCCAGTAAGTTTCCTGGTAGCGCTTCTTGTCGCCCCAGATGCCGCGCAACATGGACGGCCAGGGCTTCTTAATGACGAGTTTGCCCTGCTCATTGGGGCCAACTTCTTTGCCAAGGTCATCGACGATGCCGACATCGACCCCGAAGAAGGGCAGCGTGGCGGTGCCGGGTTTGGTCGGAACAGCGCCCGGGATCGGCGTGATCATGTGGCCGCCGGTTTCGGTCTGCCACCAGGTATCGACGATGGGGCATTTGCCGCCGCCGACTTTGTTGTGATACCACATCCAGGCTTCGGGATTGATCGGCTCGCCCACGGTGCCAAGGAGGCGCAGGCTGCTCAAATCGTGCTTCTTGAGCCATTCATCGCCCCACTTCATGAAGGCGCGGATCGCAGTCGGCGCGGTGTAGAACACGGTGACGGCGTATTCTTCGATGATGCGCCAGAAGCGGTCGTTCTCCGGCCAGTTCGGAGCGCCTTCATACATGAGGCAGGTCGCGCCGAGGGCCAGCGGGCCATAGACGATGTAGCTGTGGCCGGTGACCCAGCCGATGTCTGCGGTGCACCAGTACACATCGTCGTCGCGGAGATCGAAGACGTATTTGCAGGTCATCTGCGCATGCAGCAGGTAGCCGGCGGTGCTGTGCAGGATGCCCTTGGGCTTGCCGGTGCTGCCGCTGGTGTAGAGAATGAACAGATCCGCCTCGGAATCGAGCGCCACCGGCGGGCACTTCGCATCGACGTATTCGAGTTCGCGGTGCCACCACACGTCGCGGCCTTCCTCGATGTGGATGTCCTGGCCAGTGCGCCGATAGACGACCACGGTCTTCACCGGCGTGTCTTTGGCCTTGAGGGCGTCATCGACGTTCTTCTTCAAAGGCACCACGGCACCGCGGCGGTAGCCGCCATCGGCGGTGATGATGATCGCAGCACCGCTGTCGAGCACGCGGTCCTTGATCGATTCGGCGCTGAAGCCGCCGAAAATGACGCTGTGAACGGCACCGATGCGTGTGCAGGCCAGCATGGCGATGGCGGCCTCGGGAATCATCGGCATGTAGATGATGACGCGGTCGCCTTTTTTGACCTTGTGACGCTTCAACACGTTGGCAAAGCGGCAGACTTCACGATGAAGCTGCTGGTAGGTGAACACACGCTTCTCGCCGGGTTCGCCCTCCCAGATGAGGGCGGCCTTGGTCTTGCGCGGGCCGTCGAGATGACGGTCGAGGCAGTTCTCACTCACATTGAGCTTGCCGCCGGTGAACCACTTCGCGTTCGGGCATTTCCAATCAAGCACCTTGGTGAAGGGCTTGTTCCAGAGCAGTTCCTTCGCTTCACGACCAAAGAATTTGTCAGGATGCTTCAACGACTCGGCATGCATCGTCTTGTACTGCGCCATGCTTTTGATGCGGGCCTTTTTGACGAATTCGGCACCCGGTTTGAACACGCGGTTCTCGGTGAGGAGCGATTGGTTTTTGCTACCAGGCTTGGCAGCTTTCTTCGAGGAGGATTTGGCGGCGGCTTTCTTGCTCATGGGTCGGTGGTGAAAGGGCAGGCTAAACGCGGGGAAGCCGTGCTGGCAATCACGGAGTGTGATACTTTGCTAACTCTGCCGCCGCTCTGTCTTCAGAGGGCGCGAGGATCAGAATGACTCGTCCTTCTTTGGAGCGGCGTCCTTGGGTTTGTCCTCAAGCTTGGGGACGACGACCTCGACTTTTTTTGGCTCCGCAGGCTTCGGGGTGACTTGGGCGATGGGTTTGGGCGGCGGAGGCGGTGCTTTGGGCTTCGGCGGAGGCAGCAGAATGGCCTCGATGCCTTTGCGCTGATCAGCGAGTTTAGGATCGTCGATCAGCTTGGAAACCATCGCGCCGGGGTCTTTGAGACGGGAGGCGAGGTAGTTCACGGCAATGGCTGTGGCGAAGGGTGTGCCGGGGCTGACGGTGTACTCGTTGCCGGCGTGGTTCCAGTAGGCGACGTGGGCCTTGTTGATATCGACGGGGGTGTTGACGCGCCAGTCCCGCCAGAGACGGCCGGGCATCTCGGACATGGCGGCCCAGCGCTCCCGCATGCTGCTGGGGCGATAGACGCGCTTGAAGCGCGTTCCCCAGGTGCCGTCAGGATCGGCGGCGAGGATGAGCATGCGCGTGAAGAGATCTGCGGTGTTTTCCCCTCCAGCACTCAGCGGCGTGGGCATGAAAAGCGGGCGCGAGGAGGCGAGAAGGAGGTCAAAGATGTCCGGTTTGGCGACCGCGACATTGGGCTTCTGATTTTGCTTTCTCCAAAGCGTCGGCAGTTGCTCGGCGAGGAGCATCACGCGGCCTTTGGCGGCGGTTTCATACTTCGGCATGAATTTGGCCATCTTGTCGATGCCGACCACGCGGCCGATGCTGTCGAGCGCGGCGACGCCCTGAACGGCGCTGAGCGGGGTGACGGGCGAGGGCAAGGGCATGAAGCTGTCCTCCAGGACAGGGACGGAGAGGTATTTGTCGAAGGTGTCGAAGTCATGCACGGGCTGGTGGATGTTGCACTCGTGAAAGGCGGAGCCATCGCCGAGGAGCGTGGTGAGCGCGTTGGCGGCGCGGGCGAGCACGGCGATGGCGCTCTCCGGCGGGACGGTGGTGGCATTGAGCATGGATTTGACCTCGGCCTGCGGTTTGGCCTTGTCGCCGATCTTGGTGAAGGCGCTGTAGGCGGCAGGGATCTCGGGACGGAGGGATTCTTTGGGCAGGCGCTTCGCCGCCGCACACTCGGAGAGTGCGAACAGCGCCACCCAAGTGCTCTCCATGTCAGCGGCACGTTGATTGTAGAAAAACTCCGTCGCGCCGCCGAACTGGACCTTTTCGGACAACAGGTCGTCCCAAACGAGCGGCCATTCCACGGTGG
>CAMCWM010000390.1 GCA_945882215.1 Akkermansia muciniphila | reverse complement strand
CTTGATCTACGTCCCCATCGGCAAGGACCCCGAGCACGGTGAAGGCGTGGGCATGCTCAGTTGCATCGACCCCAAAGGCACCGGAGACATCTCTGGCAAAGCCGTGTGGACCTTCAAAGGCATCGAGCGCTCCATCTCCACTCCAGCGGTCAAGGACGGACTCGTTTACATCTCCGACTACACCGGCCGTCTCTTCTGCCTTGATGCCAAGACCGGCAAGGAATACTGGAAATTCGACACCAAAGGCCACATCTGGGCCAGCCCTCTCGTCGCCGACGGCAAAGTCTGGATCGGCAACGAAGAAGGCGAGCTCTTCATCCTCGCCGAGGGCAAGGAGCTGAAGGAACTCAAGACCATCGAGTTCCCCTCCCCGCTGCTCAGCAGTGTCGTCGCCGCCAACGGTGCTGTGTACATCACCACGCACACGCATCTCTACTGCTTCAAGGAAGGCGCGAAAGCCCCTGAGACGAAGTAACTGCCCCTGAGGACGATCTGATCACCAAAGGCGGACCTGAACGGGTCCGCCTTTTTTCATGCCGCCACCATCTCTTCACGCTGTTTCCAGCGCTGCTCGTGAGTGAGCAATGAGCGGAAGAAATCCTCCTCCTTCTTCGGTTCGGAGCTGGGATCAAGCGGCAAGGTCAGTTTGAGTTCCAATCCGCGTGGCTCCAGATGACTTGCCTCCGCGGTTCCGCCGTGCAAATGCATCGTCACGTAACAGGCCATCATGTTCACGCCAAAATCATCCGGCTTGCGGCTGCGCGTGTAGAAAGGATCGAACAGATTGATCGGCTTGTCGGTTCCCTCCCACATGCCCGTGTCACGCACATACATCTCCACGCAGGCCTGGCCTTTGGCGTCACGTTTGATCTTTGCGCTGATTTGAATTTGGTCACCAGGGCTGAGATGCGTGAGTTCCTCCATGAAAATCAGGCGCCACATCTGGCGGAACCGCCCGTCATGCACCATGAGCGGCGGCAGATTGGGATCGATCTCGACATCGACACGCAGGTTTTTCTCCTGCAACCCTTCGGAAAACATGTCGATCATCTCGCTGAGGATTCCGTTGAGGCTGCACTTGTCATTCCGCTCCACTCGTTTGGCATGTGAGGCCTCGGCGAGGCGTGCCAGCAACGATTGGATGCGTTCGATCTGTGACTGCGCCTGATTCTGCACATCAAGCCAGAAGGAGGGATCACGCGGATGAGCGCCTCCGATCTCCTCCATCAATTTCATCGGCGCCAGATCGATGAAAGCACGCACCACGGTGAGCGCGTTGCGCAGGTGATGGTTCAACCCTTCCGCCAGGATGCCCAGTCCGGAAACCTTGTCTGCGGAGAGCATGTGCCTAACCGTGTCCGCCTTCTCTGTCAGCAGACGTTCACGCTCGATCAACGCCTGATAATAATCCAGGGCATGCTTGATCACCACCGTCAGCTCTTCGGGTTCCCATGGCTTGTGAATGTAACGGAAGCAGCGTCCGGAGTTCACCGCGTCCACCGCCGCTTGATAGTCGGTGTAAGCAGTGACCAGGATTCGGACGAGGTTCGGGTTCAGCTTCCGCGCATGCTCCATCAATTCGACCCCGCTCGGACCGGGCATGCGCTGATCAGTGAGCAGCAGGCCGATTTGCGAGCCGTATTGCTGAATGATGCGGTAACCATCCAGCGCATTGCTGGCGGTGTGAACAATGTACTCGTCGCCAAAGATCTCCCGGAAATAATGCAGTGCCTTCTCTTCGTCATCGACGTAGAGAATGTGATAAGGCGATAGCTGCTGGTTGATCATGACTTCAAGCCTTGTCGGGCTTTTTGAGGTTGAGGGTGAACTGCGTGTGGCTTCCTGCCTCCGTGTCGATCTTCACTTCGCCGCCCATCTGCTGGATCATCCGGAAGCAGATGCTCAGCCCCAGGCCCATCCCCTGACCGACCTGCTTCGTGGTGAAAAAGGGATCGAAAATCTTCGAAAGGTTCTCCTTCGGGATGCCTGTTCCGTTGTCCCTCACGATCAAATCGACCCCGCTTGCTGTTTCGTGGGCCTTGATCAAAATCATCGGCGATGGACGGTCTGTCAGAGCATCCAGGCTGTTCTGTACCAAGTTGAGCAGGATTTGAATCAGATAATTCTCGTCGCCCTGGGCGATGGTTCCCGCCGGAATCTCATCCACGAGCGTCACTCCACGATCACTGATTTCCTTCGCGAGCAGACGCAGCGCTTTGCGCGAAATTTCCTGCAAATCCACCGGTCTGGCGCCGCGGTTTTCTGGATGCGCGAAGGTGCGCAGATCGGAAACGATCGCTGCCACGCGGTCGATGCCCTCACCGATGTCCTCGGCGATGGTGTTGAACGCCTCGGCGACATCCGGGGGCAAAGCCTTGCCTTTTTTCTTCAGCAGATAGACGGCTGACTTCACGTAGTTCAGCGGATTGTTGATCTCATGCACGATCCCGGCGCTGAGACGGCCAATGGATGCCAGTTTCTCGCTCTGATCGAGTTGCGCCTCGGTTTCACGCAGACGTTTCAGCGTGGTGGTGAGTTCGTCGTTGCGTGCGGCCAGTTCCTCACGCTGATCCTCCACTTTGCAGCGGCTGGCAAATTCACGCAGGCGGATCGCATGATGCTGGCGGCTGCCAAAGTAAAGCACCACGCAGTTCAGCAGGATGAAGCCGGTGTTGTTCACAAAGATGCCCAGCGCGCGCGGATCGTCACTGCCGCGCAGATTCGGCAGTGTGGAGGCCAGATACGCCAGCACGACGAGCCCCAGCGTGAGACCGATCTCGCGGAACGTCCAATGGAACACAAACGACGTCGCCACGATGCACAACGTAAGCCCGGCATAGTAGCCCGAGCCAGGATCACCACTCAGGTAGATCATGAAACAGATCATGAGCGCCGGCAGCAGTGGCAGGATCACCGGATAAGCCCGGCAGTACCTTCTCCCCAGCGACCCATTCAGCGCAAGCAGCAGCGGCACACAGCTCGCCGCACAGGCCAGCCGCAGCACCAGAAACTCCCAGTAGCGCTCTGGATAAGCCATCCAGTCCAAAAAGGTGCAAAGCGGCACCAAGATCATCACAAACCACGCGCCCATG
>CAMCWM010000389.1 GCA_945882215.1 Akkermansia muciniphila | reverse complement strand
TCCTGCATGACTACTACCGCCTCATCACCGGCGTGGATCGCGAGATCGGCCGCATTTTGGCGACGCTGGAGCAGCAGAAGCTGCTGGAGAACACGATCATCATCTTTACCGCCGACAACGGCTATGCTCTGGCTGATCGTGGCATGGCGGACAAATGGTATGCCTATGAAGAAGACATGCGCGTGCCACTGATCATCCGTGATCCGCGTCTGCCGCAGAATCGAAAAGGCATCAGCGTGAACGAGATGGCCCTGAACGTCGATCTCGCGCCCACGATGCTCGATCTAGCCGGAATTCCCGTGCCCGCCGCGATGCAGGGCCGCAGTTTGAAACCGGTGCTCGAAGGCGTGACGCCGCAGGACTGGCGCACCGAGTTCTTCTACGAGCATCACAGCGTCAAAAGCCGCATTCCACCCAGCGAAGCCGTGCGCACGCAGCGCTGGAAGTACATCCGATGGATGGAGCCGAATCCGCTCGTCGAAGAACTCTACGACCTCGAAGCCGACCCACTGGAGGAGCAGAACCTCATCGCTGAGGCGAAGCATGCCGAAGTCCTCAAGGAACTGCGGGAGAAGTGGGCGGCGTATCGCGAGAAGTTAAAATGAGGAGTCTCTCGGGCTCAAAACAACTTGCTCGTCACCGGCCCATTGCAGGTGACAATGCGCTTCACAAAGTCGAGTTTCATGAGCACGCCGGATTTCATTTTGGCAGGATAGAAGCGCTGCTTGTCGCTGCTGATGCCATAAGGCTGCTCAAGCAGCACTTGATTGGATGGGCCGCGATAATGAATGCATCCGGCACGGCCTGAAAAGCGGCCTTCTGGAGTGATGACGGTCACTGTGCCGTTCGTGACTTTGGCGTCAGCGATTTGAAGGCTCTTGCCATGACGATAGTAACGAATGTCCTGGCCTTCGAGCATGACAAATGGCGACTCACAGATCACCAACTGCCGGAGTGGTCTCGTCGCGCTCATGCCCATGGAATTCTGACTGACCCAGGTGAATGGATCGACCCATATCAAAGTTTCCGTGATGCCATCCACAATAGCGGACGCTCCTTTACCCACAAGCGTGCCTGGGTGCGGTGCATTCTTGCGGTGCCCGAACCTGTCATCGCTGACGCGGAGGTCGGGTGAGATGAACTGATTCTCGATGATAGTGAGCGTTGGCCCAGGTCTTGCGGCCCACTGCTTAAGTTGCTTTGTAGGCAGATGCGTCAACGGCTCATCACGTTTCGTAATGCTGTTGTGCACACCGTCCACCGCCGCAGCAGACCAGATGCCCACACAAGGCGTGAGCCACGGCAAAGAACACAGGCCGGCGGCGCTGACAAACAACACGCGACGGATTTTTCCATATTTCATGCCAGCATGCTGCCTCAATCAGCACATCCTGCACAAGCCTGGAGTTTCAACCTGTCATTTGTTGACGCTCTCCCATGCCTTCCAGCCGCCTTTGAGCACAAAGGCTTTTTCAATCGGCAGCGTCTGCTTGAGCCGCTCGAGCACCTTGCGGCTGGCATCACACTTCGCGGCGCTGCAATAGACCACGACGGGCTTGGTGTTCGTCTGCAGGGCATCAAGATAATTGAACAACTGCTGCTCAAAGCCCTGCTCATTGAGCAGGAGGGCACCGGGAACGTGCCCGGCATCATACTGTTCCTGGATGCGGGCATCAATCCAGAGCACCTTGCCCTGCCAGCGTTCCTGAATGGCCTGCATGGATATCTCGTCGTCGCGCAGCGGTTCCTCGACGAGATAGAGCGCCGGGGCACGCGGATGCCAGGCATGGGTGGCCCAGGCGGCGGCAGCAGCGAAAAGAACGAGAATAACGGCCTGGCGGATCGCGGAAGACATAAATGCAGCCAGATTACTTCTTGGCGGTGGTGGCAGGCTGGGGCTCCGGCTTCCGGCTGATGGTGAAAAACACGAGCTGGTTGCGGTATTTGGCGATGCTGCTGCTGGTCTCGATCTTCAACGCGCTAAACGTGACGTCCTGCGTGGATTTGGGCGTCACGGTGACGAGGTATTCGCGACCCTCCTTCAGCTCCTTCCAGTCGAAATTCACGTTGTCTCGGATGGGCGTGACTTTGATGATTTTCATCGGCACATCTCCCGTGAAACGCACGAGGCTGGATTTTGACCCAGGGGTGTCGCCAATGAACCATTCGAGCGTCTTCGGCTTGATGTCCACGACGGCGGGAACGTCGAGGATGAAGTTCACCTGCCACTCGGGCTGTTTGGGGTCATCGGTGCTGACGGTGACGGACTTTTCGTGGCGGCCGACGAAGGTGGAAACCTTGAATGAGGCATGGCCGGTGCCGACCTCGCCGGGTAGGTATTCCGCCTTGTCGAGTTCGGCGCTGAGGCAGGAGCAGGCACTTTCGAGGCCGAGGATTTTAACGGTCTTGCTGCCGTTGTTGCGGAATTTGAAGGTGGTCTCGACCTCCTCGTCCTCGGGTTTCGGCTTCAACTCGACTGCCGTCACGTCGAGCGTGAGTTCGGCGTGGGCAATGGCGCTGCTGGCGAGCGCAAGGAGGATGAGGCGGGCGGCTGGCATGGGGAAACATAGCACACCCTGCCCCGGGTTGCGCAAGCATGTTGACGCGCCGGGGCATCCGCGCACTCTGCCCGTCTATGCGATTCGCGATCTGCAACGAGACCTACCAGAACTGTTCCTTCGAGAAGATGTGTGAGGATGCGGCTGCGGCCGGTTATCACGCCATCGAACTTGCCCCTTTCACGCTGAAGGAAGATCCGCGGGAACTGACGGTCGAGGAAGCACTGACGCTTTGCGCGAAGGCGAAATCGTTCGGTCTCGAAATCCTCGGTCTGCACTGGCTGCTGACGAAACCGACGTGGTTTCACATCACGACGCCTGACGCGCTCCAGCGCAAGGAGACGGTGAAGTTTGGCCGGCATCTGGCGCAGTTCTGCGGGGCAACGGGTGGACGCATCATGGTCTGGGGCAGTCCAAAGGCGCGCAACCTGCTGCCGGAGTGGAATTACGAGGACGCCTTCAAACGTGCGACGGATTGCGTGCGCGAAGTGGCCGAGGAATGCGGCAAATACGGCGTGGTGATCGCCATGGAGCCGC
>CAMCWM010000388.1 GCA_945882215.1 Akkermansia muciniphila | reverse complement strand
CTCGGTCTTGAGCGTCTGGATGGCCTCATCGCCTTGGGCGATGAGCGGGTCGAACATGGGGATTTCCTTGGCATTCTGGCCCTGCTCGTGTTTACGGAAGCCGAACAGGTAGGTCTCGTTCTGCGGACGCCAGCGGTTGAAGAAGAGCGTGTCTTTGGCGATGACGGCGCGGCGGAGGTTTTCGAGCGCGGTGGAGGGCGCGTCAGGCATCTTCAGGCCGAGGCCTTCGATCAATTTCGCGCTGAGCTTCTCGTAACCTTCACGGGTGTAGTGGACGCCGTTTTCGGTGAGCGGCTTCGCGGTGCTGCCGGGCTTTGGCAGGCCGCCCATGAGCTCGAACCAATCGACGAAGAACGCATTCTGCATGCCGGCAAACTTGCGCAGGGCGTCGCGCAGGCTGGAGAGGTTCTTGTTTTCCATGGTGAGGTCTGGCAGCGGCGGCGCGAGATTTTCCACCGGCGGTGGCGTGGCGATGACGACGCGCACGCCGGGAGATTTCGCCCGAATCAGCTCGATGAGACTGCGATAGCCGCTCAAAAAGTCCGGCAGGCCGCCGAGACGCTCGAAGGCCAGCTCGGAGCCGTAGCAGAGAATGACGACGGTGGGCTTGAGCATCTCGAGATGGACCGCGAGCCGCTGCAAGCCCTCCTCCGGCGGCCCGAAATACGAGCGAGCATGACCGAAGACGGTGTCGCCGCTCCAGGCGAGATTGCGCACGCTGACTTTCGTTTCGCCAAGGGCGAGGGCCAGACGCGGCTCAAACGAACCGTAGCGCTGCTCGCGCTCCAGCACGGTGTTGCCGATCAAAACGAGACGGTCGCCATCCTGAAACTCGAAGGTCGCGGGCTGCGGCGGCGCGGCGGGTGTCTCCGGTGTCTGGGAGGAAGCGATGGAGGCGCAAGCGAGCGCCAGGAGGCCGGCAAGGGTTTTCAAATTCATGCGGGGCGTATTGGAGCGGAGGCGGCGGGAATTGTCCAGCGTGCAAACGTGGGCTCAGGCGCGTTTCCGCAGGATGAGGAGCACATCCGCGTAGCTGTCGTCAAACCGGCGCGGCTCGGCGAGGTCATAGGTGAAGTCATGGCACTCCTGCAACTCGAGCTCCGGCACCTTGCGCAGCAGCGCCTTCAACTGCGCCGCGTTGTAGGTGCGGAACTGCCAGCGTGTCTCCTGCGTGTGCGTGCGCCCCGCGTCGGTGATCTTCAGCCGGGTGCGCAGGTTTTCGAGACGCGTCTTCGGGTCGGCGGGCCAGGTGTGGGTGTTGCAGACGACCTCGATTTTGCCGCGCCGGGCCACCCAGCGCTCATGCTCGGCGGTGCCGCGTTCATAATCGGTCAGATGCAGGCCGAGGAAGAACAAGCCGCCAGGACGCAGCGCCGAAGCGACCCGGCGCAAGCACTCGGCGGCGTCTTTTTCCGTGTGCAGGTATTTGAAGGTGCTCACGAGGCAATGCGCGAGATCAAAGCCGCCTTTCAAGCCCTTCGGCAGTGTGAAACTCTGCATCCAGTCCTCCCACAACCGCGCTTTGAGGCCGTGTTGAGCCATGCGTTCCTTCGCGAACTCGATCATGTTCGCATTCCCGTCGAATCCACTCACGTCCCAGCCACGCCGTGCCATTTCCAGCGCCAGACGGCCGCTGCCGCAGGCCGGCTCGAGCAGGCGGCGGCCTTTGCCATCGCCATGCTTCACACAGGCTCCTTCGAGAAAGTCCGCCTCCAGTCGAGTGCCGTCATCGAAGACGATGTCATAATAGAGGGGAGTGTCATACCAGTCGCGCTGTTCGGTGGGCATGTGGCGCATGATGGCGAGTCTGTGGCGGTGCGCCAGAAATCAGCGGCGGAGTTAGCAAAAGCCTGAAGATTAGTGCCCCGGCTGGCACCCGAAATGCTACTTGATTGTTGATCAACGGTGGAGATTGATGCGCCCCCCCGTGCTCGCCTCCCCCTCCCGATATGACTGTGTGGGATAATCCCTTCTGGTTCACCAGCTACATCCTCGTCTTCACCGCCCTGTCCGCCTTTGGCGCGCACAGGATCAAAGTCTTGTATCAATTCTGGAAGCACCGGAACAACGCGCCGCAGCCGAAGTTCGAGTTCGCCGAGCTGCCTGTCATCACGATCCAGCTCCCCATTTTCAACGAATACGACGTGGTCGAGAACCTGCTGCGCTGCGTCAGCGCCCTGGATTACCCGCGTGACCGCCTGCAGATCCAGGTGCTGGACGACTCCACCGACGAAACCGCCGCCTTTGCTGAAAAACTCAGCGCCGAACACGCCGCGAAGGGCCTCGACATCGAATACCGCCACCGCACCAACCGCCACGGCTTCAAGGCCGGTGCGCTGGACGAGGCGATGCCATCCGCGAAGGGCGAGTTCATCTGCATTTTCGACGCCGACTTCCAGCCGCAGCCGGATTACCTGAAAAAGGTCATCCACCACTTCACCCACGAGAACGTCGGCATGGTGCAGGCCCGCTGGGGTCACGCGAACAAGGATTTCTCCCTGCTCACCCGTCTTCAGGCGCTCTTCCTCGACGGCCATCTCGTGCTGGAGCAGACCGCCCGCAGCCGCCACGGCGAGTTTTTGAACTTCAACGGCACCGCCGGCATCTGGCGGCGCAAAGCGATCGAAGACGGTGGCGGCTGGCAACACGACACGCTCACGGAAGACCTCGACCTCAGCTACCGTGCGCAGTTGAAGGGCTGGAAGTTCATCTACCTCAAAGATGTCGTCGTTCCCGCCGAACTGCCGCCGGACATGGATGGCTTCAAGAGCCAGCAGCATCGCTGGACGAAGGGCTCCATCCAGGTGTGCAAAAAAATCCTCGGTGACATCTGGCGCAGCGACATCCCGCTGCCCCTGAAGCTGGAGGCCACCGCACACCTCACCTCGAACTTCGCCTACCTGCTCACGCTTTGCACGCTGGTGCTCATGTATCCGGCGAACTTCGTGATGGGCAGTTCCTGGCACAAAGCGGTGTTTGTCGATGTGCCCGTGTTCTTCTTCGCCTCCTTCTCCGTCGTGGTGTTTTACATGACCGCGCAGGGTGCGCAGACGCGCTTCGGCTGGCTCAAAGCGCTGCCGTATGTGCCCGTGCTGCTCGCGCTCGGCA
>CAMCWM010000387.1 GCA_945882215.1 Akkermansia muciniphila | reverse complement strand
CAAAGGGTTTGCGTCATGCAGCCCAAGGGTGCCGAGCCTTGGCGAGGCTCCCTTGGGAACCTCACGACGAATTCCTTTTCAAGATCATCGGACCACAACGTGGTCCCGTCAGGCGTGGTGTTGCCAGAAGACCAGTCGAGTGCCGGAACCTCGTTGAGGTTCAAGAACAGAAGAAACGCGGTGATGCCATTCCCCAGGGAGCACTCGCCAAGGCTCGGCACCCTGGGGCTGGAAGCCGAAAGGCCCTTGGCCTTCAATCCCATCCGCTACCCCCTGTCCGCCTCACTTGCTGACATCAATGTCGTGCGTCTTCACCTCAGGCTTGGCCGCATCTCCCTTGCGGCGGAGAAAGCGGCTGACATCGAGGCCGAAGTAAGCCAGGCAGTTGATCAGCAGGCCTGTGGCCGCCGCCTCATCCAGATTACCAAAGATCGGCACGTTGTCGGGGATGAACTCCGCGACGCCAAAGCCGATATTCAGCAGATACAAAGCCGAGACAATGCCCGAGGCGAGCACCAGAAGATCGCGAATCAGTTTCATGAGAAGTGGGGGTTCAGGATGCGGATGCAGTGTGCCTTCGGTTTGTCGAGTTGTCTTGGAAACTTCCGACCCGAGTTCTTCAAGAAATCGCCGGTTTGGGGGAAGGCGCTGATTGCCTGCGAAGCGCACTGCGTCCCTGTTCTGCCGGGCTTGTCACTGCGACTTCGGCGGTTCCGTCGCTTTCTTGGCAGTGGACTCTTTCAACGCTTCCATTTTGAGCCGTGCCGCCTCGTTTTGATCGGCGATCGCCTGGTCCTTGGCGGCTCTCACCTCGATCGCTCTTTGCTCCGCCGCCAACTGTGCCTCCGTTTTGGCCTGGGGAGCCGTCTCTTTTTTGCCGCAGGCGGTCATGCTGCAGATGAGCAGCGTGATGAGGAAGGGGGTGGCGTTCAATTTCATGGGTGCAGGCTTCGTGCTGAGAATTGAAACGCGAGCCATTCCATGAACACAGCGACTCCAGCATGCCCGCGCATCACGTGTCGCGATAGGTAGGACAACACCCCATGGCAGGATCGGCCTGCATGGCCCAGCATCCCTTCACGTTCGTTCGCCATGAGGCACACGGGCGCTCAGCATCCAACCCAACCCATCATGAAACACATCCTCCCGGTCACCCTCGCCCTCGCCACACTCTTCGTCGTCAGTTGCAACAAGCAGAAAGCCGCCATCGACGCCGAGACCGAAGCCAGGCAAATCGCCATCGAGCATCAAAAAACCGCCGTGGACGCCGCCGCCAAGGAAGCCACGACCCAGACCGCCGCCAACGCCGAGATCGACAAGGCCAACATCGAAGCCACCAAGGTCAGCGCCCAGGCCCAGCTCGACGCCGACAAGGCGAAGATCGAAGCTGAAGCCGCCGCCGCCAAAGCCCGCGTGGACGCTGAGAAGAAATAGGCTGGTTGAGGTCCAGCGCAGCACGCAGCAGCCCAAGTTCATCTTCCCAGATGCCTTGGGCCTTTGCGTGTGGCGTTCAGGCCGGGGAGTACCTGTTGCGGTGCAACAGGACTACTTTTTCACCCACCCATCCTTCAGCGTCACCGTGCGATTGAAAACGGGCGCACCGGGCTTGGAATCAATCGGGTCGGCATAGAAGTAGGCGACGCGCTCGAACTGCCAATGGGTGCCTGGAGCGGCGTCCTTGAGGCTGGGTTCGAGTTTGGCGTTGGGGATGACTTCCAGTGATGCGGCGTTGAGGAACTGGGTGAAGTCGCCGTCTTCGCCAGCATCAGCGTCCGGGGTTTCGACGGTGAAGAGCCGGTCATACAAGCGCACGGGGGCGTCGATGGCGTGGCGGGCGCTGACCCAGTGGATGATGCCTTTGGGCTTGGTGCGGCCTTCGGGCTTTTTGCCGTGGCGGGTGGCGTCGTCGTAGGTGCAGCGGAGTTCGACGATGTTTCCAGCGGCGTCTTTGATAACCTCCTGGCAGATGATGCAGAAGGCGAACTTGAGGCGCACTTCACCGCCGGGTTTGAGGCGGTGGAAGCCTTCGGAAGGGAACTCCATGAAGTCGTCGGACTCGATGTAAAGCTCGCGGCAGAGCGGCACCTGACGTGAACCGGCGGCGGGGTCTTCGGGATGGTTGGCGGCTTCGAAATGCTCGACCTGATCCTCGGGGTAGTTGGTGAGGACGACTTTGATGGGACGCAGCACGCCGTAAGCGCGGCGCGAGATTTTATTGAGGTCCTCGCGGATGGCGTGCTCCAGCAGGGCGATCTCGGTGAGCGAGTTGAACTTGGTGAGGCCGATCGTTTTGCAGAAGCTGCGAATGGCGGCGGCGGTAATGCCACGGCGGCGCAAACCGCTGATGGTGGGCATGCGCGGATCGTCCCAGCCATCGACGAGGTCTTCTTTGACGAGACGGAGCAGCTTGCGCTTGCTCATCACGGTGTAGGTGAGGTTCAGGCGGGCGAACTCGCGCTGATACGGCTGGCCGGGCAGTCCATCGACGTTGCTGATGAGCCACTCATAGAGCGGGCGGTGAATCTCGAACTCGAGCGTGCAGAGGCTGTGCGTGATGGACTCCAGCGCATCACTGAGCGGATGCGCGTAGTCATACATGGGGTAGATGCACCACGCGTCGCCGGTGCGGTGATGATGCGCGTGGAGAATGCGGTAGAGCGCCGGATCGCGCATGTGCATGTTCACCGAGGCCATGTCGATCTTCGCGCGGAGGACTTTTTCGCCTTCCTTGAACTCCCCTGCCCGCATGCGGCGGAAGAGGTCGAGATTTTCCTCAACGCTGCGATCGGCGTAAACGCTGCGCGTGCCCGGCGTGGTGAGCGTGCCGCGATTGTGGCGCATTTCCTCCTGCGTCTGATCATCGACATAGGCGAGACCTTTGGTGATGAGCTGCTCGGCGAAGCCATAGAGCTTCTCAAAGTAGTCGCTAGCGTAAAAAAGGTGCTCGCCCCAGTCGAAGCCGAGCCATTTCACGTCAGCCATGATGCTATCGACGTATTCGACTTCTTCCTTGGTGGGATTGGTGTCGTCAAAACGCAGATGGCAGCGGGAATTCGGCGCGTGTTCCTGCGCGAGGCCGAAATTGAGGCATATGCTCTTGGCGTGACCGATGTGGAGGTAACCGTTCGGCTCCGGCGGGAAACGGGTGACGA
>CAMCWM010000386.1 GCA_945882215.1 Akkermansia muciniphila | reverse complement strand
ACCGACGACCCGCAAGAACCGCAGGAGTGCGAGTAGCTGCGGCTAGAGGAGTGATGATGATCTCCCGCCTGCACAGTGGCAGGAGTGAGAACGGCGAAACTGGCAGTGACAGCCAGGAGAGTGATGAGCTTTTTCATTGTGAGTTAGGTTTGATTCGTTGCCGCCACATGAGCGGCTTATCTCAACAGACGAGACCCCGTTGGAACTATTCAGCAGCCACCCATTTGTTTGACCATGAGCACCCAACACCACGACGAATCTGAACCCAAGTCCTGCGGCTCATGCGAGCACGGGCATGACGACACCACGCTGCCGCGCAATGCGCTGGTCATCGCCTCTGGCGCACTGCTGGGAGTCGGGATGCTTTTGCAATGGCTCCAACTCGGACCACCGCTGCTGCACACGAGTTGCTACGCCCTTGCCACACTCGCGGGTGGCTTGCTCGTCTTCCCCGCAGCGTTCAAGGCGCTCAAAAAAGCACGGCTTGATATGAATGTGCTCATGACCGTGGCCGTCACTGGCGCATGGCTCGTGGGCGAAGGCGCGGAAGGTGCCGCCGTGGTGTTTCTCTTCGCATTGTCCGAACTGCTGGAGTCCTGGAGTGTCGGCAGAGCGCGGCGTGCCATCGCCGCTTTATTAAAACTCACGCCGCAGACCGCGCTCGTGCGCGGAGCCGATGGCGTTGCCAAAGAAATGCCTGTGACCGAAGTCGCCGTCGGCGCGGAGATCAGCGTGCGCAGCGGCAGCAGCATCCCGCTCGATGGTGAAGTCATCGCCGGAGACTCCGCCGTGAATCAAGCACCCATCACCGGCGAGTCCGTGCCTGTGGTGAAAAAGCCCGGCGATCCCGTCTTCGCTGGCACCATCAATGGTGAAGGCTCGCTCACCGTGCGCGTCACCAAAGCGGCCAGCGACTCCACACTCGCCCGCATCATCAAGCTCGTCGAGGAAGCCGAGGAGCAGAAAGCCCCCACGCAGCGCTTCGTGGACAAGTTCGCCACCATCTACACGCCCGCTGTGTTTGGGGTCGCGCTCTTGGTTGCCTTGCTGCCGCCGTTGCTCATGGGCGGCGCGTGGTCGGAGTGGACTTACCGCGCCCTCGTGCTGCTCGTCATCGCCTGTCCCTGTGCGCTCGTCATTGCCACACCTGTCTCGATTGTCTCCGGCCTCACCGCACTCGCACGACGCGGCGTGCTCATCAAAGGCGGCGCACATCTCGAAGCCGTCGGCAAGTTGCGTGCCCTCGCCGTGGACAAGACCGGCACCATCACGCAAGGCAGGCCGCAAGTCACCGGCGTCATCCCCATCGGCGGCATCAGCGAAGAAGAAGTCCTGCGCCGTGCCGCCGCCATTGACGCCCACTCCGAGCACCCGCTGGCAAAGGCCGTCGTCATCGCCGCACAGGCCAAAGGCATCACCTGGGTAGAATCCATCCAATACCAATCCGTCACCGGACGTGGAGCCACCGCCATCATCGACGGGCACCCGCACTTCATCGGCAATCACAAAATGGCGCATGAACTCGGCATCTGCTCACCCGAGATCGAAGCCCGCCTCACCGAGATCGAAAACCAAGGCCAGTCCCTTGCCATCCTCGGCCACACGCCGCATGAAGGCTGTGAGGGCAAGATTCTCGGCATTCTTGCCATCGGCGACACCATGCGCCCCGAAGCCGCCAACGCCCTCACTCTGCTCCACGACGCAGGCATTGAAAAAGTCGTCATGCTCAGCGGCGACAACCAACGCACCGTCGATGCCATCGCCCGGCAGGCAGGCATCGACGAAGCCTATGGCGACCTCATGCCCGAGCAAAAAATCGAGCACATCAAGCGCCTCATGGCCGAGCATCACTACGTCGGCATGATCGGCGATGGCGTGAACGACGCCCCCGCTCTTGCCCTCGCCAGTGTCGGCATCGCCATGGGAGCCATCGGCAGCGACACCGCCATCGAAACCGCCGACATGGCCCTCATGAAAGACGACCTCACCCGTGTGGCCGAAGCCATTGCATTAGGCCGCCGCACCCTGCGCATCATCCAGTTCAACGTCGCCTTCGCCCTCATCGTGAAAGCCGTCTTCCTCATCCTCGCCTTCACCGGCCACACCAGCCTCTGGCTCGCCATCCTCGCCGACACCGGAGCCACACTACTCGTCATCATGAATGCGCTGCGGTTGCTAGGCGGAGCGAAGAACCTCAAATAGCAGGCCCAATGAGCAAGCTCTCCCGCAAAAAGAAGGACGCTCCAGCACCCACCAAGCTGAAGCTGCGTGACAAGGCCATGCTCATCGGCGTGCCGATCCTGCTTCTGGCCATTCCGGCATTTGTCCTGCACTTTTCCTCCATCCACCAGCAGACCACCTCCATTTCAAAAACCGTGACGAAATGGAAGACCACCTATCACATCACCGACGAGCAGGCCGCCCGCATCCAGCAGATCGAAATCGCCTTCCACGGCAACGGCAGCCCCTTCAGCATCAAGCCCACTCGCAGCAAAGAAGAAAAGCACCGCCATCACGAGGAAATCAGCCGCCTAATGTCCCCCGAAGACGGTGCGCATTTCATGAAGGCGATGGAGAAAGACGATGGCAAGCACTGACGCGATCTCAGTGCCCAGGGCACCAGTAGTCCTCACCATGACCGCACCACCGATGCCCGTGGTGATGATGATGGTTCCCACAGAACCGTTCACAGAGATGCATGACCGCAGCTCGGGCGGTTGAGGCCGCCTTTTCCGCCACATGAGCTGCCTGAGCGGGAAGTGCGGCTGAGAGGATAAGGACAAACGCAAGCGTGATGCTCGCGATTGTGACTTTGGTGGAGATGCGTGACGTGAATTTCATAGATGATCTAATGGAGCCTCCTCGGACGAGCCAACTACATCTCTATTCACCGCCTCCACGTTTTTGATCGAAAAGAGTCAAGTGCGTGGGCGAAGTCGCATGCCATGAGCGCTCGTCAAAGTGCCCGCCTCGCCCAAACCGTCGCTGCACGGCTCAAGGCCCTCCGCTGCCCCTTTGAAGCCCGGCCTGCAACGCCTCCTCAAAACCAAAGCACCCCTGCTATACGTCCGTCAGATTGGCTGTGCCGCAGTGTTAACTTTGAGAGGGCCACCCACTAACCTTGATGCCAGCTCGACGCAAAAAAGCAGGAGATACTGAAGTGCCTACAATCTCTGATTTGGAGGCCGTA
>CAMCWM010000385.1 GCA_945882215.1 Akkermansia muciniphila | reverse complement strand
TCAATGTGATCTGCTTTGCGCGCCTTCCAGTCTCTCCCGCCCCAGAGGCCGAATTTTTGCTCCAGCATTTGTTCCAAAGCCACACTGCCAAAGGATTCCACCGTGATCCGCCGGAGTTGAGGCAGGTCTTTTTCCTGATAGGGGCGGATGAAGAGCAGTGAGTCGTCCATGTGGTCAACGGGTGGGGTAATTGAGGGGCGGAATGGAAGGCGGCCGGACTCATTGGCAAGGCATCAATCGTACAAATGGCACGAGTCTTGCGAAATAGGGGCCTGTACACCGCCGTTTAGGGCTATAATTTGGTATTGCGAATATCTTAGATTGTATCACTCTTGTAACACATGCCGTTTTTTAGCTGCGCTTCTCAGAACTCTCGATCTGTCGCCCGCCTGTTCAAGGCTGGTGCTGTCATAGTGCTCACCGGGTTACTCAGCCAATGCACTTCTTCTCCCAAAGGTGATGTCGTGGTCAGTGTGAAGGAACAGAAGCTTGGCATCTATAGCCAGGGCAAGCTGACGAAACAGTATGTCATCTCCACCTCGAAGTTTGGGCTGGGGGATCAAAAAGGCAGCTACCGCACCCCCGTTGGGCAGCATGAGATCATCGCCAAGATCGGTCAGGGGCTTCCTGCCGGCGCTGTGTTGAAAAGCAGGCGATGGAATGGCGAAGTGCTCAAACCCAACGCCCCAGGACGTGACCCCATCGTTTCTCGCATTCTCTGGCTTAAAGGCACGGAGAGAACCAATAAAAATGCCGCCAATCGTTTCATCTATATCCACGGCACCACCGAGGAAAATCGCCTCGGCCATCCGGCCAGCTATGGCTGCGTCCGCATGGGCATGAAAGACGTCGTCGATCTCTTTAACAACGTGAACGTCGGTGCCAAGGTCGTCATCACCAAAGGCGGTCTGCCGCGGGGTGAAGCCGAAAAAGCTGCTGCATCAGCCGCAGCGGATGATGGCTCCCCCTCTCTCTCGGCTCCTGCCAACAGCGCTCAGCCGCTCGAAATCGCCAAGATCGTGCCGACGGAAGGCGAGAAGAAACGTGCCGAGGAGAACCAAGCGAAGGCCAGGGCGAAACTCGGACCGGCAACGATCCTTTACAGGGCTCCCACGGCGATATCCCAGCCCGAGGACAAGGTGCTCGGCCAGACCTCGGTCAAAACGAAGTCACGGGCCTGAGAAATCCTGCGGATCACTCCTGCACGATCTCAAAGTGCGGCAAGGCAGACAACAACGAGGGGTTCGTTTCCTGTTTCATGCGGCGCATGACCTCCAAATCTCGTGGCGCAATGAGCACCCGCTGCTTGTGAACGCCGCCGTCGAAAATCTCGCTCTCCACCCAGCGCGGTGACTCACGAAACGCGGCCTGCGAAGGAAAATAAACCGCCGTGCGGCCCAAGTTCTCGTCGATCAGATCTGACGCGGCTTTCCCCGTGAGATGACAAACGCCGACGATGCTGCCCAGTTCCACCGCACGAGCAGAAGCGCACCGATCCACGCGTTCGACACCTAGAATCGTCTCTGTCGCACTCGGCACGAGCACCACATCGACTCCGGCACCGCGCAGCCTGGCGCTGATCTCGGGAATTTCGATGTCGAGGCAGATCACGACGGCGAAACGCAAACCCGCAAACTCCCAGAGGCGCAGTTCCCGGCCCGGCGTAAACACGGCTTCCCACGGCGTGAGATGCAGTTTGTCCTGATGCAGGATTTGATCGCCCACAAAGATCGGTGCCCGGTTGTGCAGCATACCGCGCTCCGCATCCCAAAACGGCACCGTGCCAAGCACGACCGCCTTGTCCGGTCGATTGAGCAATGAGCGCAGCGTCAGAAACAACTCATTCCAGAACACCTCCGCCACTCGCTGCGGTGACCTGGGCTCCACCAGCGGTTCCAAGCCCATCCAGGTGAACTCCGGCAGCACCACGAGATCCGCGCCCTCATCCCATGACGTCTCGACGCACTCCACCACCACCGCCGCAAACGCAAAAGGCGACTTGGCGGCAATTCCGGGATCGAAAGTGCAGAGATCGAGTGTGAGCATTCAGTGCACACTCTCTGCCTCATTTCCCACACCCGCAACTGCCGCCGCAGCCCGGCTTCTTGCGGCGTTTGGCCGCACGAGCGATGAACAGCGCCACCGTGACGATGATGACCGCGATGGCGGCGATGGATTGCCAGTTTTCGTTCATAAGCGTGAGATCAGTAACCCAAAGCGCTGCCGATCTGGAAGATGAGCAGGCTCAATAGATACGCCGTTCCGGTCATGTAACCGAGCTGAAACATCGCCCATTTCCAACTGCCGGTCTCGCGTTTCACGATGGCGATGGTGCTGACGCACTGCATGGCGAAGACGTAGAAGACGAGCAGGCTGATGCAGACGAGCGGTGTGTAAACAAGACGCCCGTCGGGGCGGCGTTCGGCGGCGAGTTTGTCGCGCAGAGGAGCAAGATTCTCGTCATCACCACTTTCGACGGCATAAACGACCGACATCGTGCTGTTGAAAACCTCGCGCGCGGCGAAGCTGCCGATGAGGCCGATGCCAATCTTCCAATCGTAGCCGAGCGGCGCGATAGCGGGTTCGATGAGTTTGCCAGCGCGACCGGCGAAGCTGTGTTCCATCTGCTGCGCACTGTCATCTCCCGCGGTTTTGGGATAGGTGGACGCAGCCCAGATGAGGATGGAAATGCCGAGGATGATGGTTCCAGCACGCACGAGGAACATGCGCGCACGCTGCCAGACATGCAGCAGGATGGATTTGATCGCCGGCATCTTGTAGGACGGCATTTCCAGGATCATCGGGCTGGCGCTGCCTTTCATGACGAATTTGTTGAAGACCCAGGCAAAGAAAAAGGCGCCGAGCGTGCCAAGCGAGTAAAGGCCGAGCATGATTCCGGCCTGCACGAAGGCCCCGACCTCGCCCACCGGGAACAGCACGCCGATGAGCAGCGAGTAAACTGGCAAACGCGCCGAACACGAAGCCAAAGGAGCAATCAAGATGGTGATGAGCCGGTCCTTTGGGCTGTCGATGGTGCGCGCGGCCATGACGCCGGGAATGGCGCAGGCATACGAACTGAGGAAGGGCAGGAACGATTTGCCGTTGAGGCCGACCTTGCTCATCGCCCAGTCCATGATGAAGGCCAGACGCGACATGTAGCCGGTGTCCTCCATGATGCCGATGAAGAAGAACAA
>CAMCWM010000384.1 GCA_945882215.1 Akkermansia muciniphila | reverse complement strand
CTCGGTGAAGGTGCCGGTGCGTCCGCCGGACCAGGTGCCGGTGACGGTGATCTTGCCTTCGGCGGTGGTGCCACGCTTCACGCTCTGGCAGCCAGTGCCCATGACGGTGAAGAGTGATTCGACGCCATGGATGCCATACCAGAACAGATCAGGGTGATGTGCTTCAAGACTGGCCGGACTGGTGGTCTCCGCCTGTTTTACCGTGCCAATGCTGCCGCCGCGCACCGCCTGCGTGCCTTTGCCGAAACGCAGCGAGGAAGAGGAGAACACAGGAATGCTCGCTTTCTTGGACGCGTCGAAAATTTTGATCGCATCGACGAGCGTGCCCGCGATCGGCTTGTCGATGAAGACCGGCTTGTGCGCCTCGATGCAGGGAAGCACCTGCTCAAGATGCACGCGGCCGTCGTTCGACTCGAGGAAGACAACGTCCACCTTGTCGAGCAGATCATTGATGCTGGGGACGATTTCCACGCCCAGCTCTTTCACCTTCTCCGTGTACTCAGGCACGCGCTGGGTGCTGGACGGGATGTCTTTGGAGCCTTGCGGATAGGCGGCGACGAGCTTCACACCCATGACCTCCGGTTTCTGCGGCGTGGTGTTCAGCGTCTTCGTGAAAGCGAGAACGTGTGAAGTGTCGAGACCGATGATGCCGGCGCGGATGTGCTGGGCCGAGACATCGAGGGAAAACAGCGCGAATGCGCCGACGGTGAAGATCAGGTTGCGAATCATGGGCGAAGACTACGCGGCGCGTGGCGTGGCCTTTCGGGCATGAGACGATCTTACTTCATGCCGATGCAGTACACCGCCTTGTCGCTGCGCAGGAAAAGCTGATCACCGCTGACGGCGGGAGTGCCATGGAACTGCGACTTGTCGAGCGAGAACACATTGCTGCCGATGAGCTCGAACTCCGGCTTCGCGGGGATGATGAAGGCGCCGTCCCTGCGGGAGACGCAGACGAGTTTGTCGCCGATCAGAACAGGTGAGGCGTAGAAGGGTTTGCCGCCGCCGCGGGCGCCCATGAGCACGCGTTCGCGATACACGTCCTGGCCGGTTTTGGCGTCGATGCAGGTGGCGAAGCCCTGGTCGTTGATAACGTAAAGGTGGCCGTCTTTGAGGATCGGCGTCGGCACATAGGAGCTGGTGTTGCTGCTCCAGAGGATGGCGTTCGCGGTGATGTCGCCTTTGCCGCCGAGCTTGATGGCGGCGCTGCGGGTGGAGGGAAAGCCGCCGAAGACGTAGGCGGTGTCATCGTCGGGAACGACGCTGGGGGAAACGTTGCCGCTCAAACCATGCACGGCATACCAGCGCAGTTTGCCGGTTTCTGGATTCAAACCCCACAACTCCTGCGGCACGGCAATGACGAGATCGGTGACGCCGTCGTGTTGCAGAATGTTCGGCGTGCCGTAGGCCATGCCGAAGTCTCCCTCGGCCTTCCACACCTGCTTGCCGGTTTTTTTATCTAGGCCAAAGATGGTCTGGCTCTCATCGTTCGCATTCACGATGAGCAGATCGCCATGTACAATCGGGCTGCCTGCCGAACCCCAGCGCATGCGGCCGGAACCGGTGCCACACGAGGTCTGCCAGAGCTGTTTGCCCTCCATGTCGAAGGCGAGCGCGCCGCTTTTGCCGAAAAACACATAAACGCGCTCGCCATCGGTCGTCGGCGTGTGCGTGGCGTAGCCGTGCTCGGTGATGAATCCCTTCCACGGATCCTCCTCGACGCTTGAGGGCACTTTGGCCGCCCAGATGACTTTGCCATCGACCTTGCTCAGACACAGCAGATGTCGTGTCAGCTTGGACATGTCATTCGCGCCTTCCTTGTCGCCATAACCGGTCCAGCAGGTCACGAAAACCTTGTCGCCAAACACAATGGGGCTCGATGAGCCGGGGCCGGGCATCTCGGCCTTCCACTGGATGTTCTCCGAGTCACTCCACTTCAGCGGTACCTTTGACTCGGTGACAATCGCCGCTCCCGTGGGCCCGAGGAAACGAGGCCAGTCGGTCGAGGTGGCGGCGTGAAGCGAGAGTGTGGTGAGCGCGAGAACTAGGAACGGTTTCATGGCGGCGGGAAAACCCCGCGTGCCGGGAAAAGTTACGCCGAGGGCTTCCATCCCCAGCTCAACCTCTCCACCAGGTCCGGCTTGCACGAAACAGAGTGCACGTTGACTTTCACCGGGAAAGCCTCACTACTCCGATGTCTGATGAATTCCGCTCTGCCAGTCTCCTCCTTGCCGCCATCACGGCCCTCCGTGGTGACGCTGGAGCATGTGACGAAGCAGTTCCGGGCCAGCGCGAAGCAGAGACGGAAGCTGGGACAGGTGGTGCCGGTGGAGCCCTGCTTCGTTTCGCCCGAGGCCACGGCCTTGTTTCGTCAGAGGAATGGCTCGCAGTGCTTTCTCCGTTAGAGGGCGGAAATGAGCATGAGGTATTTCAAGATCCGGAAAAGCCTGGTGAGATTATCAAAGTGACTGAACCCGCGCTACGGCTGCGCAACGGGCGCGACCGCATCCCGGAGATGACGCCGCTGCATTATTTGGAGCGGTGGCATCTGGCGAACATGGCGTTTGGAGACGGCGCTGAGTTGTTGGCCGTGCTCCCAACCGTCGCGGGTTTGCGCATTGCCATCCGTCAGCCGTTCGTATCTGCCGCTGATCCTGAGTCTCCCAATCCAGACTAACTGCATATCAACCGCTGGCTGCGCGCCGCCGGTTTTGAGTATCAATCCGGAGCCTGGGTGCGTCAGGAGGACGGACTGGTCATGGTGGACACTCATGAGGGCAATTTCATCCTCGCCTCCACAGGTCTGAGACCGGTGGATGTGGAGCTTTACCGCCTCGGAAAAGCCAGCGGGCCGGTTGTGTCCTGGGAAGTCACGAGATTGAGGCTGGTTGCCGCAGGATTGGAAGCCGTGACATGACCAAGTCACGAACCGTGTGGTTGCGGCGTCCAGATTTCGATCAGATGCGGCGGCGTGGCGTGGACGAGCATGTCCTCAAACAAATGGCGCGGCTGCTGCGGCGGGTCTAGGCCGCCACTGGCGCGGTCTGGAAACGCTCCATGCTGAAACGCTTCATCAGCGAGCCTGCCGCCACATAACCGAAGCCAAAGAAGAACAGCAGCAGGAAGGGGATCGAGCCCCACTGACCGCGCTGCGCGGCGAGGGCGATCATCCAGCCGAAGTAGCCGGTGAGGGCGACCTCAATCCACAGCGCGATGGATTTGCCGGCCTTGT
>CAMCWM010000383.1 GCA_945882215.1 Akkermansia muciniphila | reverse complement strand
TCATCGCGGAAGTACTCGGCCATGGAGAGGGCGGAGAGGGCGACGCGGAGACGGGCACCTGGAGGCTCGTTCATCTGGCCGTACACAAGGGCCACTTTGGAGCCGGGGGCGAGAACGGGGCGACCTTGAGGGTCCTTCTTGGGATGACCTTTTTCGTCCTTCTCGGTGGCGATAACGCCGGACTCGATCATTTCCCAGTAAAGGTCGTTACCTTCACGAGTACGCTCACCCACACCGGCGAACACGGAGAAACCACCGTGGCCTTTGGCGATGTTGTTGATAAGTTCCATGATGACGACGGTCTTGCCGACGCCTGCACCACCGAAGGCACCGACTTTACCGCCCTTGGTGAAGGGGCAGATGAGGTCGATCACTTTGATGCCGGTCTCAAGGATCTGCGCGGAAGGGTTCTGGTCGGTGAGGGCGGGGGCCTTGCGATGAATGCCGTAGCGCTTCTCGGTCTTCGGGGAAGGCTGGTCATCCACGGCGTCGCCGGTGACATTGAAGATACGACCGAGGACTTCCTCGCCGACAGGAACGGTGATCGGGCCGCCGGTGTCGCTGACGTCCATGCCGCGCTTGAGGCCGTCGGTGGAAATCATGGCGATGGAGCGAACCCAGCCGTCGCCAAGGTGGCTCTGCACTTCGCAGATGAGGCGGATGGGCTTGCCGCCCTGCTCATAGTTGATCTCCAGCGCATTGTAGATGGCCGGGAGATTGCCAGTGGCGGAGAAATCCACGTCCACCACGGGACCGATGACTTGAACGATTTTGCCGATGTTGCTCATAAGACTTGGGAAATTAGGAATGGGATGGCAGATGGGTTTATTCGAGGGCCATCTTGGCGGTGGTGATTTCGAGGAGTTCGTTGGTGATCGCGGCCTGGCGCAGCTTGTTGTACTCAAGGCTGAGATCCTTGATCATCTGCTTGGCGTTGTCGGTGGCGTTCTTCATGGCCACCATTCGGCTGGAGTGCTCGGAGGCGCGGGATTCGAGCACCATCTGATACACGGTGTCGTTCACATACTGCGGCAGCACGGTCTCGAAGACGACGGCGGCGCTGGGTTCAAAGGTGTACTCGCTGGAGGCCGTGGCGGCGGGGGTTTCGATCGCGTGGCCGAAGTCACGCTTGCCCCCGAGGGTCACCGGATTGACGGGCAGGAGCTGCTCGACGGTCGGGACGATGGTGACGGTGTTGATGAAGTTGTTGAAGACGACGAGCACCTTCTTGTACTCACCGGTGCGGAACTTGTCCTGCACGAAGCGGCCCACGGCGCGGACTTCGGCGAACTTGGCGGGATCCTTGATCGGGAAGTCGGCGAGGAGGTTGCGGCGCAGGCGGTTGATGGCCTGGACGGCTTTCTTGCCGATGGTAACGTAATCGACATGGCCGTCGATCTGAGTGGTGAGCAGCTTCTTGAACAAGTTCGTGTTCAAAGCACCGCAGAGACCTTTGTCGCTGGCGATGAGGAGGACGAGCGTCTTGTCGCCTTTGCCTTCGGAGAAGAAAGGATGCACGCCTTCTTCGGCCTGCTCCTTGAGGTTCACGAGCACCTTGTTGAGCATCTCGGCGTAGGCGCGGCCGTTGCTGGCCTGGTCCTGCGCTTTTTTCATCTTCGCAGCCGCGACGAGCTGCATGGCCTTGGTGATCTGGGCCGTGTTTTTGACCGATTTGATTCGGCGTCGGATGTCGCGGGTGGAGGGCATGGAAGCTGGGGACTAGATTCTGGATGCTAGATGGCGGAAGCTCGAACGAGTTACTTCCAGCTCGCTTTGAAGTCGTCGAGGGCGGATTTGAGGCCGGCTTCGACGTTGTCGAGGGTCTTCTCGTTGGCGAGCTGGTCCATGAGTTCGCTCTTCCGGGTGGAGAGGTAGTCTTCGAGCTTGGCTTGGAATTCCTTCACGCGATCGACGGACACGCTGTCAAAGTAGCCCTTCTGCATGGCGTAGAGGCTGCTGACCATGATCGGCAGGCTCTTTGGCTGATATTGCTGTTGCTTGAAGAGTTCCACGATGCGGGCACCGCGGTCGAGCTTGGCTTTCGTGCCGGCGTCGAGGTCGGAACCGAACTGCGCGAAGGCAGCGAGTTCGCGGAACTGGGCGAGATCGAGTTTCGTAGTGCCGGAGACCTTTTTGATGGCTTTTGTCTGAGCGGCGGAACCCACACGAGAAACGGAAAGACCGACCGAGATAGCGGGGCGGATGCCTTGGTAGAAAAGGTCGGTTTCGAGGAAGATCTGGCCGTCGGTGATGGAGATCACGTTTGTCGGGATGTAAGCGGACACGTCGCCAGCCTGCGTTTCGATGATCGGCAGCGCGGTCATGGAACCACCGCCGTAGTTCTCACCGACGCGGCAGGAACGCTCAAGCAGACGGGAGTGGAGATAGAACACGTCGCCAGGATAGGCTTCACGACCAGAAGGACGCTTCAAGATGAGGGAAACTTGGCGGTAAGCCACAGCTTGCTTGGAAAGGTCGTCAAACACGATGAGCACGTCTTGGCTCTGATCCATGAACCACTCGCCGATGGCGCAGCCGGTGTATGGCGCGAGGTATTGATTCACCGCCGAGTCAGAAGCGGAAGCGCTGACGATGGTGGTGTATTCCATGGCACCAGCGTCTTCGAGCGTCTTGACGACACGGGCGATGTTCGACTGCTTCTGGCCGATGGCGACGTAGATGCAATAAAGCGGCTTGTGACCAGCGAGCTTGCCTTGTTCGGCAGCCTTGTTCTGCTGGGCCTGGGAGATGATGGTGTCCACCGCGATGGTGGTCTTGCCGGTGGAGCGGTCACCGATGATCAACTCACGCTGACCACGGCCGATTGGGATCATGGCGTCGATGCTCATGATGCCGGTCTGCACAGGAACGGACACAGATTTACGGGCGATGATGCCAGGAGCGAGTTTTTCGACCGGATACTGCGCTTCACCTTTGATGTCGCCCTTGCCGTCGATGGCCTGACCGAGGGCGTTGACCACGCGGCCGAGGAGGCTCTTGCCAACCGGAACGGAGAGGAGGCGGCCGGTCGTTTTGACTTCGTCACCTGCTTTGATGCCGTCACCGGAGCCGAGGAGCACGCAGCCGACTTCGGTTTCTTCAAGGTTGAGCGCGAGGCCGAACACACCGCCGGGGAACTCGATCATTTCGTTGAGCATGACATCGCTCAAGCCTTCAATCTTGGCGGCGCCGTCACCGATTTCACGGACGATGCCCACATTGGACTTCGTGACGGCGGTCTTGAGGCCGGCGATTTGGGATTCGATCTCCTGGAGGATGTTGCTCATGGTATTGCGGGTTGAAAAAACTAAAGGAAAGGGCGGAAATTAAGAGAGGGAGGCTTGAAGGGCAGCGAGACGGGCTTTGACGCTGCCGTCCCAGACGTCG
>CAMCWM010000382.1 GCA_945882215.1 Akkermansia muciniphila | reverse complement strand
CGCATGGCTGGCAGGACTGGGGTGGTGAGACGGCGCTGGTCATGCTCATGGAGGGCATCGCCAATCCGCAGCACCGTCCGCCACTGATGCGCGCACCCGGCAAGGCCTGGCAGGGCAGCGGCTTCATCACCGAGGTGCAGAGCCTGTTTCATCCCGACTTTGACAGCGACGAGCCTGATGCCCATGACGGTGTGCGGTGGCACAGCGTGCGCCGCGCCATGCTCGGGGCGCAGCGTGCTTACATCCCCAAGCGCTGGCCGCACTCGCAGGCCGCACGTCATGGACTCTACGGCCTGTCCGCCGGTGAAAACCAGGCGGGCAACGGCTACTACGTCGGCGGCGTCGATCTGCCAGACCAGAAGCTCATTCATCCGCACTACATCCTCATGTCCGCGGTGCTGCATCCTCAGGCCTCGGACATTTATGGCCTGCTTGAGCGCATGGAAAAGGCCGCCTACTTCCCGCCCTGGGGCATGGTCGAAAACATCGAGGTCGATGGCCGCAGCTACCTGCCCATGGAAGGCGCGCTCAACGCCGGCTTCGAGGCCCTGGGTGCCTATCACCTGCTGGCCAAACATCGGCGCATTCCCGATGCGATTTACCAGGCCAGCCAGCAAAGCCCGCCCATCCGCCGTGCCATGCAGTTGTTCTACCCGCAGGAGCCTCCCGTGGAGGAGGCCGCCGGGAGGTGAAGCAAAGTCTTGCTCCCCGGCCCATCCCCGGCTAACTCGGCGGTCATGTTTGTCGATCAGATCAAAGTTCACGCGCGCGCCGGCAAGGGCGGCGATGGCAGCGCCCATTTCCATCGGGGTAAATTTCGTCCCAAAGGCGGCCCTGACGGAGGCGATGGCGGCAACGGCGGCAGTTTGATCCTGCTCGTCGACCCCAGCACCGACAGCCTGCGCAACTACGTCTTCAACAACCGCCTCCTCGCCGAGGACGGGGCCAAAGGCGGTGCCACGCAATGCACCGGTCGCAGCGGCAAGGATGTGATCTACAAGGTGCCGCCCGGCACGCTCGTCAGCCGCATCACCCAGGAATACGACAACGCCACCAACGAGCTCGTCACGCGCTACGAGCCCGTGGCCGATCTCACCGAGACCAACGCCACCTACGTCCTCTGCAAAGGCGGCAAGGGCGGGAAGGGGAACGTCCACTTCAAAACCTCCACCCATCAGGCACCGCGTGAATTCACGCCCGGCACCCCCGGTGAGGAGGGCGACTTCCACTTTGAACTCCGCAGCATCGCCGACGCCGGATTTGTCGGCGCTCCGAACGCGGGCAAGTCCACGCTGCTCTCCAAACTGAGCGCGGCGAAACCCAAGATCGCGAACTACCCCTTCACCACGCTGCAACCGATGGTCGGCGTCATCGAGTTCGGACCCAACCGCCGTGGCACGCTCGCAGACATCCCCGGCCTCATCGAAGGCGCGCACGAAAACATCGGCCTTGGTCATGATTTCCTGCGCCACATCATGCGCTGTCGCGTCCTGCTCTTTGTCGTCGATACCGCCGGCACCGAGGGCCGCAATCCCGTCGCCGACCTCGAAGTCGTGCGCACCGAGGTCGCTCTCTACTCCAAGGAGCTTTCCAAACGCCCCTGGTGCATCATCGCCAACAAGATCGACCTGCCCGAGAGCGTCGAGCATCTCGCCGTGCTGAAGGACCGCTTCAAACGCATCAAAATCCATCCCGTCTCCGCCGAAACCGGCGAAGGCCTCGACAAGCTCCGCAAGTGGCTCGATGAGAAGATCGGGCAGGATGTGGACTGGTGAGGTCTTGGGGGAAGCGTTCGCGATCTTTCCTCGTAACATTCGAGCTCCTTTGCTTATGATGAGGATGGATGTCCTCCAGCCCGTCGCACCCAGCCTCGCTCACCTGCCACGCCGCGTTTCAGACCACGCGTTGGTCGGTGGTGCTGGCGGCACAGGGAAAGTCACCCAGCGTTGATGCCGGGGCCTCTCTGGAGGTTCTTTGCCGGCAGTACTGGCCGCCGCTGTATGCCTATGTGCGGCATCGTGGTCATACGCCTCATGATGCGCAGGATCTCACGCAGGCATTCTTTGCCCGCCTGCTGGAGAAGGACTGGCTGACAGCGGTGGATCGCGAGAACGGCCGGTTCCGCGCCTTCCTGCTCATGGCTTTGAAGCGCTTCATGGCGAACGAATGGGACCGCTCCCAGGCACAAAAGCGCGGGGGTGGTTTGGAGTGGATCAGTTTGGACTCAGTTGAGGCCGAAAGCAGGCATGCCCCCGGTGACCTCGCCGCACTGCCTGCCGATTCGTTGTATGAAAAGCGCTGGGCGCTCACGTTGCTGGAGACCGTGATGGGCCGGCTGCGTGCGGAGCATGAAAAGGCAGGGAGAAAGGAAGAGTATGAAACGCTCAAGCCCTGCCTCACCGCCGAGCGGGGTTCCATTCCCTATGATGAACTGGCCCTGGCTCTCAAGATGGAACCGGCCTCAGCAAGGAGCGCTGTTCATCGGCTGCGGAAACGCTTCCGCGAGATTTTTCGCGAGGAAGTCGCGGGCACCGTGGCGCATCCGGGCGATGTGGAGGATGAGATGAGGGCGGTGGTCGCCGCGCTGGGACGGGAGTGATGCATTTCACCTTTTTCGCCACATGTTTCCGCCCATTCTTATTTCAGAGGTATGAGCCACGAACCCTCTGCCCTCTGCCCTCGTTGCGGTGTCTCGCTGGACGCCACGAGCGTCGATGGTCTCTGCGCCCGCTGCCTTGGGGCGCTGAATTTTGTGACGGACACCGTGCCGCCGGGCGAAGCCGCTCGGGAGCAGGCACCTCCGCTCACTCCGGAAGAACTCGCCCCGCACTTCCCGCAGCTCGAAATCCTCGAATGCCTCGGTCGTGGAGGCATGGGCGTGGTTTACAAGGCGCGGCAGAAGTCGTTGAACCGCCTCGTCGCGCTGAAGCTGCTCGCCCCGGAGCGTGCGGACGACCCGCAGTTTGCGGCGCGTTTTGAAAAAGAGGCGCAGGCGCTGGCGGCGCTGAATCATCCGCACATCGTCAGTGTGCATGACTTTGGAAAGGCGGGCGGTTTTTACTTCCTGCTCATGGAGTTCGTGGATGGCGTGAATCTCCGCCAACTGCTGCAAGCAAAGCGCCTCACGCCAAAGGAAGCGCTCAGCATCGTGCCGCCGGTGTGTGACGCGCTGCAATGTGCGCACGACCACGGCATCGTGCATCGCGACATCAAGCCGGAGAACCTGCTCCTGGACAAGGATGGCCGCGTGAAGATCGCGGATTTCGGCATTGCCAAGATGCTAGACGCGGACCGCACCAGCGAGGTCTCGCAACCTGCGGGCACGCCGCGCTATATGGCACCGGAGCAAGGGGACTCTGCGGCACGCGTCGATCACCGGGCTGACATCTACTCACTC
>CAMCWM010000381.1 GCA_945882215.1 Akkermansia muciniphila | reverse complement strand
AGGTGAGGCGGCTCATGGTGAAGTCGAGGAAGTCGGCGGTGGGCTTGCCAGGACGGATGCCAGGGACGTAACCGCCGCTCTTTTTGAGGTCTTCGGAAATCTGAGTGGGCTGGAACATGGTGGCGACCCAGAAGTAGCTGAAGAAGAAGATCAGGGCGGCGGAGATGACGTAGTAAGTGGTCCCGCTGCTGATGAAAATGGCCATGCGCTGGATCCAGTTCACGTCCTTGAACAAGGAGGCGAGAATGGTGGAAGGGAACAGCAGGATGGCCTGGGCGAAGATGATGGGCATGACGCCGGAGTAATTGATCTTCAGCGGCAGATACTGCGTCTGTCCGCCATAGACCTTGCGCCCGACAACGCGCTTGGCGTAGGTGATGGCGATTCGTCGCGTGGCCTGGGTGAGCGCAATGACACCGGCGATGACGAGAATCATGAAGCCCATGAGGAGCACGAGGGTGAAGGCGCTGGCCGGGCTGGCCTTCACGCTGCCGACGAAGGTCTGCCAGACCTGGATGAGGGCGCCAGGCAGGTCAGAGACGATGTTGACGCAAATGAGGATGGACACGCCGTTGCCGATGCCGCGATCGGTGATCTGCTCACCGAGCCACATCATGAGCATGGTGCCCGCAGTGATGGTGATCACGCTCGTGAAAACAAAGGCAAAGCCATAATTCGGCACCAGCGGCCGCCCGCCTAGTTTATCGATGGCATCCTGCAAGCCGGCCATGAGGTAGTTTTGCTGCGGATCAGCGAGCGATTGGGCAAGCAGCGTGGCCTGGAAGACGCAAAGCACAATGGTGGCGATGCGGGTGTACTGAGTGATCTTCTGACGGCCGCCTTCCTCGCGGGCCAGCTTGCTGAGAGGCGGCCACACGGCGGTGAGGAGCTGGAGCATGATGCTCGCGCTGATGTATGGCATGATGCCGAGGGCGAAGATGGCGCAGTTTTGCAGGCCACCACCGCTGAAAATGTTGAGTAACGCGGCAACCTGGGCGGCACCGGAGGCACTGTCACCCGCCTTGTTTTCGATCCAGGCATTCAGCACCGTGGGATCGACGCCGGGAAGCGTGATGGAGGTGCCGATGCGGACGATGACAATCATCGCCAGCGTGAAAAGGATGCGCGAGCGAAGTTCGGGGACTTTGAAGCTGTTGGCGAAGGCGGAGATCATGGGGAGGGGCTCTAAGCGAAGATGGGCCTGGTTCCTGACAGCACGCGCTGCGCGGAGACCGGCCCATCAAAACGGTTGGGTCAGAAAAAATCAGGCGGCGATGGAACCGCCGGCTTTCTCAATCTTTTCACGGGCCGTGGCGCTGACTTTCGCGCCTTGGATGGTGAGTTTGCGGGCAAGTTCGCCGGTGCCACGGATCTTGATGACATCGGCCTTGCGACTGACGAGACCCACTTCACGAAGCGCGGCTTCGTTGATGACAGCGCCGTCCTGGAAGGCGTCGTTGAGTTCGCCGACGTTGACGACTTCAATGAAATCCTGGAAGGCGGTGTTGTTGAAGCCTTTCTTGGGGAGACGGCGGTGCATGGGCATCTGGCCACCTTCAAAGCCGGGGCGGATGCCGCGTCCTGCGCGTGCCATCTGGCCCTTGTTGCCTTTGCCGGAGGTTTTGCCGTGACCGGAGCTTTCGCCACAGCCGATGCGCTTGCGGCGCTTCTTGGCACCGGGGCGGGGTTTAACGTCTTGGAGTTGCATGGGATGAAAAGTAGAGAGTGGGAATCAGAAAGGGGAAATTGAAATTGGGAGAAAGGAAAGGGTTTCTGCTTTTTGCTTTCCCATTTCTGCTTTGGCTTACAGAGCCTTGCGCTCTTTGATCTGCTTGCCACGGGCGCGCAGGATTTCGTCAGCAGGACGCAGGGCGCTGAGGGCGGCGAGCGTGGCCTTGACGACGTTGGCGTGATTGCTTGAGCCGAGGGACTTGCCGATCACGTCCTTGACGCCAGCGGCTTCCAGCACGGCGCGTGCACCACCACCGGCGATGATGCCGGTACCAGGCGTGGCGGGCTTGAGCAAAATGTGGCCTCCGCCGTGGGAACCGGTCACCTCATGGGGGATGGTACTGTCCTTGAGGCAGATGGAGTACATGTTCTTGCGGGAAGCTTCGGTGGCCTTTTTGATGGCGTCGGAGACTTCGTTGGCCTTGCCAAATCCGCAGCCGACCTTGCCCTTGGCGTCTCCAGAGACCACAAGCGCGCTAAAACTGAAGCGACGGCCGCCTTTGACGACCTTGGCGCAACGATTGATATGAACGACTTTTTCAACGCCATCCACTTCACGCGGGCCACGGTCATCGCGTCCACGGAAGACCGAAGGTGCGGGAGCTGCGACTTCAACGGCTTCCACCGGCTCTGCCTCGATAATTACTGTTTCATCAGCCATATAAGAAAAGAATGCGGGTGGATTAGAATTTCAGGCCCTTTTCGCGGGCGGCATCAGCAAGGGCTTTGACCTTGCCGTGATAGATGAAGCCAGCGCGGTCGAAGACCACTTCGGAGATGTTCTTGGCGATGGCACGCTCGGCGAGAAGAGCCCCGACCTTGGTGGCGTTTTCGACGTTGGCCTTGCCGGCGCCATAGCCTTTCTCCTTGGTGGAGGCCGAAACAAGTGTCGTCCCGGCCGCATCGTCGATGACCTGGGCATAGACGTTCGTGTTTGAGAAGTAAACGGCCAGACGCGGACGCTCGGCGGTTCCACTGAGCTTGCGACGGATGCGCTTGTGAATGCGAGCGCGGATATCTTTGCGATTGGTGAGAGCCATGATGAGTATCTCCGATGATTACTTGACGGATTTGCCGGCTTTGCGGCGGATGTGCTCGCCCACGTAACGGACGCCCTTGGCCTTGTAAGGCTCCGGCGGGTAGTAGGCGCGGATGTCGGCGGCAAGCTGCCCGACAATCTGTTTATCGATGCCTTCGATGGCGATCTTGGTGTTTTCGGTGACGGTCACCTTCACGCCTTTTGGAATGGGATGCAGACGTTCATGGGACTGGCCGAGCTGGAGGTCAATCTCGGAGCCTTTGACCGCAGCGCGGAAACCGACGCCGTGGATTTCAAGATTCTTCGTGTAGCCCTGGCTGACGCCGATGAGCATGTTCGTGATCAGGCGCTGTGTGGTGCCATGAAGGGCACGCACATGACGGTCTTCGGATTCGCGGGTGACGTTGATGGTTTTCGCATCCGTGGCGACTTTGACGCCAAGGGGAAGCGTCCAGCCGAGTTCACCTTTGGGGCCTTTGACCTGCACCGAGCGGTCGTCGCCGATCTTGATGCTGACCTTGTCAGGAATGGAGATGATTTGTTTGCCTACGCGTGACATGAGGGTTGTGACGGGTTGGAGGTTTACCAGATGGTGGCGAGGAGTTCGCCACCCACTTTGGCCTTGCGGGCCTTGGCACCAGTCATGATGCCACGCGGGGTGGAAAGAATGGAAATGCCGAGTCCGCCGAGCACGCGGGGGATCTCGTCACT
>CAMCWM010000380.1 GCA_945882215.1 Akkermansia muciniphila | reverse complement strand
AGGCGTCTTCGTGGCCGATACGGGGCGATACAGGACGGCTTTGGTTTTGCGATCCACTTCGGCAATCACGATCCGCTGTTCGGTGCCTTCGGTTCCGGATTTGCCGAACACCAAGGACACAGCATCGCCGCCTTTGAATAGCATCTCGGGGACACTGGTGCGGTTTTGCAGCGGCGTGGGGTCGGACACTTTGACCTGCGCGTAGAAGTTCGCGTCGTCCCACGCCACTTGGAAGCTGGCAGGTGCGTCCGCCAGCGGAAGGCCGCCGATGGCGTAACTGCGGGCGGTCTTCCACCTATTGGCAGCGCCGGTGAGTCCTTCGCTCTTTTGGGCCACGGCGCTTGCACTGGAATCACCTTTGACGGCTTGCGGCATGAACACAGCCGTGCCCCAGCCCTCGGGAGTGAATCCCACATCGGCGGGGTTCTGCATGCTGGGGTCTTTGCCGATCCAGTAAGAGATCGTCGCCTTCTTGGTCGCGGGGTCCGTGCTGAGGAATGCCGCATCCATTTTGATCTGCACGGGCGCTTTGAGGTCTTCAGCGGGAAGCACGCCTGCGAGGGGAATGATGAGCTGATAGCTGGCACCGTTGCGATAAGGCATGGCGTAATAAAAAGGCGGGGGGCCCAGCGAGGTCGCACGCGGCGCGGCCTTCCACTTGTCACTGCCGTCCGATTGGATCACGACCCTCGCACCCAACGTGCTGACTTTGGAAAATACATAACGGAAACGGGCTGACGGCGCGGACAACAGCACGACCATCGTCTCTCCCGCCGTGAGGGGGTTCCCGCCGACGATTTCGGCATTGAGTGGCAAAGTTTCGGTGTCCTCAGCGCGATTGTCCAAACTGTGGCCCAGCACATAGAGGTTCTCCTTGTCATAGAGCATGCGCACTTCGCCCGCCGGTCTGCCATCGCGGTAAATGATGAGCGGAGCGACATCGGTGACCCAGTTCAGCCCGGATTGCGGCAAGGCTCCGCCCTGGTGCTCGGCCATTGGCACGGAACCCTCGGGCACGCGCAAAATCTGATACTCACCCTTCGCTGATTTCTGCACGACTTCGGGAGCGATGACAGCGGCGTCGAGTGTGAACGACTGCGGCGGTGTCTTGCGGATGGACTCGAAGCCCTTGAGTTCAAACAGGTGCGTCGCCTCGGAACTGGAGATGTTCAGATAACGACGGCCGGTTTGCGGATGCTTGAAAAGCGAGCCGGAGAAGTTTTCGATGCCGATCACATCCGGGCCGACTGCGCGCGTGTGCCAGCCGTCCTGCAGCACGCGCTGGAGATAAAATCCGTCCTGATGCACGACGTGGACGCAGCCTTCCACGTCGCTGAAGAAGGCGCAGTCCTCCATGGTGCCGATGCTGCGAGTCATATAATAGATTTCGCCGGGACGTGCGCCGCGCCGCGCCTTCTGGCCGACACGCCAGAGATACTTCCAATCCGCATCGTAACCACGGATCGCCTCGCCGGAGGAGCGCCCGGACCAGAAACCCTGGCCGAGCGGCAGGCCGTGATCGTTGGCATGGGAGAAACCGATGAAGCCGCCGTTGGGCAGCGTCATGGCACCCATGCATTCTTCATGCCATGAGACGACCGGGTTGTGCGCCTGCGAGACCTTGATGTCTTCGCCACGGAAGACGGGCGTGCCGCCGGCGGTGAATTCCTTGGGCTTCCAAGTGTAGCCGTAAGTGATTAGCGTGAAGTCGCTCATCATGTCGCCATAGCCAAAGCCGAAATACTGTGGGCTGTGCGTGGCTCCGGGGATCGGCACGAACTGGATTTCCTCATCCTGCACAGCGCCATCATCATTCAAATCACACCACACGGTGGGGTCGCAGTTCCAGCCGCGCGACTTGACGCCGCGTTGTTTGGCAAGTTCGGCGACGGGGCCTTCCTCCACGATGCGCGGATAGAAATACATCACCGGCCGCAGATGGTCCTTCTCCACAATCGAAAGACCCCGCTCGTTCCAGTTGCCGCTGCCGGTCCACACATAGGTGCGGTTGTTGTGCGAGAGCAGTCGGTTGGCCCCAAAGTTCATTTTGAAGCCCTTGGATTCGCCCTTCCACTTGACCGGCAGCAGCCGCCCAGGCTGCGACAATCCCGGCTTCGCATAATCAATGCGGAACGTCAGATCCCCCCACATGCTGGTGAAGACCTCGTTCGGATCATTCGGATTGATCGCGCAATCCGCCGCATAGTTGACCGAGCCAAAACCCGCATACAGCGGCTTCCCCTCGGACGAGATGATCCCGATGCGCTTGAACTGGTCGTCCACGAACCAGACCGAGCCATCTGGGTTCATGGCCAAGGCGCACGGCTGCATGTAGCTCTCGGGCGCATACGCGCTGCCAACCGGACCGCCCAAGGTTCCAAAAGTGCCCAGCAGCCTGCCGTCGGAACTGAATTTCTTGATCTGATTCACGGGAGCGGTCTCGGTGATGAACATCACGCCGCTGTCCGCGCGGGTGAGCGCGAAGGGCGACTGCAAGTCCTTGAGCAATGGTTTGCCCTGTCGCGTCTTCAGGTCGAACTGTAGCACGCGTTTTTCCGAGGCCGATACGACGAACAGGTTGCCTTTGCCATCGAGCGCCAGCCCGGCGGGTTTGGCGACGGCGATGTTCTCCTCGGGCTTCGATTTGAGCGTCACCACGCCCGCGTTGGTGCTGACTTCAAACACCTCCACCACATCCCGCCAGGGCAGGCTCACATACACACGACCACCACCCGCAGCGAGTCCCCAGACCAGCGGATCACCCTTCGGCGGCGGCTGGTGCGTGGCGAAATTCCAAGAAAACTTCGTGAGTTCCGGCGCAATCGGCGCGGTGACATCACCGGGCGGACCGGCCTTGATGTCGAGCGTGGCGATCTGTCCTCCCGTGCTTTTGTCGAGCACCAGCAGGCGTGTGCCATTCACACCATAAAGATGCGTGCCATCCGTGGCGAGACAGGCCACGCCCTCGAAAGGGCCCAGCGTCGTGCTCCAGATGCCTTTCGATCCGTCATGCGACCGCTTCAGGATGCAGCCCGGCCCCTCCGTCGAAATCCAGCCCAGATACGCACCCGAAGCATCCACCGCGACCGCCATGTTTTGCCCATGATTGCCGCCCCAGCCGCCCTTGCGATCCGGCGTCGGCCATGGCGGCGTGCCACTGTTGCCAACGCTGGTCACATAGTCCCAAGTGATGCCATCATGCGTCACCATCCGGCTTTGATAAGGTCCGGGCGGCAGCAGATAGCCGAGATTATCGCGACCATCCCACGACAGCTCATGCGCACCCGCGCTCTGCCGCGCTCCCACCAGCAGCTCGCGCACCACCCAGCCATCCGGCCGCGTGATGTTCAGCGTAACCATCGCGCCCTTGTCGAGCGTGTAGCGGATCTTCGCCCCCGGAGCCGCAGGCGGTGCCTTGGCCGTCTCGATGAACGCCACATCTGCCGGACTGAGGCTGTCGATTGGCACCACAAACTCCTGCCCGTTCGC
>CAMCWM010000379.1 GCA_945882215.1 Akkermansia muciniphila | reverse complement strand
TCTCCGTTATCTCCTGTGAAGAGGATGAGCCATGCGGACCTGTGACTGCTGAGTCTCCCCGCCGCGAAGTGTCCCCACGGGGCCGAAATGAAGACGCCGCAGAGCTTTGGAGGCTCTGCGGCGTTGAGGGAGTGATGGATGCCGCACAGGGGACTGGGCGGACCACTTTGGTTTACCAGCCGTGTGCGTCGCGCACCTTGATCATCGCGGCGAGGATCTTGTTCCAGGTGTCCGGCGTTTCGAGCACGGCGTTCGGGAACATGCAGCCATCCCAGCAGATGTGCTGGATGCCACGGGCGGCGGCGTCTTTGAGCCAGTAGCCGGAGGCCTTGGTGATGTCGAGCTTGCCATTCGGATCGTCAGCCTGGCAGTGCTTGCCGGTCTTGTCGTGCGATCCGGCGCCGTGGACGGTGCCGTCGTTCTGCGCGACGTGGAAGTCGATGGTCCATGGGCGCAACTTGTCGGTCATCTGTTCGTAGGCGGCCCAGAATTCAGCGTCGCTGTAGCCTTCTTTGAGCAAGGCATGCTCAGGCGCGTTGTAGCCAAGCGTGTAGAGATAGGTGTGGGCGAGGTCGGCCTGGAAGCCGAGCGCGTTTGGCATGCCGACGCCTTCGAGGACATCGAGCATGTCTTTCCACGAGTGCATGCCGGCCCAGCAGATTTCACCTTCAGCGGCAAGACGTTCACCGCTGTCTGCGGCGATGCGGGCGGCCTTCTTGAAGGTGTCCACGATGCGGGCGGTGCTGGCCTTCGGATTCTCACGCCATTTGGCCACGCCGAACTCGGCGGAGTCGATGCGGATGACGCCGTATTTGCGGACGCCGTGCGCATTGAAGATTTTTGCGATGCGGCAGGCCATTTTCACGGCGCTGAGGAATTTCTCCTGCTGGGCGTCGTCGCCCATGGCGGAATCACCGACGGTGCCGGGCCACACGGGAGCCACGAGGGAGCCGACGCTGAAGCCTTTGCTGGCGATGAGATCGGCGATCTTCTTGAGTTCGTCGTCGCTGGCCTCGGGGTTCGTGTGAGGCAGGAACAGGAAGTAGTCGATGCCTTCGAACTTCTGGCCGCCGACGTTGGCCGCGGCGCTGAGATCGAGCATGCGCTCAAGGCTGATCGGGGGTTCCTGGCCTTCGCCTGTGCCTTTGCCGACGAGGCCGGGCCACATCGCGTTGTGGAGTTTGGGTGCGGAGTTGCTCATAGTAGATGCTTGGTTTGGGAAGCGAGGCCGCGAGGTTAGCGGGCAGGTTTACGAACGCACGAGGAAAATGCGGCGAATTGACGGGTTGGAGGGAGATCAAAAATGACGAAACCAGAATGGCGAATGACGAAGGAATACCGAAATCCCAATGACGAACGCCTTCGGTTATTGGTCATTCATTCGATATTCCTCATTCTGGTTTCGTCATTCGCCGCTCACTTGGCCTTCTTCTTCGCCTTCGCGATGGGAGTCGGTTTACGCAGGACAACTTCGACCGCGTTCTGCTGCGGCGTCCCCGGCGTGCTGCGTCCATCGTGCACGATTTTTTCAAGCTGGGCAGTCATCCTGGCGACGATCTCGGGGTTCTTGTCCTGCACGTTCGTCTTCTCGCCGATGTCGTTCTCCAAGTTGTAGAGCTGCGTGTTGGGCAGACCTTTCTCGCCGGGCGAACCGGGACGTGGATCGCTCCAACCGCCGGAACCGGCGCAGAGTTCAAGTTTCCACGCACCTTCACGCAACGCAAAGGAGCCGTTGATGGAATGATGGATGATGCTCTGACGTGTGGCCTTGCCGGATTCGCCCAGCAACACTGGTAGGAAGCTGAAGCTGTCCTCGGCGGCGTTCTCGGGAAGTTTCGCGCCGACGATTTCAGCAGCGGTGGCGGTGAAATCGGTGAGGCAGGTCAACTGGCCCGTGGTCTGGCCGCCTTTGACCTTCGCGGGCCAGCGCGCGATGAAAGGCACGCGATGGCCGCCATCAAAGATGTCCGCCTTGTGGCCGCGCATGACGCCGCTGGGGTTGTGACCCTTCGCGATGAGATCGGGGAAGTTCGCCTGCGGGGAGCAGCCGTTGTCGCTGGTCACGATGATGAGCGTGTCCTTGGCGATGCCGGCTGCTTCCGTGGCGCGCATGACCTGGCCGATGGCGTCGTCAGTTTCCATGACGAAATCGGCGTAGAGGCTGATGCCGCTTTTGCCCTGCCATTTCTCGCTCGGCAGGATTGGCGTGTGCGGCGAGTTCAGCGGCATGTAGATGAAGAAAGGAGCGCCCTTCTTCGCTCCGGCGGACTTCTCGTCGATGATCTTCAGCGCACGCTTCGTGAGCGAAGGCAGCACGTCCTCACCACGGAATCCGGGGGAGCCGGGGCCTTCGCGGGTGAAGCTCATCTTGCCGCCCGAGCCGTTCATGGCGAGCTTCATCGTCTCGGTGGGAGTTGCTGGCACACGGTCGTTTTCGATGAAGCAATACGGCACCATGTCCAGCGAGGCACTGATGCCGAAGTAGGTGTCAAAGCCGACGCTGGTGGGCCCGTTGGTGATCGGCTGGGTGTAATCGACGTTGTTCACCTGGCCTTCTGATTCGATGCCGAGTTCGGTGACCTCGCCTTTGCGCACCCAGTCCATGCCAAGATGCCATTTGCCCACGCAGTGGGTCGAGTAGCCTTGCTCCTTGAGCATGCTGGCGACGGTCATGCGGCCCTGCTCGATCAAACGCGGGCTCAGGCCGCCAAGCACGCTGCTTTGCAGCTTCGACCGCCACGCGTAACGACCGGTCATCACGCCGTAACGCGTCGGCGTGCAGACGCTGGAGCCAGAGTGTGCGTCGGTGAAGGTCATGCCCTCCTTGGCGAGACGATCCATGTGCGGCGTGGCGATCTTGCCCTCGGGATTGAGGCATTTCACATCGCCGTAGCCCAAGTCATCGCAGAGGATGAAGATGATGTTCGGTTTGTCGGCCGCAGAGGCAGCGACGGCGACGAAGTTGAGGCAAAGCAGGGCCAGGAGTCGGTTCATGGTCCACTGGAACGCGTTCAGTCTCCCGAGCTATCGAGATATTCCAGTGCCTTCGAGAAACTGGCCTGCGTGAGGAAATGATTCAGCCGTGGCGGCAGTTGCGCGCGCAGGCGCTGATGCTCGGTCATGATTTCCTCCGAGACGTTTTTGAGCGCCTCCAGATGCGCCGCCGCATCGCGATCCCGGAACGCATGATCGGCGATGAGATCAATGCGGCGTTGCAGGAGCGTGCGGAGATGAGGGTGGTCGGACATGGCGGAGCGCGAGTATTCTACTCGCCTGGCTTTCCTGTCGAGTGGCAAGACTGGAGGCGAGTATTCTACTCGCCTGACTTTCCCCTGCCCGCAGTGCTTCGCTCAGCGATGCAAGCGGGTGCCGCGTCGCACGGCTAGAGATGCAGCGAAAGCGCTCAATCGCATTCGAGAACGCTGGGCCGGACAAATGGCGAGTAAAATACTCGCGCTCCTACAGCTTCGGTGGTGCGGGCTTGATCGGTGGCTGCTGGCCGCTGACGACACCTTTG
>CAMCWM010000378.1 GCA_945882215.1 Akkermansia muciniphila | reverse complement strand
GCCACCGAGGATGCCCTGCGGGCCGAAAACCTTGCTGTCCAGCTTCAACTGGCCTTTCTCGACGGTCATTATCACCGCCGTGGCCGTGATCGGCTTTGAGATGCTGGCGATGCGGAAGCGGTGCTTCGGCGTGACCGCTTCCTTGCCTTCTGAATCCGCAAAGCCATAGCCCTGCTCGAATTCGATCTTCCCATCCCGGCCATAGGCGATGCTCATCCCCTGAATGCCATGCTCACGAAGAAATCCCTCCGCGATGCCGCGAATCGACTTCTCCTCCGATTTCTCCGGCGTGGCCGCAAAGACTGGCCATGCGGCCAGGGAACCCACAAATGCGCGTCGTTTCATACGAGCAGCATCACACCTTGACGCCTCCCGTCCGTCAATGAAAACATCCGCATGATCAAATCTCTCGCGCTGCTTTCCCTGCTCACCTGCTGCGTTCACGCCCAAGTTGTCGATACCAGCACGGTCCTCGGCAAGGTCGTCTGCGGCTACCAAGGCTGGTTTCGCTGCGAGGGCGACGGCAGCAACAACGGCTGGCATCACTACGCCGCTGGCGGAAAATTCGAGCCAGGCCATGCGCACATCGAGATGTGGCCGGATGTGAGCGAACTACCGCCGCAGGACCGCTTCGACACGCCCTTCAAGCACGCCGACGGTCGCACCGCCGAGGTCTTCAGCTCCGTGCGCGAGTCCGTGGTGCAGCTTCATTTCAAATGGATGCGCGATTACGGCATCGACGGCGCCTTCGTGCAGCGCTTCGCCACCACCACACGCGACAAACGCTTCCGCAAACCGATGGACCAGGTGCTCGCGCACTGCCAGACCGCCGCCAAAGCCAACGGACGCGGCTGGACGCTCATGTATGACCTCAGCGGCATCAAGGAAGACGGCATCCAACTCGTGATCGACGACTGGAAGCGCCTCATCACCGAGAAACGCCTCGACCGCGATGGCTCCGCTTACTTCCATCATCACGGCAAGCCACTCATCGCCCTCTGGGGCCTCGGCTTCAACGACCGTGCGCCGATGCTGGATGAATGGTCACGTCTGATCAAGTTTTTGCACGATGACGGCTGCGCCATCATGCTCGGCGTGCCTTACTACTGGCGCACGCTCGATCACGACTGCATCAAAGATCCCAAGCTCCACGAACTCATCGCCCGTGCCGACATCGTCAGCCCGTGGGCTGTGGGAAGACTCGGCACGCCGCAGGACGCGGCCAATCGAATCGAGAAAACCTTGAAGCCGGACGTTGCGTGGTGTGCGGAGCGCAAGCTCGACTACCTGCCCGTGATCTTCCCCGGCTTTAGCTGGCAAAACCTCTCCAAGTCACGCGGCCAGGAGGCCAAGTTCGATGCCATTCCACGTCTTGGCGGCCAGTTTCTCTGGTCACAAGCCGTGGCTGCGAAACAAGCCGGCTCGCAGATGCTCTACGTCGCCATGTTTGACGAGCTGGATGAAGGCACAGCGATTTTCAAAACAATGAACCAGCCTCCCGTGGGTGACAGTCGATTCCTTGCCGAGCCTGATCTGCCGAACGATCATTATCTCTGGCTCACAGGCATGCTCGGCAAGCTGTTGCGTGGTGAAGCATCGAACGAAATGCCAGCGCGTTGAATCGTGGAGCGCGAGTATGGCGAAGCCTACTCGCCACTTGTCTCGCCAAGCATGTACAATTTGTTCACGCCATTCCCTTTTCCACCTTTTGGCAGCCTTCCACACGGCAGGAATGTCAGGCGAGTAGAATACTCGCGCTCCGTCACGACAAATCCGACGCCAGCACCGAGTTCGCGGCACGCAGGGCCAGTTCCTTCGCCTGAGCGATCACGCGCACGGGCGTGTTGTCGAACATGTAGGCATGGCAGCTCGGACACGTCACCGCACGGGTGACCACGATGGAGCCGCAGCCTTCGCAGACTTTGTACTGCTCGGGATGGGTGGCGATCTTCTCGGCCTGCTTCAGACGTGAGTCTGGTTTGTGCTCGTGCGCGCTCATGAACCCCGGATGCTACGGCGGCATTGCATAAGCGCAACGTCTGCGATGATCATCTTGCGCTGTTTTTTGCGGTTGCTTTGTGGATGTTAAGCAACATGGGCGTCGAGCATCAACCCAAGCCCTCGACACTCCACCCATCGCGATACTTCCGCGTGAGCTGGGCGTTCAGCTCCGGCTTGTTCGTGACTTTGCCAGCCGCTGCGTCCCATTCGATCCAATCACCCGGATTGCGCTCGGAAAGCACACCGAGCAAAACGGCCTCCGTGACCGGGCAGCCGTAAGTCGGCAGATCGGTGGCCGCCTTCTCGCCTTTCATGCAGGCATCCACCCAATCGGTGTAATGGTTCGCGATGCGTGTCTTCGGATAGGTGTGGCCGGTGAATTTCTCCTCGGGCACCAGCCAGGGGCGCTGACTATGCGGTTTGAAGATACCGCCGTTCTCGCCGATGAAGAAAATGCCGCTCGGGGTGTCTTTCGTGAGAACGCTGGGCTTGATGACGCGGTTGTCATATGGATAACCGCCGTCCATCCAGGTCATCTTGATCTTGTCGCCCGCCGTGAGCGGCGTGCCGGGGAATTCGAGTTCGAGATGACGCTTCTGTGCGTAGAGATCGCCCTTGCTGCCTTCGTCGAGACAACGCACACGCGTCGGCGCGGCGAGACCGAGACAGGCGAAGACGACATCGAAGTAGTGGCAGCCCATGTCCCCCATCATGCCGACGCCGAAGTCTGCCCACGAGCGCCACATCGACGGATGATAGGCATCCGCGAGAAACGGCACCTCATTGGCGACACCGAGCCACAGGTTCCAGTCGATGTTCACAGGCACCGGATCGGCCTGGGGTTTGCGTTCGGTGACTTTGGGCCACCAACTCGCCTTCTTGTTCTCCCAGCAGATGACTTCCTTCACCTTGCCGATGGCCCCGCTCTTGATGAGATCGACCGCGAGTGAGGTTTCGATGCTCGAATGCCCCTGCGTGCCCATCTGTGTCGTCACCCCGGCCTTCGCAGCCTCTGCGCCGAGAATCCGCGCCTCGTGGATGTGATGCGTGAGCGGCTTCTGCAAATAGACATGCTTCTTTGCCCGCAACGCGCTCACCGCCATCGCCGCATGCATGTGATCAGGCGTGCCGATCGTCACCGCGTCGATGCTGTCGCCCAGTTTGGACAGCATCTCGCGATAATCACGAAACGTCGCCGCCTCGCCGAGACGTTCCTTGGCCGCAGGGTCTTGATGCTCCTTCCGACGCGACGACATGCCCTTCGTCGCCAGTTCCAACGTCCTCGAGTCCACGTCGCACATGCCGACCATGCGTACCTTCGGATGCTGCAGAACGCTCATCATCGTGTTCCCGCCCATGCCTCCCACGCCGATTGACGCGACCTGAAACATCGAGTTCGGCGACTTCGCGCTTAGGATGGCGGGTGCAGAAACGTAAGCAGAGGCGGCGAGGGACTTCTGGAGGAAACGGCGGCGGTTCATAGGCCACATGGAACGTGTTAGTTCGCAGGCATCTCTCGCGAGTTGTGCGAGCAAAGTGGTCCGCAC
>CAMCWM010000377.1 GCA_945882215.1 Akkermansia muciniphila | reverse complement strand
TCGGAATGTTAGAATGGGCCGATGCCCCACTTGCGTCCTTGGGCGGCCTCAAGCACTTCGGGTTTGCGCGCGAGATGGCATTCCGCGCAGAGGGAGGAGCGGGTTCCCTTGGCCTCGATCAGTGCGTTCAACTGCGCGGCCAGTTTGCCCGCCTCGACCGCCGCTTGATCGTGACGAACCCGGAGGATTTCCCTTTCCCCCGAAAGGACCGCCGCCTCGTGGAGGTCATGAGTCCTCACGCCAAGGGAGGGAGGGGTGAGCATCATGAAGAGGCGGTTGAGTTCCCGGGGGGCATCGGCGGGATCAACGAGCGAGGAACTGAACTCCACGGGTGTCCCGTTAAAGAAGAGAAGTTCAGACGATCCGACAGCCGCAGTAAAGGGAGCGAGGGGCGCGGGCCGCAGCAGCGTATCCGCGAGGTTGACTCCAGCGAAGGCAAGGAGGAGGAAAAAAACCGCCGCCGCCCGATGGAAGAGGGCGCTGGAGAGGGATCGTCGGCGCGAACAGCGGGAACAGGGCTCCGCCGATCTCCCGTCGAGATCTTCTGGATCGCGTGCGGGATGCATGAGGCATCCCTGCTGGCGGCAATGAGGCAAACCACGGAGATGACCGCTTTCGTGAAGGATGACGTTCTCCAACCGCAACTGTGCCCAGGCCGGATCAGGGTGCCCGAGACGGAAGGTGGAAACGATACTGATCTGCTTGTCACGGTCGGCATAACCGAAGAGCGACGCGCACCCGTCCTGCGCCAGATCGAGTCCCGTGAGAACCACGAGGGGCCGAAACTCCCGGAGCGCTTCGTCGCGATCAAGGCAGGCGATCAATTTCTCCACAAGCACACGACCCTCCGAGCCGGTCGTGTCGTCAGGCAGGGGCGTGTCCGGCGCGGCGAGCCAATCGGGATGCGCCGATCCCAACCGGTGGGGAGAGGTGCCGTCTCGAAGGTATGTGAGAAACAAGCTCATGGCAGGATCTGGCGATCAGCATGAAGCGTCCCCACTTGGATTCAGGCCCAGTACAAGCCGACCTTCATGACTTCCAGGCGGCAGGCAGGCGATCATTTTCACATGCAGCATCAGCACGCGCCAGACGCCCTGTTCCTTCACCAGCACAAACTCGATTTCCGCCCGGTTGCCTGAAGCATCGCTCAACTCGCCGGTCACCGCGCCCATGTTGTTCTCGAAGTTGCGCGTGTTGATCTTGAAGCTGGTATGGCGCGAAAGGATGGGGAACTGGGATACCACCTTGTTGAACTGCGTCAGGCTGGTTTCCTTCCGCAGCCCGGAGGCGGCCATCTCATAGGCCTCGCGCGTTTCTCCGCGCTTGAGCAGCGCCAGATAGTCCTCCGTGGCCTTCACCAAGTCGCCCGTCAGGCTGCTGGCCAGCAGCCAGAGACCCACGAGGAAAATCATCCCCAGCAACGCCACGGCTCCAGTGATGATGGCGGCAATGGCACAACCGGAGAGCCGTTTTTTCGCGGGAGCAGCCGGTTGGATGGGCGACGGCGTTGTGCCGACCACCGGCGCGGGCGCTTGGGTGGCTGGCTGTGCGTCCTGTGTCTCGCCACAGGCCGTGCAGAAGTGCGCTTCATCAGGAAGCTGGACGCCGCATTTGGTGCAGAATTTCATGGTTGCAGGCGGATGACTGGTCTTAGCCTAGGCTTAACGGTCTCCAAGTCTCCGCCGATCTTGCCGTTCCCTAGCCCTGCCTTGCCGCGGCATTTTGGGATGATGGTCATGGCGAAATCAGTCCGTCGCCGGAGTTCTCGCCGTCATCATTCTCATCCTCGGCGTGTATCCCAAGCCGTTGCAGCAGGTGCTCACGTCCGACCGTGCGGGCGTTGTCGCGAAGTAATCGCCCAGGTTTTCAGCGCCGCAGCGCGGTGATCAGCTCATCCAGCTTGTCGGCGATGGCCTGCATCTCGCCCTGCGTCGGCGGATCGCTCACGCTCATGCCGAGCAGGTTCACGCCATTGCTGCTGGCACTCGTGCTCGCAATCGCGTCATCGAGCTGCTGAAGCGACACCTCGCCCGGCGCACCATCGTTGCCACTGGTGCCATCCGCGCCTGCCGGAATGCCGAAAGTGAGATGAACCTGGGAGCCGTCGAAGCTGGACTCCACCGTGGCCGGCTCCCCGGCAGGCAGCGTGTTCACCGCATCCACCACCGCGCTGGCAAACGGCGGGCCATCGTTGCCGCTGTTGCCATCCGCACCCGCCGGAATTCCAAAAATCAGGTGAACGGTGGAGCCGTCGAAGCTGGCCTCCACCGTGGCCGGTTCACCCGATGGCAGGGTGTTCACCTCATCCACCACCGCCGCCGCAAAGGGCGTGCCGTTGCTGCCATCCACGCCTTGTGGGATGCTGAAACTGAAGTGCAGCACGCCATCCACCACGCTGAGATCCACCGCCGCCGGATCACCCGCAGGCAGCGTGTTCACGTCATCGACCACCGCACCGGTGATCGATTGCAGCGCGTCGATCAAATCTTTGAGGCCGTTGAACTGGCCGCGAAACATCGCGCCGGTAAGGTCCGCATGGTCAGCGGGAATGTTGGGATCGTACATAGTGGTCCGCACAGTCCCTGTGCGGTCTGGGTTTGGTTGGTTTGGAAGTCGCCCTCGAAAGGGAGTGGAGGAGTGGTGGAGACTTGGAGAGTTTGAGAAGAGGAGACCGGGAGGCTCAGAGTTTCGCGGCGCAGCCGCTCTCCACGTCTCCCCGTCTGGAATCGGACTGGTAGGGACGCGCTGCGCCGCGTCCCCGTCTTGAAGTCGGACACGGCGCAGCGTGTCCCTACCCCTAGCCCCCGAAGACGATGCTCACGATGTCGCTCTCCAGGCCGATCTCCTCGTCATCCATCATGCCGCGCGCCATGTACTCGCGGATCTCCGCCACACCCGGCGTCGCCAGCGGCCGGCCATCAATGTAGGGCGAGGAGGTGTCCACGCCGAGCTTCGTCCAGCCCAGCGAGCCGCGCAGACGGCCGTAAATCGCCAGCGCATCCACGCCCTTCTTCTTGAACTCCAGTGTGAGAAGGCCGCCCTTCATCTCCACGCTGAGCACCGGTTTGTAGGTGCTCGGATCAAACTGGGAACTCGACGACGAGGACTGCAATTGCGCGTCCGCGCCGGAGGACTTCCAGTTCGGCAGCACCTTCAGCGTGGTCAGGATGCCACGGATGATGCCGAGTTGCGTGCCCTCCGTGTCGGTTTCCACGGCCTTTTTGCCGTCGAGCGTCGTCTTGGCCGAGTCGGTGTCGTCGTAGGCCGCGATAATCGCGTCGGCCGCCGCCGTCAGGCTCGTGGCCACGGGGGCCGTACCGCCGCCTGCCACCACTTGCGCGGCGGCTTTCGCACTGAGATTTTGCAGCCAGGCACGGCGTTGTTCACGTTTGGAAGGAATGTAATCAGGCATAATCGTGGTTGTGTTGGATTTAGTGTTGGAGCGCCGCCGTTTCCGCAGAGGTGTCACGGGTGCCGGAACGTTCGGCGGCTCATCCAGCCGGTGGCCCTCATCGAGTCGCCAGCCCTCATCGAGCCTGATAATTCCATTCGCCATGATCTTCGGATGCAGCGGACATGA
>CAMCWM010000376.1 GCA_945882215.1 Akkermansia muciniphila | reverse complement strand
TTTGGTCCAGGTGATGAACTTGGGTTCGACGAGTGCGTTTGGTTTGTCATCCGGATACTTGTAGTCATGCGGCAGCTTCGTACTGTTGGTGTCCGTATCACCGACGATGTTACGGTTGGCTCCCATGTAGTTTTGGATGCCATTGCGGATACGTTTGATGTCCTGGCCGCTTTTGGTGACCATCTCCTCAATCTTTGGCATCAAATCATTCATCGCATTCATCATCATGCCGGGAGATTCTTTGCCTTTCTTCCGGGCTTGGGCTGTGCGCATGTTGGTGGTCGTAGCACCAAAGAAAGAAGCCATTTCGTAGAACTGGTGCTGGGTCCAGTCGGAGAATGGATGGTCGTGGCACTGGGCGCAGGCCACATCGGTGCCGAGGAAGACGGCGAGAGTGTTAGCCAGGTTGTCCAAGGGCATGCCAGCATCGCGGAGCAGATAACCAGCAGCGCCATTGTGCCACATTTTGCCACTGGCGGTCAGCATGTCATAAACCATCTCATTCCACGGACGGTTTTTGGAGATCTGATCCTGCATCCAGTTGATGTAGGGAATCCCGCGCAGATTGTCCTGCTCTAGGCGATCTTTCACACGCAGCATTTCTGCGAAGTAGTTGAACGTGTGGCTGTTGTAGCCAGGGCTGTCGAGCAGCATGTCGATCAGCTTGGCGCGTTTGTTCGGATTGGAATCCTGGATGAACTGCGTGGTCTCTGTGTGGTTCGGAATACGGCCTACGATGTCGAGATACACGCGGCGCACGAACTGCTCATCATTGGCCAAGGGATTGAAACCAGTGATCGGCTTCTTGCCTCCTTTGGTGCGCTCAGGATTGGCGCGCACAAGGCCTGCGGCGACCAGACGGTCAACAGCAGCCGATGCCTGAGCGACGGTGGCGTTCGCTAGCATCACTGGCTGCTCTGAAGGCTTCATGGTTTTTGCCAGCGTCTGATCCTCCGCAGACAGATTGGTCAGCGGGAACTTATGGGTGGCACCGTCGGCGGTTTGCAGGATGATGTTCTCACCATCGAGTCCGATGAATGAGGCAGTGACTTGGCGGCCCTTGGTGTCAGTCCAAGTGCGAATTTCCGCAAAAGCGGAAGTCGCAAAAAGAGCGGTGACGAAGAGGCTGCTGAGCAGTTTCGTGGTTTGTTTCATGGTGGTGTAAAAGTGAAGTATGTGGGACTTCCGCTGGCACGAACGTGCCGGGACATCCTTCAATTAGACAAATTGTGCCGTTTTTTCGCCTTTTCGGCAAGCCTTGATGCATAGATGGTGCACTTCCCGGCCGGGAACGGAACATTTTGGCTGCCTCGAGTTGGGTCTGAACGACTAAATTTGTTCTATTGAACAGTTTTTGGACCCGTGTCCTAGTGGTGGGCAGATCCCTGTCGGATCTCGATATTTGTCCCAGGGTCGCCAGAGACTACTTCAATGCCTTCGCGATGAAGGCCACGATGTCCGCATGCATTTTCTCCATGTCCGGGCGGTTCGTGTACATCATGTGGCCGGATTCATATTCAGCGAACTCGATGTTTCCCCTCAGTTCATCCGGCAGGCGCATCTGGCGCACGCTGAGCATCATGTTGTCCGGCGGCGTCACCAAGTCCCGCCAGCCGACCAGCGCCAGCACCTTGAGATGCGGATTCTGCCGGATCGCGTCAGCCAGCATGCCGCTCACGCTCGTGTAGCTGTTCCCCTTGCCGTGATTCCAGTTCGGCTGCGAGGCCAGCACCTCATAGGGCAGGTCCTTCTCGTACTTCAGCTCCTCGCGCAGGTACGCGTTCATCGAGGCGGCCGCGATGCTGCCCACCACGCGCATGAAGGGCTCGATCTGCGGGTGATTCTCCGACTCATCGCCGTCGCGACCCGTCACACGCGCATCGTAAGCCCCCAGCACCAGCTTTTCCTTCCGCAGCAGCATTTCCCGGAAGACCCCGCTGTCGATCCGCAGCTCCTGCTCCTCGATCAACTTCGGCTCCAGTGCGGTCAGCCGCGCCAGTTTCTTCACCACCGCCTCACGCTCTGGCTTCGTCAAATCGTTGCCCTTGAGCAGCGCGGACGCATACTCACCGAACGCGAACTCTCGCGATTCGGCCACCGCCTTCTTGAAATCCGTCTGCAAATCCGGCGGCAGCTTCTTGTGATAGTGCGCCGCCGCCGTCATCGTCGGCAGCCCCACGAGATACGGCGTCTCATTCAGTGGCCCTGAGATCAGCGTCGCGTAGTCCAGCAGGCCCGACACGATGATGATCCCGTTCAGATACATGCGGTGCCGCTGCTGCAGGTGCTGCGCCAGCCCGCCGCCGCGGATGCCGCCATAGCTTTCGCCCGCGATGAACTTTGGCGACCGCCAGCGCTGCTCCCGTGTCACCCACAGGCGCATGAACTCGCCCACGCTCTGGATGTCCTCCTGCACACCGAGGAACTCATTCACGTTCTTTGGATCCTCCGCGCGGCTGAAACCCGTGTTTACCGGATCGATGAAAACCAGGTCCGTCACATCCAGAAGCGAGAATTCATTGTTCACCAGCCCGCCCGGCGGTTTTGGCGGCGTCAGGCCGTCCGCAGGCAGATCCACCCGCTTCGGCCCGAAAGCTCCCAGATGAAGCCACACCGAGCTGCTGCCCGGTCCACCGTTGAAGCAGAACGTCACCGGGCGTTTGGTCACATCACCTGCGTTCTTCATCGTGTAGGCGGTGTAAAACACCTGCGCCGACGGCTTGCCGTCCGGTTTCAAAATCGGCAGCGTCCCCGCCTTCGCCTCGTACTCGATCTCCTTGCCGCCAATCGTTGCCTTGCCCTCCGTCACCACCGGTTTGTCGTCCTCCGGCTTCTTCGCGTCTTTTTTCTCGTCGGCCTTGTCTTCCTTCTTCTCCGATGGTGGTGATTCGGGCTTGGTCGGCTTCGCCTCTTCGGCGGAAAGGCAGACTGGCATCACGAGAGCCAGCCACGAGGCATAGAGGGTCGGTTGAATACGCATGGCGGCGCGGAGCATGGCATGGGCTGCCGAAGAAGGGAATGATTTTTCCACAACGGCTCTGCGGGGATCACTTCACCACCGCCACACCCTTCGCAAAAAGCCAGATATGCAACTCTTCCTCTTCAAAGACCTTGCCCACGATGCCGTGGCCGCCGGTGGGATACTCGGTGTACTTGCAGTCCTTGTCGCGGTTCAGCTCTTCCGCGAGTGCTCGTGAGTAGTCCACTTTCACCGTCGCGTCGTCCGCGGCGTGAAACAGCCACAGTGGCACCTTCTTGAAGGTGTTCGCCGTTTCCGGACCCGTGCAGCCCGCCACCGCGACGCCAGCGGCAAAGAGACGCGATTCACTGTTGATGAGATGACACGTGCCGAAACCGCCCATCGAGTAGCCGACGCAATACACACGGTTTTTGTCGATCGGCAGCGACTTGAGCAGTTCCTTGACCAGCGAGACGACCTCCGTGCCCGGTTTGTCGCTCCAGCCGCCGCCGGTGCCGCCGTAGGGCTGGTAGCACAGCGGCGCGACGACGATGCACGGATTCTTCTTGTAGCGTTCCTCCTTCGTGAAGCTCTTCATCCAGCCGCCGACTTGCGGGCCGTTTTCATTGTTCTGGCTCTTGCCATGCAGGGCGAGGACGAGC
>CAMCWM010000375.1 GCA_945882215.1 Akkermansia muciniphila | reverse complement strand
ATTACTGAGCTGGTGGAGACCCAGCGCACACTTCAGCAAACTGAGGAGCGCTGGCACTTTGCGCTGCAAAACAATGGTCTGGGCGTATGGGACTGGAACATCATTAGCGGCCATGTCCTCTACACAGACCGGCTTCAGCAGATGCTGGGCTATGAGCCGGGCGAATGGCCGCAGCACGTGGACAGCTGGGCCTCGCGCGTGCATCCGGACGACCTGCCGTCTGTGATGGACGCGATGAACAAGTGCCTCGGCGGCGAGACGCCGGACTATCTCTGCGAGCACCGTCTGCTTTGCAAAGACGGCTCATGGAAATGGGTGCAGGATGTGGGGCGCATTGTTTCCTTCACCAAAGAAGGTAAACCGGAGAGGATGATCGGCACGCAGATGGATATCCACATCCGCAACCAGTCCGAGGAGGCTGCGAAGCGGTGTGCTGAACTGCTCAATGGCATTCGCTCGGCGCAGGAGCACTTCATCGGCACCACGGATCTGGGGGCGGTATTCACCGAGCTGCTGGATGTCGTCGTGCGGCACACCCACAGCGGATTTGGCTTCATTGCCGAAGTGTTGAAGGATGAGCTGGGTCAGCCCTATCTTCGCTCCTATTCGCTGACAGACATTTCATGGAATGACGAAATTCGGAAACACATGGAATCGATGAGGCCGAATGGACTCGAGTTCCGCAATCTGAAGTCGCTTTTCGGAGCGGCGTTGGTCACCAGAGATGTGGTTATTGCGAATGATGCTGCGAGTGATCCACGCCGTGGCGGGCTTCCGCCTGGACATCCCCCCATTCACACTTTCCTAGGCCTGCCGGTTTACAACGGGCTGGAGATGGTGGGGCTCATCGGTCTGGCCAACTGCCCGGATGGATATGACAAGGACGGGCTCAGGGAACTGGATCCATTTCTCGCCGCGGTGAGCAGCATGATCGTGGCGCGGCGTGAAGATGAGCGCCGCTGCCAGATCGAGGAGGAACTGCGCGCCGCACGTGACAAGGCGGAGGCGGCCAGCCGCGCGAAGAGCGAATTCCTGGCCATGATGAGCCATGAAATCCGCACACCCATGAACGGTGTCATTGGCATGGCCGGTCTGCTTAAAATGAGCCAGCTTGATACAAGACAGTCGGAGATGGTGGATGCTGTTTACCACAGTGGCGGCGCGCTGATGAATATCATCGACGACATCCTCAACTTCGCGAAGATCGAAGCTGGTCAGATCGAACTGGTCGAGCAGCCGGTTAAGCTGGATGAACTGGTCGAGGGCGTGGTGGATCTGCTCTTCCATGAGGCCTCATCAAAGGGGCTGGAACTGACCACCATCCTTGCCCCCGAATTGCCGGAGGTGATTCGCGGAGACGCAGGGCGCCTGCGCCAGGTGCTGCTGAACCTAGCTGGCAATGCGGTCAAGTTTACTGAGAAGGGGCATGTGACCATTCGTGTGTCAGACGTGGGGGATCAGATCGAGTTTCGCGTGGAGGACTCAGGAATCGGACTGCCAGACGCGGCGCACGAGCGCTTGTTCAAACCTTTCAGCCAGGTGGACACCTCTCTTTCACGGCGCTTTGGCGGCACGGGCCTCGGGCTCGCCATTTCCAAGAAGCTGGTGGATGCGATGAGTGGAAGCATCGATGTGGAGACCGCGGCAGGGGGCGGCTCTCAGTTCTGGTTCCGCGTGCCGCTTCGTGCCGGGCCTGAAGAACCTGCGCGGTTTGCCGCACAGCAGGTCCAGCTGCGGCAAGTGTGGATCGCCTACGCATCACCGCGTGTGCGGGAGAGCATCCGCGCCGCTCTGGCCGCGCCGGGCGTGGATTTCCATGAATTAAAACGTGTGCAAATCCGCAAGCATCTGGCCTCGGGACGTGCAGCAGATGAGGTGCTGGTGATGGATGCCGCCTGGATGCCTGCGACGGTTGTAAAGAAGCGAGCTGCGCATCCAAATGGGGCAGTCTTGAATCGGTGGCAGGTGGTGCTTATCGGTTCGGGGATCTATGAAGCAGGCGCAGCAATTGCGGAGGTGCAGGCGGTCACTATGCCTTTGCGCCGCCAGGCCCTGCGGCGGGCTGTCTGGCCTGCGGCTGTGCCATCTGCGGAAGGCAAAACCTCCTCGACGCACCGGCTGGCGCTGGGGCTCAACGTGTTGGTGGCGGAAGACAATCGCATCAATGCACGTCTGGCCTGTCTGCTGCTGGATGATCTCGGGTGCAAAACGGTGGTGGCCGTTAATGGCAAGGAAGCTGTGGCAGCATTTCATAAAGAGCCTTTTGACGTCGTGCTCATGGATTGCCAGATGCCGATCATGGACGGCCATGCGGCCACTCGAAAAATCCGCCAGTGGGAAAGCCGGCGTGGCAAACAGCAAAGACGGGGACGATGCAAGGTCATCGCAATGACGGCGAGCGCGCTGCCTGAAGAGCGGGAGCGCTGCTTTGCCTCAGGCATGGACGAGTATCTGTCCAAGCCCTTCAGTGCCGGATCGCTGGAGCGACTGCTGGTCGGTATTTCGCGGCAGCCTGGTGCGGCGGAAGGTACTGCCGGGAATACGGTGCCTGCTGCCGTGACTGATCCTCTGGGACCACTGACGGCACAGATTGGAGCGGTGGAAGCCCGCAAGCTGGCGGACATCTGGCTGGAGGAAGCCCCGGGCCGCCATCAGCGACTCCTGGCGGCCCTGAAGCGCGGCCAGACGGTAGCCGCGCGCAAGGAGGCCCACGCGCTGCGCGGGGCAAGTTCCATCTTTGGCATGCGTTCGCTCATGGATGCGTGCACGTCTTTGGAGATGGCGATTGGCAATGACAAACGTGTCGCTGCAGGTCTTCTAGAAGATTTCGATAATCATCTCCAACAATCTGTGGCGGTGCTTCAGCGGACCATGAAAGAAGTGTAAATTAGCTCTGGGTTTCCTGCGCCAGCACCGCCAGAGCTTCGGACTTCGAATTCACGTGCAGCTTCTGATAGATTTTTTTCATGTGAACGCGCACGGTCTCATGGCTGAGGCCCAGTGCCTCACCCATGCCCTTTGCACTGCCATGTGTGACCATGGCGTCCAGAACCTGGCGCTCGCGGGAGGTAAGAATTTTCAGGGCAAGATGCCTGGCTGCGGGCTGGTGCGGTGTTAGGCGGAATTCGTCAAGCAGCATGCGAGCAACCTGTGGACTCAGGCTGACGCCATCCATGATCATTTGCCGCAGACTCTCCAGAAAGGTTTGCGAGTCCGAAGTCTTGATCAGATAGCCTGATGCACCATCACGTATGGCCGAAATGACATTCTCAGATTCAATGGAGGAGGTGAGAACCACGCAACTCGGAGGATTTTGAAGCATGTTCAAGCGGGAGACCAACTCCAGTCCGCTGATGCCGGGAAGTTCCAGATCGATGAAGAGCAGATCCACAAGCAAAAAACGAGTGTCCGCCAGCATGGCCTCGGCGCTTTCCCAGGCATGCACCAGTTCGACTTCCGGTCTGTTCTTGAGCAGGCTGGAGGTATAAGCGCGATAAACTGGATCGTCTTCGACCAGACCAATGCGCTGGATAGATTTTCGGGGGGAATGAGGCACGGTGGATGGCGTGGAGTGGTATTTCAGAACTGACCATGCAGCACAACCCTATAAAGCGCCAGCGCGCACTTCTCGCAAACCGTGCGAAAAGTGCCTTGCACGTCCCTCAGATTACTT
>CAMCWM010000374.1 GCA_945882215.1 Akkermansia muciniphila | reverse complement strand
TTGCGCCTGACCCGGCTGCTTGCACAGGATGCGCAGGGCGATGCCCTCATCTGGCTGAATGCGGATGACGAGGGTGTTCTCGCTGTTCTTGAGCATGTTGCTGGTGGCAAAGGGCACCTGCGGCGGCTTTTTGAAATGCACGCTGATCTCCGTGGCCTTCTTCGGCAGTTGCTTGCCCACACGGATGTAAAATGGCACGCCCTGCCAGCGCCAGGTGTCGATCATGACTCGCAATGCGACGTACGGCTCGGTCTTGGACTCGGGATTGACGCGATCCTCCTGCCGGTAACCGACGCGCGGCACGCCATCGACGCTGCCGGCGGTGTATTGGGCGCGGATCACGTTCTTGCCGACGGCCTCGGGCCCGACGAGCGGACGCAGGGCGCGGATGACCTTCACTTTTTCATCGCGCACAGAGTCGGCGCTCAAATCGGTCGGTGGTTCCATCGCCACGAGGGTGAGCAATTGGAACAGGTGGTTCTGCACCATGTCACGCAGTGCCCCGGCGGTGTCGTAGTAACCGCCGCGCCCACCTTCCATGCCGAGGTTTTCGGCACAGGTGATCTGCACATGGTCGATGTAGCGGCTGTTCCAGTTCGGCTCGAAGATGGAGTTCGCGAAACGCAGCACCATGATGTTCTGCGCGGTTTCCTTGCCGAGATAGTGGTCGATGCGGTAGGTGTCCTTTTCCTCGAAGGTCTCGGCGACCACGGCATTCAGGCCGCGCGCGGTGGCGAGATCCTTGCCAAAGGGTTTTTCACACACGACACGAGCCCACTTGCCGCCCACGCCCTGGTTCAGGCCGGCGGCGCGGATCATCTCGAGGATCGGTTTGAAGGCTTCTGGAGCGGAAGCGAGGTAAAAAAGGCGGTTGGCCGGGGTGCCGCGCTCCTGGTCAAATTTGTCGAGCAGCAATTTGAGTTGCACATAGCCGGCAGGATCTTCGAACTCACTGCGGTGGTAGTGGATGCACTGCGCGTAACTCTTCCACAGCTCGTCGTTGTGGCCCTGGCGGCTGTTTTTGCGGTTCCCCTCCTCCAGCTCGGCACGGAAGCCTTCGTCCGTTTTGTCCCGGCGGGCAAAGCCCACCACCTTGAACTGCGGCGGCAGATCGCCACAGGCGGCGATGTTGTAGATGGCCGGGATGAGCTTGCGGTGGGTGAGGTCGCCCGTGGCGCCAAAAATGACCACGGTGCAGGGTTCCGCACGATGACGTGAGAGCAGGGTCTCTTGAAAGGGATTTTCCAGTTCGGGCATGGTTTTAAAGCAGGGACTGCGCCACAAAGCCGACGCAGGACGGCCAGACTAGCCCGCCCCTCCCTGATGGCAACCCGCGATGCTTTGTCCCGCTGGCCGGAAGGATGAAATGACTTCATGAGTGATATGAACCGCTCTGATTGTTCCGCGTTGGTGTCCCCCGCCAGTGAAATGGATTCTCTTTCGTCGAAAATCTCCACGCTTGTTGAGTTCCTAAGGTTTGACAGGGCGGCTCATCCGTTGAAAATCAGCGCGCAATGAGCAAGCCGGAGCCAGAACAAGACATTCCGATCCCGGAAGACGTGAAGAAAGAGAAAGGCCTGTGGGAGAAAACCCGCAAGAGCCTGATCGAGCGTCTGAACAACTGGGAGGACCAGAAGACGTGGAATGAGTTCTACCAGACCTACTGGCGGCTCATTTTCAGCGTCGGCACCAAGGCGGGCCTCACCCGCGAGGAGGCCTTCGATGTGGTGCAGGAAACCGTCATCGCCATCGCCCGTCAGGTGCAGAAGGGGCAGTACGACCCGCGTGCGGGCTCGTTCAAGGCCTGGCTGCTGCAGATGACGCGCTGGCGCATTCTGGATGTGTTCCGCGCCCGCAAGCGCCAGCCTTCCCTCGCGGACCAGGGCAATGCCGACAGTGAGGACACCAGCGGGCAGGTGATCGACCGCCTCTCCCAGGACAAGGACAACATGCTGGAGAAAATCTGGGACCGCGAATGGCGTGACAACATCACCGCCGCCGCGCTCGAACGCGTGAAGGCCAAGGTTTCCCCACGGCAATTTCAAATTTTCGACTGCTACGTGATGAAGGGCTGGGGTGTGAAGAAGACCTCCGAAGCCCTCGGCATCAACGCCGCCCAGGTCTATCTGGCCAAGCACCGCGTCGGGGCGCTGGTAAAGAAAGAAGTTCAGGGGCTTGAGAACACGATGCTTTAGTGGGAGACTTCCGGGCGCTTGCGCTGGCTGAACAGGCCAGGGCATGCCGTCACCCCTCCTTCATGAGCGATCCCGCCGTCCTGCCAGCCGCACCACCGCCCCCGTCCGAGATCGCGGACGAGGAAGCTGACGTGCCGTTGCTGGCCGGGGCAAACGACAAGGATGGGGAATCATCACCGCCGACAGACTCTGCCAGCATGGAGCTGCCCGCGCCGCCGATCACACCACCCACGGCCCAGCAGAAGGTGAAAAGCCGTGACAAGAACGGTCCGCCCTCACACCGCGATGACATCGTCATTCCCGACTACACATTGATCAAACGCATCGGCTCCGGTGCCTACGGTGAAGTGTGGCTGGCGCAAAGCGTGACCGGGGCGCTGCGCGCGGTGAAGATCGTCTGGCGCGAGGATTTTGAACTCACACGCACCTTCCATCGCGAGTTCCAGGGCATCCAGCAGTTCGAGCCGATCTCGCGCGGCCATCCATGCCTCGTGCACATTTTGCATGTCGGCTGGAATGAAACGCGCGGCTTCTACTACTGCGTGATGGAACTGGCCGATGACGCGGAGGAAGGCGCGAACATCTCCAGCACCCAGACCTACGTCCCGCGCACGCTCACCACGGACATGAAGCGCCACGGGCGGCTGGACCCCTTCTTCTGCCGCGATGCCGGCGTGTACATGGCCGATGCTCTGCATTACATGCACAACCACGGCCTCACCCACCGTGACATCAAGCCCTCGAACATCATCTTCGTCGGCGGTGTGTGCAAACTGGCGGACATCGGCCTCGTCGCCGCGTTCGGAGAGCGCACCTTTGTGGGCACCGAAGGTTTCGTGCCGCCGGAAGGCCCAGGCACTCCGCAGGCGGACATCTACAGCCTCGGCAAGGTGCTCTATGAGATGAGCAGCGGGAAGGACCGCATGGAGTTCCCCGAGGTGCCGGACAATCTCTCCGATGAAGAGTGGCCCTTCTGGCTGGATCTCAATCGTGTCATCTGCCAGGCCTGTGAATGCGATCTCACGCGCCGCTTCGCCACGGCGGCGGAGTTTGCCGAGTCGCTCCAGCATGTGGGTGACAAAAAGCCGGAGAACTTCATCCGTCGTTTCAGCCGAGCGGCCATCATCACCCTGCTTGCCTCGTTCACCGCCGCCAGCGGCCTCGTGATGGCCAAGCATCAGCGCGAATGGGCCTATGACATTCCGTTGCCGGTCAAGCCGCCTCGTGCAGTCCCGGCACGTCCGCAACCGCCCACACCAGGCAAGCCATGGCAGAACCGGTTGAAGCAGTGGTTCACGTACAAACAGGACCGCCACATCGCGGATCTGCTGCTGAACGCGGATCTGTTCCGCACCTTCCTCGATGCCACTTACGGAGCCGCCGAGTACGAAGTGACGCCCGTCACCATGCCGGACAAGACCACGCTGTATGCCGCCGTGATTCCCAAGGACGCGGCCGACTCATTCTGCGCCTGGATGACCGCGATGGAACGCCAGTCCGGCC
>CAMCWM010000373.1 GCA_945882215.1 Akkermansia muciniphila | reverse complement strand
GTCTTTTTCTGTGTGGTTTGGTTTGTTGGATCGCCATCTGAGGCGTTCATCCAGTGCAACTCCACGCCTCCACCAACCCCTCTGATTATTTTCAAATCATGGGCCGTGGCTGCTCCACCAAGCATCTTGGCGAGGTTACTTCGGCAGTTTCGTCATGAACTTCGCCGGATTGGCGTCGAATTCCTCCACGCAGGGGCTGCAGCAGAATTTGACCTGCTGGCCCTGATGGACCTTGGTGATGGGCGTGCCCATGCTGCCGAGCTTGTTGCCGCTGACGATGCACACGTCATACGGATAGGGTTTCGCGCCGCCAGTGGTGGAGCAGGAGGCCAACGCGAGGCCGAGCAGCGCGGTGGTGAGGAGGGTGGTGAGTTTCGTTTTCATGGTGTGTGTTTGGGTTTGGGATGTGAATGGCGCAGGCCATCAGAAGCGGATCAGCACGCCGGCCCCGAGGCCGAAGTCGCTGTGATAAGAAAGGGTGAGCGAGGTGTGGCGCGTGAGCGTGTAGTCGGCGCCAGCCGTCCACTCCCACTCGGTGCCCGTGTCGTAAAAGACCTCGCCCCACACGCCGAGACGTGGCGTGAGCTGGAGGCGCTTCGAGAGCGTGAGGCGCGCGTCACCCTCGGTGTCGAGGCTCACATTGGCCCAGACCATCAGCGGCAGACGGTAGTTGAATCCGGCGATGAAGCGGTCCTTCGCATCAGCATCGTTGGTGAGGCGGTAACCGGCAAAGGCCTGGAAGTTGAGGTTGAAGTAGCGCTGGTAGAGCGCGTCGATCTCATACTGCGGATTGTCCACGCCCTCCCAGCCGACCTCCCACGCGAGCAGCAGGTCGTTCTTCGGATTCATCCAGGTGAGCAGCCCCTCGCTCATGTGAGACTGGATTGAGGCGGCGCCCCAGAAGTGGATCATGTCGTGGCTGTGCTCGCCCAGACCGGCGGCGTGGCGCAGGCTGTGGTCTTCCGGTGACGCGGGCACTCCTGCCCGCGACACCCGCGCCTCATTGCGGGCAGGAGTGCCCGCATCACCGTCCTCATACCGAAACACCCGCGCCATGCCGCTCATCATGTGATAGAGGATGTGGCAGTGGAACATCCAGTCCTTGACCTCGTTCGCCTCGAATTCGACCACGCGCTTGCTCATCGGCGGCACATCGACGGTGTGTTTTAGCGGTGAGCGTGAGCCGTTGCCCATCAGCAGGCGGAAAAAGTGGCCGTGCAGATGGATCGGGTGATGCATCATCGTGTCGTTGATGAGCTCCAGCTCGATGATCTCGCCCTTCTTGATCATCACATAGGGCTCTTGGGCGATGGTTTTGCCGTCGAAGCTCCAGATGTAGCGGTTCATGTCGCCAGTGAGGTGCATCGTGATCTTCCTGCGCGGCAGTTTCGCTGGAAGGGTGGTGTCGCGCGTCGATTTGAGCAGCCGGTAGGGCGATCCCGGCCGTGGCAGCTTCAAGGAGGCGCGTGGATCATCCTCCTGCTCCTCCAGCGCGAGATTCAGCATTTCGTCCATCTGGTAAAGATTCGGCCTCGGCGGATCGGAGGATGGCTTCAGCTCTCCAGAACCGAAAAACGCCGACGCATGCCCGCTGCCATCCTGCGTGGTGGCCCGCAGCTCATACTGGCCGCTGGCCGGAATGGTGATGATCACGTCATAGGTCTCCGCGATCGCCATGAGGAAGCGGTCCACCTTCACCGGCTGCACCGCGGGTCCGTCCGCCGCCACGATGGTCATCGGTCCTGCCGAGGAGTTCAGATAAAAATACGAGGCCGCCGAGGCATTGATGATCCTCAGGCGCACGCGCTCACCCGGCCTGCCCTCGATCCGTGTCTGGCGCTGGCCATTCACGAGAAAAGCGTGATAGCCCACGTCAGAGACGTCCATTGGCATCATGCGGTCCCATTCACGCTGGAAGTAATCCTTCAAGTTGCCGCGCTGCCACGCGCCCAGGATGGACTGCGAGTTCCTGCGCATGAGGCCGAAGTAATCGCTGCCACGCATCAGCATGCGCATGACCTCGTGCGGGTTGAAGTTCGTCCAGTCGGAGAGCACCAGCACCTGGTCGCGATCCGTCTTCACCAGCTCGCCGCCGCGCGGCAGCACAACGATGCTGCCAAACACGCCGTTCTGCTCCTGGAGATGCGTGTGGGAGTGATACCAGTAAGTACCACTGTGCCGCAGATCGAAGCCAAAAGTGTGCGTCGTTCCCGGCTGTATGGGCGGCGTGGTCACATGCGGCACGCCATCCTGCTCGTTCGGGAGCAGCAGCCCGTGCCAGTGTGTCGAGGTCGTCTCGTTCTTGAGCTGGTTGTGAACGCGGATGCGTGCAAAGTCGCCCTCGTGAAAGCGCAGCGTCGGCCCGGGAATGCCACCATTGATGGTGAAGCCACGCACCGCCTTGCCCGCCGGGCTCACGGTTTGCTCGGCGATGGTGAGATCATACTCCACCACCCGCTGACCAGGGGCGGGTTTTGGGATTTTGCAGTTATCACAGGCCAGCGCGGCCAAGGAAGGCCCGAAGAGGGCGAGAAGGAAAAAGCGTTTCATGGAAATCGAGTCGTTGACGGTTCAGCAGGAACCACGCTCGCACATGCGGCTGTCCCAGAGGGAATCGCGATGCGCGGGCACAATGCGTCTATCAAAGACGCCGGCTCAATTCAGCAACGAGCAAAACAACACCGCCAGCCGGACATGCGGCAGGTTTGGCCCGTCACTCTCGACCCGGCGCGCTTGGGCCTTCGCTTGGCTCATCGCAGGCCGCGTTGCGGACCGCACATCTTCAAAAGACATCCAAACCACCTGCGGCACCCGCTCACGACCGCTCGCTGGCGGCACACTCGCCGGTTCGGCAGGTGCTGAGGGCTCCGCGCAGCCACATGTGCTCATTTCAGCCGCTGCCAGCGCGGCGCAGCAGCCCATGACGCAGGCAGCCGGTTCATTCACGCGCGGCATCGCCTGCACCGGCCAGGCTTGTGCCAGCAGCGCGAAAATGAGGACGATGGAGCGAAGCAGAGTCATGAGTTCATCCATGCAGACGCATGATGCGATGAATAGTTACGCCAAAAATTCCCCCACGGCCTCTCCTTTCTTGCCTTCCTCCAGCTTGGATGGGCTGCATGAATGGTGAGTCAGCCGCCGCTTTCGGCGAGCCAAATGACACGAAGGCATTCATGCCAGATCAATCTTTGCGATCCAGTCGAGCACAGAAAAATGTTTGGCTGAATCTCGAATAGGCTAGGCAGCCCCTCGTCTGATGAAGACGCCGCAAGGATGCGGCAACCAATCAAAACACAAACCTCCCTCCTCATGAAAAAGCTCATCACCCTGCTGGCCGTCGCCGCCAGTCTTGCCGTTTTCACTCCGACCACCAGCCAGGCACGCGACGACCACCGTTCTTCCAGCCGCAGCTTCTCGCACTCCTGCGGTTCCTGCCGAGCGCCCGTTTATCGTGAGCGTGTCTGCACCGGCCATGATCGCTACGGCCGTGCCATCTATGGCTACCGCACCGCAAGCCATAGCTGCCGTTCTAGCCACGGTCATGGACACTCTTCCCACGGACATTCCTCACACGGCCACAACAGCAGTCGTGGAGGCTTCAGCCTGCCCGGCATCTTCTTCGGTTTTGGCCGCTAGTCGCCACGGAGCGGGTCTGAGAGATCGCACACACATCAAAACCCGCCGGAGAGTGATCTCCG
>CAMCWM010000372.1 GCA_945882215.1 Akkermansia muciniphila | reverse complement strand
TGCATTGTCGGCGGAAATCCGAGTCTGCCAGCTCAGAAAGTCCATTTGGGCACGAGTGATCCACATTCCGGGGCCGCCATCTGCGCCAACGGCGGCCTGCTCAAAACGGTCGAGGTGCTGATGGAGTTGCTCAGACCAATCCGTGATGGATCCCTGCCACGAGATGCGCTTGAGGCAGCGCTCGGCGTGTCTGGCGAACCAGTTCTCGGTGTTCGCCAAGCGGTCGATGCAATCCTTTTCTTCCGACGTCTGCGTGGGGTGTGCTGCGACCTCCGAGTTGTCCCGGTAGTCCACCAGCATGTCTTCAAACCGCCGCACCCGACGGCGGTGCAGTTCTTCGCGAACGATGGCCATGGGGTGATCGATCCCGGAGTCGTCAGAACTGGTCGGGCGGGTGGGGGCTGGCTGGGTGGATTCGGATGGTGTCATTCAGCACCTTGCCAAACCAGGAGTGCCAGATCTTGGCATTACATTCTTTTGCGGAGAGATCGATACTGCGCCCATTATCCATTTGATCTTCGAAAGAACCGAATTACCAAGGCCTAATGAACCTGCAGCACATCCGACAAGCTCTAACAAAAGCTGCGTATCTCTGCGATGATTGCTTGTCGATCAGAAGCAACGTCAGACCAAGGCAGACCGTGAATAGTGTCTGTAACAAAAACGGTGATAAGATCCGTCGCCACGAGCCGAACAGTGGCGTGAAATGTTCCGATTGCCAAAATCTGAGAAAGATCAAGCGCTCCCTCGTGGCCGCAAAATAGGAATAGACCAACAGATTCTGGCACTAGATTTATTGCAACACAACTATCATACCCCACCAATGCTGGTGGGCTACCTGCGATTCCAAAGCGGCCTAAATTGCTGGAGCAGCTCAGCTTCAATTCGCTTGTAGTCGTCGGTTTCAAAGAACCAGAGCGTAATGCTTGAACGTAATTTTACGAATTCATTCAAGACCAGATTGTTGATCCGGCAGTTCGTTTGCTGTCCGCCCACGAAGCAGTTCCGAGGTGAAATGTTTCCATAACCAGCATTGTACCGGGCGGACAGTTTTTTGCACTCACCGATGTACTTAACCTGCTCGGCTACTATTATCGCATATACACCCGCTGTTTTGGTCTTGTTTGGAATTCTGAAGCGACAAAATGGACCATTCCCGTATCTGTTAAGGCTTAACGAGCCTGCATTTTTGTAGCGGGACTGTGGCATGACCGTCTCAACGGTGCCGTCTGAATTCTGGTCTGGTTCTATGTCACAGATGAAATGGAAGTCATACTCCCCAAGTCGGATCTTTTTATTATTGCTGTTGTTCATAAAATTCTGCGATGAAAAACGAGTACCTCGTCTTGGTTTCCGATTGATTCCAATTGTTTCGTCTGAATGCATTTTTCACGCCCGCTTTTCAAAATGAGGCGTCGTTCAAGCAGTGGTTTTAATCAAATGCCGTTCAAGAAACTCTTTCGCCAAAGCGCGATAAGCCTCGGTTCCGCGTCCTTGGGGATCGTACTCGGCAATGGTCTGTCCGTAGCTGGGAGCCTCGGCCAGAGCGGTGGATTCGGGAATCGCCGTGGGGTAGGCCACATTGCAGGAGCCGTCAGGTGCCAAGTGGGCATGCAATTCGTGGGCGAACCTATCGAGTTCAGCCGCATCTCCATTGAACCTGTTGATCACAAACCCTCCCACATGCAGCCCCGGATTGACCCCGCTGTCGATGACCTGCTGCATTTGGCCTAGCAAACAGCTGAGAGCAGGCAACATCATAAATCCCGGCTGGAGCGGGACGAGCAATTCATCCGCCACAGCCATGGCGGCGCTCGTCATGACGCCCATAGAGGGTGGACAGTCCAAGAAGATGCAATCAAAGTCCGGGAGCGCACACAGTTCCGCCATGACCTCACGCAGTCGGGTCAAGTGTTGACCGCGCTGGACGAGGCAAACATCCACGCTAGCAAGATCATAGTGAGAGCGAATGACGAACAGGTTCGGCAATCGTGTGCTGCGCACGACATCTTTGGGTGACGTTCCGTCCACCAGCGCCGAATACAGGCTGCCTCCGGGTTCCGTGGCAAGCCCTAAGGCGGTGGTGGCACTGGCTTGAGCATCCAGATCAACGAGGAGGACACGTTTACCCAACTCGGCCAGGCTGGCCGCGAGATTGACGGCGAGGGTGGTTTTCCCCACGCCTCCAAGGGGGCTGAAAACGGCAATGATGCGCATGGTTCTGAAAATGCTGGTTGATCGTTCTGGGTGGTGGGGGGGCTGCTCATCCTCCGCGTTGCTGATGAGCGAGCAAGTCTTCGAGCGTGACCAGCCAGTTGATCTTGTGAGCACGTGCTTCCGGCCCTTCGGGAGTTTGTTTCAAGGAATTGATGACTTCTTGCAGGTAGTTCCGGTCCTCTGGAGGTCTGAAGCGCTGGATGCGCTGCTCGTAGAGCTGTTTGTAATGGGCGCTGCGTTTAGGCAGAGTGTCCTTGGTGATCAGATACGAGTACACCAGGATTTTCGAGCTGCACGGCAGGCAGCCAACATGACTGCTGCACATCGTATCAATGACCTTCATCCATTCCTCCAATTCCTCGGCAGGTAGGGAACGCAGCACCGGCACCAGCCGGTTGAAGTCGGCCATGCCTGCATGACCTGCCCGGAAGGCGTGGGGCGTGTGCTCGTGGTGCTGATTGTTGATGAGTCGGCGGATGGTCTCGGGATCACGGGCGTGGAGCAAGGCGTTTTCAGAGGTGTTGGATGGTATCATGCCCGAACTTCGCACATGGTGAGTGCCAGATCATGGCACTCAGCGGGAAAATGCCCGGCACCTATCGCACATAGCCGGTCCAGTGCGCCCAGATCATCACCATCGCGGCGGTGTCCAACTCGCAGTATTGCAGCAACAACTGCTTACGATTGCTTTTGAATTCCTCGGTGAGGCCCTGAAGGAAGATGAGTTCCTGGTAGATGCGGATGGCTCCGGTGCCTTCCTTGACAGACTCATCATCGTCTTTCTCTTCACCCAATGGCAGTTCCGGCAAGGTCTTGTATGGATCGAGCGCCTGACCGGTTTCGTCCGCCCGGAAATACTTGGCGAACCACGGATTTCGCCACAGCGCCGATGAGTGACGCCACACGGCAGGCAGCACCGCCTTGATGGACGTGCGTCCCAGCATTTCAGGATGGAAATAGTGCGCCAGAGCGAGCTTGTGCAGGTCACGGATGCGTGGCGAATGATCACGTTTGCCTTTGGCATTTTCGGGGCCGAGAAGCTGGTCGATCCATTCGGCGAGATCGTTGAGCTGCTTAACATCGGAGAAGCCAGACAGGCGCAGCGCTTCGCCTTCATCAGCGGCAATCCATTCCCCGATCTGCTCCATCACCTTGCGGAGCGTGGTCTGCTCATAAGGCGACCACACATACACCGTGCCTGTGTCACCGATGCAGTCACGCAAAGTCCGGGCGAATGTGAAGTTCGGAAAATCGCGTTCGGTATTGAGCCATTCCTGGTGAGTCAGCTTGTCCTGCTGGTCGATAGTATGGCAACTCCATTGGAAAGCGACCCGCTCGTAAGGACGAAGACCCGCGTGATGCGGCAGGACGACATCACAGGCTTCAAAGTCGAGAAAATGAAAGGGCCGGCCGGGATCGTCCTCGTGACTCTTGAGTTCGTTCTGGAGTGCCTTTGGCAGATGCTCGCTGCCCTTGCCGAATGAGTT
>CAMCWM010000371.1 GCA_945882215.1 Akkermansia muciniphila | reverse complement strand
TTGAGCCAGCAGTCGCTACTGTTTCACCGTGAAGGGAATACGTGGCGTGTAGGGCCAGAGCTTCGGTGCGCTCATGCCCATGGCTCCGAACAAGGTGCCCGGGCTTTCGTCCACGTCATCGCGTGGATCGCCAAACCAAGCGGCCTGGGGATTGCCTGCCTTGTTGGCAACAAAGATGCCGCCGGGTTCCGATCGACCAATCAAGACCCCCAAGCTGCGAATGCGCTTCGGCGCTTTGTAATAAGTTCCTGTCGTGGAGACGACCTCGGCCTTGTATTCTCCGGCAGGGAACAAAATCCTCCCCTGGCCGCACTCCCGGGTTTCCTCTTGGGCCACCACGATGCCGGGGGCGTCTGAAGACGCGATTTCGACGGAACCGCAGGCTGCCAGCAGCAGCGGGGCAAGGGCAAGGGCAAGGCAGAACGTACGAGGCAAATGCATGAGGTTGTATGGTGGGTGATTTGGGTGGGAAGGCTGCTACAGCATCAGGATTCATGCCATAAATCATTTTGTCTTCAAGACGAGCGTCACCCGGCGCACTTCCGCCACACTCTGCCCGGCAATCTCCAGCGCCCGAAGCGTGAGCAAACCGCGCCCCGCCCGCAGATGGATCGTGCCGAGCGAGAGTCTGTGGAAATCGCGCATGTAGCTTTCCCCCTTGCGGGACGCTCGGTCCTGATCGTCCAGCAGACGCGGATACCAGCCCGGCGTCACCTTGCCGGTCGTTTTGGCATCGCCAAAACTCAGTTCGATCAGCGAACCCGCATCCGGTCCCGGACAGACGTAATCAATGCTCACCTCGTATTCGCCCGCCGTGTGGACATCGACGTCCCAGGTCATGAAGTCCTCCTTCGTCTTCCAGTTCACAAAGTAGGAACAGTTGGGCGCTCCGGAACTGCGTTTGATGTCGCCATGCGGCACGCCATCGCGCGCAGGCAGCATCGTGACCGGAAACTCCGCGTAACCGACCGGATAAGGCCGGTCATCGGCGAAATTGGCACCGCCTTTGCCCTTCGCCTTCCCCTTTCCTTTGCCCGCAGCGGCTGGTGCCATCGCATACGGCCGCCCAAACACCTCCTGATGCCATTTCGTCCCCGCCGCGGCCAGTTTCGCCGCTACCTCCGGTTGTTCGCTGGCGATGTCCTTCGTCTGGTTGGGATCAGCGATCATGTCAAACAATCCGCCCGAAGCATCCAGCCGGTGAGTCTGGCTGCGCACGCTCAAGCGCCCCCCGTTGTAGTTCATCAGCTCACGCGGCCCTCGTTTCCACTCTCCGCCGGACAGCAGCGTGGAAAAATCCCAGCCATCCAGCGGCTTCGTGCTCACTGATTTCACCCCCGCCAGCGCCGTGATCGTCGGCAGCAGATCAATCGCCCCCGCGATCGGCGTGACCGTGGTTCCCGGCTTGATCTTGCCCGGCCAGCGGCAAAACAGCACCGAGCGCACGCCGCCCTCGTCCGTCACGCCCTTCTTGCCCTTCATGCTGCCGTTCCAGCGCACGCTGTTCGGTCCGTTGTCGCTGAAATACACCACAATCGTGTTCTCGCTCAGCTTTAGCTCCTCCAGCTTCCTCAGCACACGCCCCACGTTCATGTCGATGTTGTCCATCATCGCCAGCACCGTGCGCGTGACATTGATGTCCTCCGCTTCACCATCCGCGCCGCGCATCGTCACCGGCGAGTCCTTGAACTTGTTCCAGTGCTCATCCGGCACGCTGAAAGGCGAGTGCGGCGTCGTCAGCGGGATGTAGCAGAAAAACGGCTTCTCACGGTTCGTCTCGATGAACTCGACCGCCTTCCCCACCAGCACATCCACGATGAAGCCCTTTGCACGGAACATCTTCCCGTTGTGCTCCAGCGGCGGGTCAAAGTACTCGCCCCAGTGACCGCTGGTGTAGCCCACATACTCCTGAAATCCGCGGGCGTTCGGGTGATACGGCCACTGGCTGCCGTTGTGCCATTTGCCAAACGCACCCGTCGAATAACCCGCCGCCAGAAAACTGTCCGCAACCGTCTTTTCATCCGTGTTGAGCCGCTCCTGACCCGTCGAGACACCGAGCACACCACCGCGCGAATGATACCGTCCCGACAAAAACTCCGCCCGTGTCGGCGCGCACAGCGCACACACGAAGAACCGGTCAAAACTCGCCCCCTCCTTCGCCAGCGAGTCTATGTTTGGCGTCTGGAGGTTCGTGTTGCCGTTGATGCTCAGATCCCCCCAGCCCGAGTCATCCGCCAAAAAAACCACCACATTCGGCTGCGACGCCGCATGAGCATTCAAAGACAGCCAAACCATCAGCAGCACACAAAATCGGAAAATCATGGTCGCCCCGTAACGCGTTCCGCACCTCCTTGCTATCACCTCCTTGACCTCTTGACCGGTCCTTGACGATCCCGCCTCCATTCGTCATTCCTCATTCGGGCTTCGCCCTTGATTTCCCTCCTTGACCCTCCCCCAAAAGCCACTACCATCCGCGCCCCACGCCCCGGCGAAAGCAGCATTCCGCGCCTCGTCTGGTCACGTGACCTCATCATCATGAAAGAAAACATCCATCCCAAGACCTCCGAGACGACGATCACCTGCACCTGCGGCACCGTCTATAACACGATCTCGACCGTGCAGAACCTCCGCATCGGCATCTGCTCCGCCTGCCACCCTTACTTCACCGGTGAGCAGCGCTTCATCGACACCGCCGGTCGCGTGGACAAATTCGCCCAGCGCTACGGCTCCACCCGTGCCCGCCGCTCGGCTCCGAAACTCGAAGCAGCAGCCCCAGCAGAAGCCGCCGCCGAAGCTTAGCTCTCACATCTCTCCTTTTAGCCAAAACGGTGCCCACGCCTTCGTGCTGGGCACCGTTTTGCTTTTTCGATTTCAGCTTTCAGCATTTCAGTTTTTCAACTTTCCCCTCCCCATGGACTACTCCGCCGTCATCGCCGGCAAACGCACCCGCTTCGCCGACCTCGAAGACGTCATCGGCCGCCCGAACTTCTACGACGACCCCAAAAAGGCCGGCGACCTGCTGCGCGAACACCGCAGCCTGCAGAAGCTCCTCGCCGACTGGGCCGCTTATGAAAAAGCGCAGTCCGAGTTGATCGAGAACCGTGATATGGCCAAGTCTCAGGACGACCGCGAACTCGCCGAGATGGCCGCTGCGGAGATCCCCGTGCTCGAACAGCGCCTCATCGACCTCGAAAAATCCATCCAGGAGTCCATCCTGCCGCCCGATCCGCTCGAAGGCCGCGATGTCATCCTCGAAATCCGCGCCGGCACCGGCGGCGATGAAGCCAGCCTCTTTGCTGCCGACCTGCTGCGCATGTACACCCGCTTCGCCGAAAACCGCGGCTGGAAGGTCGAATCCCTCGACACCAGCCCCTCCGAAGTCGGCGGCTTCAAAGAAGTCATCGTCAAAATCAGCGGCGATGATGTGTATCGCGTCATGAAATACGAAAGCGGCGTCCACCGCGTCCAGCGCGTCCCCGCCACTGAGGCGCAGGGCCGCATCCACACCTCCGCCGCCACCGTCGCCGTGCTGCCTGAGGCCGAGGAAGTCGATTTCGAGCTCAAGTCCGACGAAGTCCGCATCGAAGTCTGCCGCTCTTCCGGTGCGGGCGGTCAGGGCGTGAACACCACCGACTCCGCCGTGCAGGTCATGCACATCCCCACCGGCACCATCGTCCGCTGCCAGGACGGCCGCAGCCAGATCAAGAACAAGGAAAAAGCCCTC
>CAMCWM010000370.1 GCA_945882215.1 Akkermansia muciniphila | reverse complement strand
TCGGCAACGATCCGCACACGGAGAGCATCGTGATGTACATGGAGTCGGTGGGCGGCGATGCGACGGCGTTTCTGGAAGCGGCGCGTGAGGTGGCGGCGCACAAGCCCATCGTAGTGATCAAGGTCGGACGCACGGCGGAGGCGTCGAAGGCTGCGGCGTCGCACACGGGCGCGATGACCGGCAGCGACGCAGTGCTGGATGCCGCGCTGCGGCAAAGCGGCGTGCTGCGTGTGGACACGGTGGAGGAGCTGTTCGACATGGCGGAGGTGCTTTCCAAGCAGCCGCTGCCCGCAGGACCGCGTCTGGCCATCGTGACGAATGCCGGTGGTCCCGGCGCTTTGGCGACGGATGCGCTGGTGCTCGGCGGGGGCGAGGTGGCGGAGCTATCGGACGACACGCTGGAGGCGCTGAACGAGGTGCTGCCCGCACATTGGAGTCATCACAATCCCGTGGATGTGCTGGGCGATGCGGATGCCGACCGTTTTGCCACAGCGCTGCGTGTCGTGAAAAATGATGCGAATGTGGACGGTGTGCTGGCTGTTTTGACGCCGCAAGCGATGACCAATCCGACAGCCATCGCCCGCGAAGTGGTGAAGATCGCGCAGGAGAACGGCAAGCCGCTGCTAACGAGCTGGATGGGGGCGCAGAGCGTGAATGAAGGACGCGCAATCCTGAACGCGGCTGGCATTCCGACGTATGATTATCCTGATGAAGCCGCGCTGGCCTTTGTGCGCATGCGGGAGCGACGATTGCGGTTGTTCTGGCTCAACGAATCTCTCGCGGCTCATGCGTCGGATGCGGAGCCGCTTTCGTCGGTCATCAGTGACATGATCGACACCGTGTTGAAGAGCGGGCGCACGCTGCTGACCGAGTTGGAGGCCAAGCAGTTGCTCTTCGCCGCCGGAATCCCGGTCGTGGAAACACACGCGGCTTATGACGAAGACGCGGCGGTGGCTGCGGCGGAGGCGCTGGGCTTCCCGGTGGTGGCGAAGCTGCTGTCGCCGACGATCACTCACAAAAGCGACTGCGGCGGCGTGCAGCTCAATCTGATGAATTCAGACGCTGTGCGGCACGCGTGGCGCTTGATTCGCGACAATGTGACGAACCTGCATGGCGCGGCGGCCTTTGAGGGCGTGACGGTGCAACGCATGGTGACACGCAAAGGCACCGAATTGATCCTCGGCGCGAGCACGGACGCGCAGTTCGGCCCGGTGCTGCTGTTTGGAGCCGGTGGCACGCTGGTGGAGGTGTTTCAAGATCGTGCGCTGGTCCTGCCGCCGCTGAATCACGCACTGGCACGCCGCTGGGTCGAGCAGACGAAGATCGCCAAGGTGCTGCGCGGCGTGCGCGGCCAGCCTGCGGTCGATCTGGCGGCATTGGACGAGGTGCTGGTCAAGTTTGCGCGGCTGGTGCAGCACGAGCGGCGCATCGTCGAGCTGGACATCAATCCGTTGCTGGCGTCGCCCGAGGGCATCGTGGCGCTGGATGCGCGGATCGTGGTGCGGGCCTGAGGAGCGCGAGTATTCTACTCGCCTGACTTTCCTGAAGCGTGGAAGGCCACCAGAGGGGCGAAAAGGGGAAGGATGCGGTGAATTGAAAGCGCTGGGAGCTGCAAGTGGCGAGTAGGCTTCGCCATACTCGCGCTCCGTGCTGAGGCATTGAAATGCCATTTGCGCGAGGGGCTTCGGGCGATAGGATGGCGGCCTCGAAAACCTCATGAAAACCGCCCCGATCCTCTTTTGCGCCGCCGCGTTCATCTTTGCCTCCGTTTCCTGCGGGAAGCACTCCTGGAAAGAAACCCAGGTGCTGCATGAGAAGTATCAGAAGCACGGCGAAGGCCACGGCGACGCGCATGCGAAGGAAACCGGTCACGGCGAGAAGAAAGACGCGGCGAAGCACTAAACCGCTGCCATGCGTCGCTTCGGTGTCATCGGGCTGCTCGCGCTGGTGATCCTGGCGACAGGTTGTGTGGTGCTGCGGACCTGCTGGGCGCGCTTGTCGCCCTCGATTGCCTCCGTGGGCGGGAAGCCGCTGCATATTCGACTGCCGGACGACGGCAAGACGCTGCTGCAAAAGGACAAGCGCTGGGCGTCCGATCAACTCGGCCCCTCCGACTGCACGCTGGGCAGTCATGGCTGCCTCGTGACGAGTGTGGCGATGGCCTGCACGAATCTGGGCGTGAAACTGACGCCGAAGGAGCTGAACGAGCGCTTGAAGAAGGCCGATGGTTTTCTGCCTCAAGGCTGGGTCGTGTGGAATGCGCTGCCGAAAGTGTCGGATGGCAAGCTCACCGCCGATTACCACTCCAAGCCGAGTCATGTGGTGATGGACGAGGCTTTGGCATCAGGAGCCTATCCCGTCGTGAAGTATTTCCTCCTCGGCGGCATCCAGCACTGGTGCGTCATCGTGGGGAAGGACGATGAGGAGTATCTGGCGCGAGATCCGCTGCGAGATGACAAGGAACCGGTGCCGCTGTCAGCGCTGACGGAGAAGATCTACGCGGTGCGGGTGCTGAAGAAGGTGGAGTGAGCTTGGGCGTAGCAGAGGAAGTGAGTGTCGTCAGTCTGTATCCGTAGCCAGCATGCAATGGATGAGTCTCCGTTTCTTGGAGATGACGATGATGGTGTAATCCCAAGCGACATCCAAGAAAAAGTCAGACCAGGGGGCGTAGGATTTGAAACACAAGGTGTCCTCGAAATCGTCCTCGAGGAGTTCGTTTGCGGCAGCGTCACCGAGATGCTTTGAGAGCACGCCCAATCCCTGGCTACGTGAATAAGCGCCTCCAGAAAAATGGATCCAGGCAAGGCTTCCGGCTAGAAGGAAGGGAGACTCATGGCCAAAAATGCTTTGTTCGCCATGGCTCGCGTAGTAGTTCAACGCCGGATTGGCAGACTGAAAGAAGCGGGAGGGTGTCGGGGTGCTCCAGAACTTCTCAAAGAAGTTCGAATCGTGAAGCTGGCGAGTTAGATACCACTCGAAAATGGGGTGCTCTGGTATCCGGAAGCTGTGGAAAAGCACTGAGCCGTTGGCGTAACGCGGTCTCAAGGCGTTTACATATTCATCCACACATGGATGAGCCCAGGAGTGCTCGGGGAAATCGAGAGTTTCCCACATCGCCGCTCGATCTTCAAAGGTGGGCAGGCTGACTTCTGCAGACATGAAAGAAAGGATTGAGCTGCGTGAACTGCACGTGTGGTTTCGACAATCTTGAGGATTTCTCCTCAAGTGTCGAGCTCCGAATGATCACTCACGGCTCCTCGCCGCTCCCCATCAAACCACCAACCCTGCCGCAGCGACGAGCGTTTCTTCGTTGACGATCTTGCCGGCGAGGTCGGGTTTGCAGTCGCCTTTGAGTTCGTCGCGGAATTTCTTGATGAAGCTCTGGGTGGGCCAGGAGGCGGCTTCGCCGAAGGCGCAGATGGTTTTGCCTTCGATCTGATTGGCGACGGTCTCCAGCGTGTCCACGTCGTCGGGGCTGGCGTCACCGGCGACGATGCGGTCGCTGATTTTTTTCATCCACAGGCTGCCTTCGCGGCAGGGGGTGCACTGGCCGCAGGATTCGTGGGCGTAGAAGGCGTTCAGGTTGTTGATGACCCAGGTCATGCTGCGGCTGTCGTCCATGATGATGACGCCGCCGGAGCCGGCCATGGTGCCGCATTGCGCCATGGTGTCGAAGTCCATGGGGATGTCCATGATGCCGATCTCGCGACCGTCCTTGAGCTTGTACTTCT
>CAMCWM010000369.1 GCA_945882215.1 Akkermansia muciniphila | reverse complement strand
TCCCGAGGCCCTCGAAACCTGGAGCGCCGCGCTCTTCGAGCGTGTGCTGCCACGTCATCTCCAGATCATCTACGAAATCAACAAACGCTTCCTCGATGGCGATGTGGAGACACGCTGGCCGGGCGATGCCGAGAAAAAACGCAATCTCTCCCTCATTGAAGAGCGTGGCGGCAAACATGTCCGCATGGCGCATCTCTCTGTCCTGGGCAGCCATGCCACCAACGGCGTTGCCGCCCTGCACACGCGGCTGCTTTGTGAGCGTCTCTTCCCGGAGTTTCATGAACTGTATCCCGAGCGCTTCCTCAACCTGACCAACGGCGTCACGTTCCGCCGCTGGCTTGATGTGTGCAATCCGCAGCTCTCCGCGCTCATCACCGAATCCATCGGCGAAGGCTGGTTGAAGGACTCCACGAAACTCAAGGCTCTCGACCGTTTTGCCGACGACTCATCCTTCCGTGAGCGCTTCCAGACGATCAAACGCGGCCACAAGGTTCACCTCGCCAAGATCATTCAGGACACCTGCGGTGTCTGCGTCAGCCCGGACGCTTTGTTCGATGTTCAGATCAAGCGTCTGCACGAGTACAAGCGCCAGCACCTCAATCTCCTGCACATCGTCAGCCTCTACCGCAAGATCATCGCCAATCCGCAGATCGACATGGCTCCGCGTGTCTTCATCTTCGGCGCCAAGGCGGCTCCGGGTTATTACCTCGCGAAAAACATCATTCACGCCATCAACGCCCTCGCCGCCAAGGTGAATCACGATCCGCGTGTCGATGGCAAGCTGAAGGTCATCTACCTTCCAAACTACGGCGTCTCCCTCGCCGAGCGCATCATTCCCGCGGCGGATCTCTCCGAGCAAATCTCCACCGCTGGCAAGGAAGCCTCCGGCACCGGCAACATGAAGCTCGCGCTCAATGGCGCTCTGACCATTGGCACGCTGGACGGTGCGAATGTCGAGATCCTCGAAGAGGTCGGCCCGGAGAACATCTTCATCTTCGGACTCACCGTTGAGGAAGTCACCGAGCTGTATGCCAAGGGTTACAACCCATGGGATTTCTACCACGCGAGCGAAGATCTGCGCCTCAGCATCGACTGGCTGGCTTCGGATTACTTCACAGGCAATCAGGACGAGTTCAAACCGTTGCGCGACAGCCTGCTCGCTCATGGCGATCCCTTCCTCGTCATGGCGGACTACGACGCCTATGCCGCCAGCCAGGCCAAAGTGGATCTAGCCTACCGCGACCAGAAGCACTGGCAGAAGATGGCCATTCATAACACCGCCCGTGTTGGCAAATTCAGCAGCGACCGCACCATCCTCGAATACGCGAAGCATGTGTGGAAGCTGCCCCAGGTCAGCCTCTGAGGCGGCTAGGGAGGCGCCCCTTTCCCTCCTGCTCTTACTTCATGCTCGTGCTCATACTCAAAGGCATGGAGACACAAAATTGAGTATGAGTAGGAGTATGAGGAAAGAAGCCAATCTTGATTTAATCAGCGGTTCCCTAGGCTGCGAGAGACTCATGCACCACTTTGGCCACGCGTGCATACGCGCCGCCGGAGCCGAGGGTCGCCACCACAGCGGCCAGTTCGCCTTGCATGTGCTGTCGCTTGGATTCGCTGGTGAGCAGGTCGGCGGTGGCTTTGGCCAGCGTGTCTGCGTTGAGCTTTCCTTGCACGAGTTCCTTCACCACCTCGCGTTTGGCGAGGATGTTGATGATGCCGAGGTGCTTGATGCGCACCACCAGCTTCCCGATGATGTAGGTGGGCCAGCTCACGTTGTAGATCAGTGTGTAGGGCAGGCCAAAGCAGGCGGCTTCCAGCGTGGCAGTGCCGGAGGCCACGGCTCCGGCCTCGGCGCGTTGCATCAGATCATAAACCGTGCCTGTCTCGATCCAGCGCTTCGCCTCTGGCATGCCGTGCTCGTCCGCCATCTCACGCATGTGGCCCGCCAGCGTCTCGTTCGCGGCTGAGACGGCAAAACGTGCGTTCGGCACCGCCAGTTTGATCGCTTTCGCGGCATCCATCATCAGCGGAAACAGGCGGCGCACTTCATTGAGACGGCTGCCGGGGAACCAGCCGACGAGGCCGGGTTCGCGCTTCCATTCACGCTTCAAGGTCACCACGCGGTCCACCATCGGATGCCCGCAGAATTCGGTGCGCAGGCCGCTCTTCTCATAAAACTCCTTCTCGAAGGGGAAGATGCAGATCATGAGGTCGAGCACTTGGGCCATCGTCTTCACGCGCCCCTTCTTCCATGCCCAGACCTGCGGGCTGATGTAGTAGAGGATGCGGCCTTTGTAACCACCGAGGCGCAGCGCCTTCGCCAGGCGCAGATTGAAGCCGGGATAATCGACGAGGATCACCGCTTCAGGCTTTTGATCGAGGATCGAGTCCAGCACCCCATCCAGCTTCTCTTTGAAGTAGCGGTACATCTTCACCACTTCCCACAAACCGACCACACCGGCTGTTTCGACCCAGTCTTCGATGCTCTCGCCGACCACTTCGCGCATCTTCGGCCCGCCGAGACCGACGACCTTCAGGTCGGGTTCCAGTGTCTTCAACTCACGCAGGAGTCCGGCGGCATGGGTGTCGCCGCTGACTTCGCCTGCGATGATGAAGATGCGGTTCATGGCGTGGCCAGAGCGGCGTTGCGTTCGATTTGATCGGTGATTTCGAGGGCGATGCGCACTGCCTCCGCACCTTCCTGGCCGGTGACGACAGGGCGGCGGCCATGACGCGCGCATTCCACGAAGGCGGCGATTTCAAGCTTGAGCGGCTCGCCTTTTTCGACCTCCACCTCTTCGCGTACGATTTGCATGTCGTCCTTGCGGTAAATCCAGCCGCTCTGCTCCTGGTAGTCGAGGCTCAGGTAGCAACTGCTCTGGAAGACGCGGATCTTGCGCATCTTCTCGGGGCTGATGCGGCTGGCGGTGATGTTGGCGATGCAGCCGTTGGCGAACTTGAGGCGGGCGTTGGCGATGTCCTCGCGTTTGGTCAGCACCGGGATGCCCACGGCATCGACCTGGAGGAGTTCTGATTTCACGAGATGCAAAACGATCTCGATGTCGTGAATCATGAGGTCCAGCACGACACCGATGTCGATGCTGCGGTTGGGGAAGGGGGAGAGTCGATGCGCTTCGATGAAGCGCGGGTTGTCCATGCGCTCCTCAAGCTGCCGCAGCACCGGATTGAAACGCTCGATGTGTCCCACCTGCAAAATGACGCTCTTCGCCTTCGCCAGCTCGATGAGGGCCTGTGCTTCGGCATAGGACTCGCTGATCGGCTTTTCCACCATGACGTGAACGCCACGCTGCATGAGCGGCTCGGCGACTCTGCGGTGGTAAATGGTCGGAACAGCCACGGTGGCGGCATCCACGCACCGGGCGAAGTCTTCGAGATCGCTGGCAGGGTGGGTGCCGTATTGCGCGGCGAATTCAGCGGCACGGGCAGGATCAGCGTCATACACGGCGGCAAAGGTGGTCGCCCCATCGCTCTTCGCGGCGATCTCCGCCATGATGCGGGCATGGTTTTTGCCAATCGCGCCGACACCGGCGACTCCGATGCGGAAAGGGGATGTTGGGTTTTGGGACATTCGAGAACTGTGGGAGGATTAAAATGACGAATGTGGAATGACGAATGCAGAATGGGCAGCAGACTCAGGCGTGAGGCTTCGCGATGGTTTCGTCATTGCGACAGCGGGTTAGAATTTGCCGGGGAACTTCATGCCGGGCGGGAGCTTGGGCATTTTGCCGCCGCCGCCAAGACCGCCGAGCATGCCGCCGAGACCGCCCATGCCACCACCACCGCCGCCTCCCATCATGCCG
>CAMCWM010000368.1 GCA_945882215.1 Akkermansia muciniphila | reverse complement strand
ATTAGCGGCAGATCCTCGATGGGGCACTCGCTGCCGAGGTCGCCACGGGCGATCATGATGCCGCCGGAAGCCTCAACAAGGGCGTCGATGTTGTTGAGAGCCTGTTGGTTTTCGATCTTGGCGATGACACGGGCTTTGCTGCGTTTTTGTTCGAGCAGGAGCTGGAGATGCTGCAAGTGGCCGGGCTCACGGGCAAAGCTGAGGGCGAAGAAATCGACACCGAGATCAACACCGAGATCGAGATCGGCATAGTCTTTCTGCGTGAGCGGCGGCAGGCGAACGGGCACGCCTGGGAGGTTGATGTGGCGGCGCGACTTCATCTCCCCTTTGGTCATGACGGTACCGATGACGCGGGTGGTGGAGATTTCGGTGGCCTTGATCTGGATCATGCCGCCATCGACCATGATGGTGTCGCCCGCTTTGAGATCCTTGCCGAGATCAGGGTAGTTCACGCCGACGGAGTACTGCGTGGTGCTGGGAATCTCGGGTTTGCAGCGAAACTCGACGGTGTCGCCCACCTGAAGCTGCCAGGGCTGCTCGACATCACCCGTGCGGATGCTGGGGCCGGTGAGATCCATGAGCACTGCGATCTCGCGTTTGGTGGCTGTGGCGGCCTCACGGACGCGGGCATAGACGGAGCGTACCCAGTCGTGCGAGGCGTGGCTCATGTTCAGACGGATGACGTCGGCTCCTTTTGTGATGAGATTGGAAATGACTTCGGGACTCTCCGTGGCGGGGCCGAGAGTGCAGAGAATTTTGGTTTTGCGCATGGAAGGCATGATGTGAGCAGGTGGCGGGCCAGCGTTGGCCCCTGTCTTGCTCATTGGCAAGCCTCAGAAGGCAAAGAGTGCGGCGTAATTGGCGGCGATGACGACCTGCAATTCCTCCACAGGCACACCGCGCACACGGGCGAGGAGCTCGTAGCTCACACGCAGGTTTGCCGGGTGATTTAGGGAGGTGCCGTCGGTGGATTTCAATGGATGAGGGTTCAACTCATCCGGCGGCCACATGTCGGGGGCGTCGGTTTCGGCAAGGAGACGGTCCAGCGGCACGGATTGGAAGACGGCGAGCTGGGCGGCTTTGCGCGGATGGCCGAAATAGGGGGAGAGTGAGAATCGCGCTCCGAGTTCGACAAAACGCGGGATCATTTCGGCGGGACCACCATACGAGTGCAGCAAGAATCCACGGCGGGGCAACGGCATGGAGCGAAGCGTTTCTTCCAGCAATCCAAACGCACGGAGGCAATGAATGGTGGCGGGCCGGTCGAATTCGACGGCCAGGGCGAGTTGTGAGCGGAAACATTCGAGCTGAGCGTCGATATCCGGATTCTCGATCCAGCGGTCGAGGCCGATTTCGCCCACCACGGCACGGGGATGAGCCACAAGATGGTCGCGGAGCGTGGTGAGCCAGTTGGGGCCGCGCTCTTTGACATACCAAGGATGCAAACCGAAGGCGGGACGAATCCAAGCATGATCGCGGGCGAGTTTTGCGACAGCAGGCCAGTCCTCCTCACAGGAGCCATTCACAATCATTTCCGCCAGGCCGGTTTGCGGCATCTGGGCAATGATTACATCACGCCAAGGATCGAGGCGCTCGTCCTGGAGGTGATTGTGGGCGTCGTAGAGCATGAGGGTGGTGGAACAATGGAGCATTGGAGTGGAGGTTGGGAAGCCAATACTCCAACTCTCCATCTCCGCTGTTTGGGCATAAAAAGCCCGCACACACCACTCGGCATGCGCGGGCTGAAGAAACGTCCGCCGGTCAGTTGTTGCCGATCATCAGCAGCATGGTGTCGCCTTTGCGCCAGACGCGGAGGAGGACGGTCTTGTCACTGCCTTTGGCGAGGGTGCGTGCCTCGGCGGCGTTGGCGACGGCCTTGCGGTTCACATGCGAGATGACATCACCTTCCTCAACGCCCATGGCGGCGGCGCGGCTCTCGGGATCAACCTTGGTGACGATGACACCGCTGATGTTGGCCGGAACGTCATGGCGTTCGCGCAGCGCGGTCGTGAGGGTTTGCACGGTTACGCCGGTGACGAGTTCGCCGACGTTTTCCTTTTGTTGCGCACCTCCAGCGCCCGGACGTGGGATGACCGACCCGCCGCCGACTTCGGAGAGGGCTTCCTCTGGCAGGGCTTCGAGCGTGGCATTCACCGTGATGCGTTTGCCAGCACGCATGAGCTCGATGGGGATCTGGGTTCCCGGCTTGGCACTGCTGACGATGAGGCGCAGGCGGCTGCTGTTATCGACCCTCTGGCCGTTGATGCTGACGATGACATCCTCAAGCTGGATGCCGGCCTTTTCAGCGGGCGAACCCGCGCCCACCATCATGACGACCGCGCCGCCGTGTTCTTTGATGCCGAGGCGCTCGGACAGGGTGGCATCGAGATCGGTGATCTGCACGCCGAGGAAGCCGCGCTGCACGGCGCCGTCATCGAGCAGGTCTTCGACGATGTTGAGTGCCATGTTGATCGGAATGGCGAAGCCGATACCGGCGTTCATGCCGGACCGTGACAGGATGGCGGTGTTGATGCCGACGACACGGCCCATGGCATCGACGAGCGGGCCGCCGGAGTTGCCGGGATTGATGGAGGCGTCGGTTTGAATGAAGTCCTCATAGCCTTTGACACGGCTTTGGCCGTTGCCTCTGCCAACGATGCCCTCATTGCTGCGGCCAAGGGCGCTGACGATGCCCTGGGTGACGGAGCGGCTGAGCTCCATCGGCGCACCGGCGGCGAGCACGATGTCGCCGACGCGGAGCTTTGAGCTGTCGCCGATCGTGGCGGTTTTGAGGCCCGTGGCGTTGATCTTGATGAGGGCGACATCGGTCAGCGGGTCGGCGCCGACGACCTCCGCCGTGTAGGTGTGGCTACTGCCATCGGTATCGACATCGACCTCGATTTTTTTGGCATCAGCGATGACGTGATTGTTCGTCAGAATGTAACCGTCAGCAGAAATGATCATGCCGGAGCCGACTCCGCGCTGCTGGTGCGATTCATCCTCAGGCAACTGCTGCGGGCGCTGTGGCTGGCCGCGCTTGCCGCGCGGATTGAGCGAGGGTTCGTCATCCTCGTTCATTCCACCAAAACCATCTGGCGCGCCGAAGAAGCGGTAGAAGAAGGGGCGGAGCTGCGGCGGGATTTGATCGATCTCAGGCGTCTTGATCGGCGCGGAGGAGTGGATGGTGACGACGCTGGGCAGGATTTTATCGACCACGCTGGCATAGCTCATCTGCAACTGGCCGCCATTTGGCAGGGGACTGGCGTCCTTGATGATTTTCGCCTGAAAATCGGCGGGAGTAGTCTTCGGCGGCAGCGGCGCTGCCGCAGGTTGTTGTGCGCTGAGGTGCGGCAGTCCTGCGGGCAGGAGGCTGAGGCATGCAAACGTGGTGAGGAGGCGATGCGGGGTTTTCATGGTCTTGAGGGTTGGGTTTTGAGACGCGGCGTGGGTTGGCGCGCATGCCGTCTGACGGTGTGACACGGGGAATGTTGAAACAATTTTGAGCGAAAGAAAGAGTCTCTTTCAATTCGCAAAACACCGACACAAAAGCTCCAGACGGCGGCGTTTTCACGCGTCCTGCGGCGATCTACGAACAACGCTACTTTCGTGCCTCGACGAGTGCTTTGTCCATCACTTCCTTGAGGGTGACCTCGGCCCCATTGCGTCGTTTGCTTTCGTCTGCGGCCTCCATGAAGGCGTAGATTTCGATGGTTTCCTCCGGTGAGACCGGTGCGATTCCGGTGCGGAAGAAGTGCACCGCTGAAAACAGCAGCGGATCGTAGCCGTCGTAGGTTCCGATGGCGGCCTCGCCTTTTTCACCGACGGCCTTGCCACCGTAGCCCTTGGCCTCGGTGAAGGTGCCGG
>CAMCWM010000367.1 GCA_945882215.1 Akkermansia muciniphila | reverse complement strand
CATGTTTGAGCTGCTGCTGCCGCAGGGTGCCTGGGTGCAGGTCACCGTGGTCGATGACGTGATCACCGGCCGGCATCTGGAGCATTTGATCCGCTTTGGCGGGGATAAGGAATGGAAGTTTTCATCTGATGGCGGGCTGCTCATGCTTTCAAGAGATGGCGCTCCGGCAAAGATCGCCGGCATCACGCTTCCGGACTATTCCGCGGAAAAACTGCTGACGTCGGTCGATCTGGGCCGTTGCGAGGCTGAAATCAGCCTCGACACGACGAGCAGGAACTTGAAGATGCCCGAACTGGCCAGATTCAAAATCGCAGCGTTCAGAAGTGGCTCGGCATGCACGCTTGAGGATCTCAACGCGGTGTCTGCCTTCAAGCCAAAGGCTCTTTCTATTAATCTGTTGGAAGATGCGGCGAAAAAAATAGACACCTGTGTCTCGGTGGAGGCCCTGGTGTTGCGCCGTGGCCGGTATGGTGACCAGGTGTGCCCCCTCACCGCCTTGGGCACCCTGCCTCCCGCGCGTGACGTGCGCATTCAATCCTTCGCCTTCACTCCCGCGATGCAGCAGTCCCTGGAGGCGAATGCCAAACTGCGCATGCTGCACTTCCATGAGTCAGACAGCGGCAAGTCCGGGGTGCTGCAATGGAAGGGACTCTCTAAAATCACCAGCCTTGAAGCCCTGCACATGATCCGCGGCGTTGAACTCGACGCGGCAGAAGTAGCCCAGTTGCCCGTCTTGCGTTCATTGACATTCTCCTCTGCCGCCTTTCCGCAAGGCAGCACTGGCCTGCCAGACTTGGTCAAACTGAAGACGTTGTTGGATCTGGAGCTTCATCCCGGGCTGCCTGTGGAGATTTTTGACCAGTGGGTCGAAAGTGGCGGACTGGCGGGGCTGGTGAAACTGGTCGCCATATCTCATGAGCTGCGGGTGCGCGGCCTGACGAAGCTGCGCGTCCTTGATATCGATCTGCCGCAGGAGGAGCGCCGCCGGCATGTGGCTGATGCGGCGAGTCTGCCTGAACTGCGCTACCTCGCGCTCGCGGGAGTCGGAAAAAGTGACATGCCCACTCTTGCCGGTGGCAAAAGTAAGAACGTGGTTGAGTGCCTGGATCTGCGGCTGCGCTCGCTCTCCGTTTACGGCAAGATGGAACTCGGTTCGGACTATGTGGACAGCAATGATCTCGGCCAGTTGGCAGGTTACACTGCTCTGAGGAGGCTGGATGTCGTGGGCGGCAACATCAAGCAGTTCGATCTGGCCCAGTTTCCTGGCCTGGAAGTATTGGAGTTGCGGGACATGGACGAGCTTGAGCAGATGATCGGCCTGGCAGCAAATTCGCGGCTGCAACAGCTCTGGCTTGCGGATTGCAAGAAACTACGCACTCTCGGCCCCAAGGCAAAAAACGCGGTTCTGCTCTCCTTGGAGTTGGGCAACTGCCCCGAACTTGCCGACATCACCGCCCTGCACCAGAGCTCCGCGCTGAAATTTGTCACGATCAACAATTGCGACAAGCTTCCCGAACCGCTGATTCTCGACACCATCAATTCACTGCATGAGCTCTGGGTTCGCTCATGTGCTCTATTGAAAAACCGTTCTATGAGTGCCAAAGCAAGTGCGCCGTGATATTCCCCAATCCACGAGTCACTTCTGGTAGATCGGCAGGAAGTGGTGATGCACCGAGAGGCTGAGCAGGGCGAGCGAGGTGGCATAGACGGCACCGGCGCTTTTTTCATTGCCGTTGCGCGGATACCAACTGCCATCTGGTGATTGGGCGGCGATGAGCGTTTGCTCGGTTTTTTGACGGGCGGTGGCGGCGTGGTCGCCACCGCGTTGATACATGCCTTGGGCGTAGTAGTAGCAGCCGTAGAAGAACCAGGGCTCGTTGATTTCAGGCGGTGATTTGAGCAGCCAGTTGGCGGAGCCGAGCACTTCCGGCGCTTCATACTGGCCGCAGACTTGGAGAGAGAGCAATCCGGCCGCGGTGGTGGAGAAGGTCTGGCGTCCGCCATAAGGCTCGTAGCTGAACGCGGCTGCATCGCTCTTGGGATTGCCGTTGGAATCACGCTCTACGCGGTAACTGCGCTTGATGTAGGCCACGGCGTTGTCGATGGCATCCTTGGGAACTTCAAAACCGGCGTTCTTGGCCGCGCGCAGGGCCATGACCTGCCAGACACTCACGGAGATGTCGCTGTCACTGGAACTAGGCTCATAGCGCCAGCCGCCGCGGTTGGCCTCGCTCTTCGGCACCTGCTGGGAGCGGATGATCAACTGGATCGCACCTTCCAACTGCTTGCGCAGGCGTTTGTCGGTCGCTTCATCCGGCGAGTGTCCGACCATCTCGCCCAGCATCAGCGAAATGATGCCGTGGCCATACATGCGTGAGCGGTCGCTGCGGCCGAGGTAGCCATTTTCATCGGATTCGACTCCTTCGACCACGAAGCGCAGGGCTTTGCCGCAGGCCTGGCCTTCGGGTGTGGGGTCATCCGGCATGTGGCCGACGGAGGCGAGGCCCATGAGCGCGAGTGAGGTCATCGCGGCGCTGTGCGATGGCAAATCGCCGCGTCGTGGCTTCGCATCGGATTTTTCATCCACGATGTGACCGGCGGACTTCTGCTGTCGAATCAGCCAGCCGACGGCTTTGTCCACGGCTGCTTTGACTTGGGGCGAGATCAACTCAGGCTTTGGTGTCTGCGCTGCAGCAAGACTGGTCGAGGCGAGAAGAATGAAAAGGGGCAGAGGGAGGCGCATGCGGGTCAAAGGGTTCGATTCAATCTCAACGTGCGTTCATCCAGGGGATTTGCGGCTCGTGCCGTAATTGCTTCCAGCTATTCCATGCCAGCATGCCGAAGAGAATGAGGGTGAACACACCGCCGCCGACACGCGTGCCTGCGCGGATGTCGAGGAAAGCCAGAACGCTGTTTTGGAGTCCGATCCAGAGCTGGTTCTGAAACGACAGCATAGCCAAGGCCACCGAGCACACGAGGCTGATCGTGAGCGCCAGCCGCTGTTTTCCAGCACCGAGCCAGGCCTGGCAGAGCCTGCCTCCGTCGAGCGGCACGACGGGCACCAGATTCAGCAGCGCCCAGAAGAGACTGATGATCGTGAAGCTGTCGAGCATGGCCAGCAGCCAAGGCGAAGGCACGCGCCACAGGGTGATCGACCAGCCCACGGCGAGACCAAAGAGGATCTGCAATCCCGGGCCGGCGGCACTGACGAGCAGGTCTTCTCTGCGTGTCAGATGGTTGCTGCCCTGCGCCAGTCCGCCAAAGGCATACAGCACGATGCCCACGCGCCGGTCGCCGCAGTTTCGCATGGTGAACGCGTGGCCGAGTTCATGAATGAGGATGGAGAGGAACACGGCCACCATCCAGCCGAGCAATCCGCGCAACTGCTCCGGCGAGCTTGCGCTTAAAGCGCCCCCCATGAGCGCGGCATTCAACCAGAACATCCAATGAATGAGAACCGGGAAACCGAAGAGGGTGAAACGTAGCATGGCAGGGTTGGGGAAAAGAAGCGGTGATTTGATCTCACATCCCGTCATGCAAATCCACCATTTCATTCAGAGCCGTGGGTCTGGGAGGAATGAAAAGGCGGCAGAACGGGCGAGAAGCGAAAATGCGTGGAAACATCGCTGGAGCGGACTGCGTTACGCGGCTTTCCTCCAACCATGAAACGATTCCTGCTCTCCTTTCTGCTCTCATCCTGTCTGTTTGCCGATGAGGCCTCGGACATCCTCGCTCAATCCGGCGTGAAGGGTGGCATCGTCGTCCATGTCGGCTGCGGTGACGGGACCGTGACTCAGAAGCTGCGAGCGAATGATTCTTACCAAGTCCAGGGCCTCACGAAGGAGGCGGACAAGGTGCCTGCGATCCGTGAT
>CAMCWM010000366.1 GCA_945882215.1 Akkermansia muciniphila | reverse complement strand
CGCGCAAAGCAGATCACATTGATGACGATGTGGCACAATGTCGCGAGGGTTGCTTCGTGGCGGAACGTGGCGGGGAGATTCTCGGTTACATCACAACCCGTATCGACCACACGAACTCCCGTGGGCGCATCCCGAACATCGCGGTGGTGGAGAGTGCCCGCGGACTTGGGCTCGGACGCCGCCTGATTCAGCACGCGCTCGATTACATGCGCGAGCAAGGCATGAAGCTTGCCCAGATCGAAACGATGGCCTCGAACGCCATCGGCCAGCATCTGTATCCGAGCTGTGGCTTCGAGGAGGTCGCACGGCAGGTGCATTATGCGATGAAACTGTGACCCGCTCCCACAGCTGTCTGCGGGTTTGCATTGTGCCTCAAACTGGCCGATAAACCCCGCCCATCCCTCCAGACACGCTTGTGACCACGCCCCGCCGAACCGACCACGCCCCGAAGAAACCCTCCCTGTTCAGCCGCTTTAAAGCCGGACTGAAACGTGCCATCGGCGGAGGAAAAAAGAAGGATGCGGCCAAGGCGCCGGCCAAAGAGCACGCGAAAGATCATCCGCACCATCCGGCCACCATTCATGCTCACAAGCGTCCGCATGAGGACAAACCGCGTGAGCATGCCCCTCGCGGCGACCGTCCGGCCCGCCCTGAAAAACGCGATGATCGCCCCCGCCGCGCTCCTGCTGAACATGGGGAACGCTCTGAACGCGGTGGCCGCCCGCCTCGTGGTCGTGAGCGCGGTGAACGATCTGGTGGCGGTCGCGAGCGCGGTCCGCGTGAGGAACGCCCGGCCCGCGAAAATCACGCGCCTCTCGCCCCGCCTGCTCCGCCGCCTGTGCCAGAAGGTCCGTATCCCGAGGCTTTTGAGGTTTTGGGTCTTTCCCCCGCCGTGCTCGCTGCAGTGCGTGAAACAGGCTACGAAAAGCCCACGGAGATCCAGGCAAAATCCATTCCCATCATCCTGACTGGCAAGGATGTCGTGGGTGCTTCCCAGACCGGCACTGGTAAAACCGCCGCCTTTGCCCTGCCAACCCTCACGCGTCTCGGCGCTCCCGGCAAATTCCGCGTCCTCGTCCTCGAACCTGTGCGCGAACTCGCTGCCCAGGTCGTCGAGCAGTTTGAAAAATACGGCAAGCACACCGGCCTGCGCGTCCTGCTCGTGCACGGCGGTGTCGGTTACGAAAAACAACGCAAAGGCCTCCAAGAAGGCGTCGATATCGTCGTCGCCACCCCGGGCCGTCTGCTCGACTTCATGGGCGAAGGCATCGCCGATCTCCGCAATGTTGAAGTCCTCATCCTCGACGAGGTGGACCGCATGCTCGACATGGGCTTCCTCCCTGACGTGCGCCGCATCGTCGAAAAAACGCCCGCCACGCGCCAGACTTTGTTCTTCTCGGCCACCATGCCGCCGCAGATCAAGAACCTCGCCGATTTCGCCCTCAAAGACCCCGAAAGCGTCGAAGTCGGCATCCGCTTCTCCGCCGCCGAGACCGTCAGCCACTACATGTATCCCGTGGCCAGCGATCAACGTGAGGAACTCCTTCTCGCCATTCTCAAGCAGACCCATTTCGAGAGCGTCATGATCTTCACCCGCACCAAGGTGCAGGCGGACAAGCTCTACTCCGCCATCGACCGCCTCGGCGAGTACAAGGTGGCCGTCATGCACAGCGACATCGGCCAGAAGGACCGCGAACGCGCCCTCCAAGGCTTCCGCAGCGGTGAGTTCGAGATCATCGTCGCCACCGACCTCGCCGCCCGTGGCATTGATGTCAGCGGCGTGACCCACGTCATCAATTACATGGTGCCGGAGCATTCCGAGGATTACGTCCACCGCATCGGCCGCACCGGTCGTGCTCAGAAGGAGGGCGATGCCTTCACCATCTTCTCCGCCGACGAACTCATGAACGTCGCTTCCATCGAGCGCCTCATCGGTCAGAAGATTGAACGTCGGAAGCTCGACGGCTTCAGCTACAAATACACCACCGCGCTCGACGACGAGGACCGCGCCCGCGCCATTCTCACCGGCAAGAAAAAGAAACGGCGGCGGTAAAGCCAACGCTTCGTCGGACATCGCAGATAGCCTCTTGCGGCCTAAGCGTCGCGCTCCCATACTCGCGGCCACATGGTTGCCCGCACCTACTCCGCCACGCTTGTTGGCGTCAACGCCGTCGAGATCGAAATCGAATCGCACGACGCGGGCGGCAATCCGAAAATGTTCATCGTCGGCCTGCCGGACACTTCGGTGAAGGAAAGCCGCGAGCGTGTCACCGCCGCCATCAGCAGCAGCGGCTTCATCATGAACGACGGCGTCACCACCGTGAACCTCGCTCCCGCCGACCTCAAAAAAGAAGGCCCTGGTTTCGATCTGCCCATCGCCATCTCCCTCATCGCCCACCGTGCGCGGATTCCCATCCCTGTGCTCAGCGAAACCGCCATGATCGGCGAACTCGCGCTCAATGGCGAACTTCGTCCCGTGCGCGGCTTGCTCGCCGTCGCGCTGCAAGCACGCGCGAAAGGCCGCAAACGCCTGCTCGTGCCCAAACGTGTTGCCGCCGAGGCAAGCGTCGTCGCCGGCATCGACATCATCGGCGTCGCCAATCTGCGTGAAGCCGTCGATTACCTCAAAAGCGAGATCGAAATCGCCGCCGAACCTTGTAGAGCCACCGAATTCTTCGCCGCCGCTTCGCACTACGACATCGACTTCTGCGACGTCAAAGGCCAGGGCGATGCCAAACGCGCCATCGAGGTCGCCGTGGCAGGCGGTCACAACATTTTGATGATCGGGCCTCCGGGAACCGGCAAATCGATGATCGCCAAACGCATCGCCACCATCATGCCAGGCATGAGCGAGGAGGAAGCCATCGAAACCACGAAAATTCACAGCGCTGGTGGCCTGCTCACCGAAACCAACGCTTTCGTTGCCACACGGCCCTTCCGTTCGCCGCATCACACCATCAGCGATGCCGGTTTGCTCGGCGGTGGCACCAATCCCGGCCCTGGTGAAGTTTCACTCGCGCACAACGGTGTCCTCTTTCTCGATGAACTCCCCGAGTTTCGCCGCAGCACCCTCGAAGTTCTGCGCCAACCGCTTGAAGATGGCAAAGTCACCATTTCTCGTGCCGCAGGCACCGTCACCTTTCCCGCGCAGTTCATGCTCGTGGCTGCCATGAACCCATGCCCCTGCGGGTATTACGGCGATCTCAAACGCGAATGCCGCTGTGGTCCGCCGATGATTCAAAGATACCGCCAGCGCATCAGCGGCCCGCTTCTCGACCGCATCGACCTCCACGTCGATGTCCCGCTGGTTGATTACAAAGCCCTCGCTTCTCACGACGGCGGCGAAGCTTCCGATCCCATCCGCAAACGCGTCGAGACCGCCCGCAATCTGCAGCAGGAGCGCTTCGCCAAACACGCTGGCGTCCACACCAACAGCAGCATGACGCCACGCCTCATCAAAAAGCACTGCGAACTCGACAGCGAGGCCGCTGGCTGCCTCGAACACGCCATGGCCGAGATGAATTTCAGCGCCCGCGCTCACGACCGCATCCTCAAAGTCGCCCGCACTCTCGCTGACCTCGGTGGCAGTGAAAAAATCAACGCCAACAACGTCCTCGAAGCCATCGGCTACCGCACGCTGGATCGGAAAATGTGGAGCTAACGACTTTCGCTTTTCTGCTGGAGACCCTCAGGGGTGAACTCTTGCGCGGAGAAGCTCACGTCGTGTTTGAGGCTGGAGCCGTCCAATTCGGTGGATGAGCCACGATTCGGATCGCTCACGGTCATGCTGGCCGGGACACGACGCTGCATATCGTCGGTCACGATGCGACCGGAGTCGATGCGACGCATCAACTGCCCGGCACCATTGAATTTCTCGATGCGCA
>CAMCWM010000365.1 GCA_945882215.1 Akkermansia muciniphila | reverse complement strand
AAAGAGGGAGCCGTTGATGAGGCGCTTGGCGAGCAGACGCACGTCTTCGTCCTCGGCATCGGCCACCATTTCACCCAGCAGTGTCTTGTCGTCCGAAAGGAGATCCTGCAGGCGTCCAGTGCGTTTCGGGCCGCCTTCCATGTGATCACTTTCAATGACGCCGAGGATGGCGTGTCCGAGATCGATGTCGAAAACAGACTCGGCCAGACCTTTGCGCTCGCGGGCCATCCAGATCAGGAGATCGGCGGAGAGCATGCGGTTACGCAGGGACTTTTTCAGGGCTTCGGCGAGGACATCGAGTTCATCATTGGCGTCGAGCACCACGGCAATTTCCGCGACGGCACGGCCGCCGGTCTTGGTAAGGTGATGAAGAATCTCGGGAACCCAGCCACGATTGGGGAAGGCTTCGGGGAAAGCGCGGTAAATGCGGCCCAACAAGCTGGCGGAAAGCCCCTTGATCGCATCGGCGAGGACGTCTTTTGTCTCACAGATGAGGTCGGAAATCTTCATGGATCCCATCGGGGCGGTGGTGCCGAGGTTTTCGACGAGTTCGTCGCGTGCGAGAAGCAGTTGCAGGCATTCTTTGAGGTGGAGCTTGACCACTTTGCGAGCGGTGTCGGAAATGTCCTGGAAGACGGGGATCAACTCGGTCTTCGGGTCGCTGAAGAGATCGATGTCCTTTTGGATGCTGGCGAGGGCGGCGAGCTTGGCCTTCAAGTCACGGGCGGCTAGGAAGGACTTTACCATCTGGACGCCAGCGCTTTCCACCTGATCGCGCAGGACGAGCTTTTCGGTGCGTTTGGCGGGAACAACAACATGGCGGTGCGTTTTGAGTGCACGCTTGGCGGCTTCCCACCATTTCTTGTAATCAGCATCGGAAATGATGCGGCCTTTGAGCAGTTTTTCGAGGTCGTCGAGGTGAAGGGCGCTGCCACTGCTCTTGAGGGCGAGTTCGACGAGCGCCGGGGCGTCCTTGGCAGCCAGTTCCTTCAGTGATTCCACATCGGCCAGGCGGCGGGCGAGGATGTGATCGGCAGGGATGATCTCCAGCGAACTGATGGCGAACGCGAGCTTGAGCGGATGGCCCGGCTTGCCTTCAAAGTCGATCAGGATGCGGTCACCCAACAAATCCCATTTGGCGATCTTGCCGACGCCCCAGCTTTTGTGGAGACAGAAAGTTCCGGGTTCGAGTTTGGAAAGTTTTTCGCCGTCAGCAGCCGAGAGCTTGCCTGCGGCCACGATGTTTTGCACCTCTGGATTCATGGGACGTTCAGATTAGACGGTGGCTGGGTTTGAGCAAAGGAAACCTGCATGCAAACCGCGCACTCACCACGCCAGACACCACAGCACCTTTAAATAGCGGCCTTCGGGGCAGTTGGACATGACGGGGTGGTCGGCCCCGGCTCCGGTGCGGTCAAGGATTTGCAGGCGGCGTTTGTTGCGATGGGCGGCGCGCATGACGATGTCCTCGAATTCGACCACGTCGAGCAAACCGGAGCAGGAGCAGGTGACGAACAGGCCGCCACGTTTCAGCAGGCCGAGGGCGACGGCGTTCATGTCGTAGTACTTGTTGCGTCCGAGCTGGCCTTCTTCGGGATCGCGGGAGAAGATGAGCTTTGGCGGATCAAGCACGATGGCATCCCATTGCGCTCCGTTCTGCTGCATCTGACGGCCCCAGGCGAAGGTGTCGGCATGTACCCAGTCGATGCGGGTTTGGTTCAAATCTGCGTTCTTTTTGGCCTGCGCGATGGCCTTTTCATCGAGATCCACACCGGTCACATCCTCGCAGCCGCCGAGAACCTTGGCGCTGATCGCGAAACCGCCGGTGTAGCTGCACAGGTCGAGCACACGACGTCCCCGGGCGAGGTGTGCGAACTTCAGGCGGTTGTCGCGCTGGTCGCAGAAAAAGCCGGTTTTGTGGCCGTCTTCGAAACTGACCTGGTAGCGAACCTTGTTTTCACGCACTCTGACGCCACGCGGGGCCGGGGCATCCGCTTCGGGCACATCTGCCCAGCGCATGGCTTCAATCCGGGCGATGTCAGGATCGACCTGAATGAGATGCTGCTTGGTGCCGAGTTTTTCGTGCATTTTCGGCAGCCAGCGGCGCAGGCGGCGCCAAACACCGAGCGTGGTGACCTCGATGGACAAAACATCCGCGTAGCGATCCACCACGAGGCCGCTGACACCGTCGCCATCCGAATGCACGGCGCGCCAAGCCTCGGTGGTTTCGTCGAGCCGCAGCGTTTTCAGGCGCAGATCGAGCGCGGCGTCGAGCCGGGCGTCCAGCGCATCTTCCGTGAGCACATTTTCACCATGCTGGATCACCCGCAGCGGCACATGGGCCTTCGGGTTATAAAACCCGCTGCCAAAAATCTGGCCCTCCTTGTCGTACACGTTCACCAAATCACCCGGGCCGGCGTCGGGCGAGACGGCACGGATCATGTTTGGATAAACTGCGGGGTTGAAGGAGAAATACTTCATCTGCGCCCAAGGCCGAAGCCACGTCTCACTACCCGGATGCGGAGACGTGCTCGGGGCGGCGGATTCACGACGGGGATTTCGCGGAGGAGGTGGCATGGGTGGTGGTGGTTTGGTTCTTTCTTCCACTGTCAACCATCCTCAACAACTGCAAACTGCCGTCAACCGCCTGGTCTGGCCCTTTTCCCGCTGGCATGAGCGTTGCTCCCCGCTTAGGTGCGCCTGCATTCCGCGCATTCTCCCATGGCCACTGAAAAGCCCGTCACCCTGAAAGACCTCACGATCCTAGGCAAAGAAAACCTGCCTTCCAGCGGCGGGTTCATGATCTTGCCCAGCCAGCTTGGTTATTTCGATCTTCTGAGGTTGGAACTCGTGCTGGAAAGCCGGGAAGTGATCTATCTGGTAAAAAAAGACGCGGCGCTGCATCCACTGCTGCGGGTGCATCTGGAGCGGGACAATGTCCACGCCATGGAGTTCACACCTGGCGAGACGGAAGTTTCCGCCTACCGTCGTGCCATGGCGGACGCTGCCAAAAGCGGTGCCGTCATCATCTACCTGCCCTCCGAAGCGGCCACGATGTCGTCTCCCATGACCACCGTGCCGGGCACGAAGCTTGAATTCCTGCTCAAGGCCGAAATTCCCGTGTTGCCGCTGCATGTGCATCGCCGCCAGGACACAGGGCTGCCCATCGAACGTCGTTACAATGATGCTGAGGTGATCTTCAACTTCGGCAAACTGCTGCAAGGCCCGGATGTGAACCTGGCCACCTATCAGGAACGCCTGCTGGAGCTCTCGGAGCAAAGCATCAGCGGCTGTCCCGTCCTCGACACAAGTCTTGGCTATGCCCTGATCCAGGGCTTCAAAAAGCACGGCACACGCAACAGCGTCGTCGATGGCAAGGATGACAAAATCCTGCGTTTCGACAAGGTCTTCGCCACCGCGCTCGCCTTGGCACAGGTCGTGAAACGGGAGACCAAAAAAGAGCGTGTCGGCATCATCCTGCCACCCGGGCTTGGCGGACTCATTTGCAATGTGGCGGTCGTCATGGCCGGTAAAATCCCGGTGAACCTCAATTTCACCGCCGGACGCTCCGCCATCGACAGCGCCATCCGTCAGGGGCAGATCGACCGCTTCCTTACCGCCGACATCTTCGTGCGCAAGATGCAGAGCTTCCCCTGGCCGCCGAGCAAACAGCTCATCCTCATCGAACGCATCCTGCCGAAGATGAAGTTCTCCATCGTGAAATGGCTCATCCTGAGCAAGGTGCTGCCTGCGGTGGCCCTGGCGGCGCTGCTGGGCATCTCGAAGAAGGGCGGGCGCAAAGAGGCGCTGCTGCTCTTCACCAGCGGCAGTTCAGGCGAGCCCAAGGGCGTTGCGCTCACCCATCGCAACCTGGTCGCCAACGTCATGCAGTTTGGCAGCCGCCTCGGCATGAAAAGCAATGACAGCATCCTTGGCTGCCTGCCGCTCTTCCACAGCTTCGGCTGCACCGTCACACTCTGGTTCCCCATCATTTACGGGCTGCACCTGGTCACCTATCCCACGCCTCTGGAG
>CAMCWM010000364.1 GCA_945882215.1 Akkermansia muciniphila | reverse complement strand
GCGCCAGCGTTGAGCGGCAATCCCGGCACCGGCCGCAGCGCGGTCTTCAATGGCACATCGCAGAGCATGGAGGTGCCTTACAACGTCGCGTTGAACCCGAATGACTTCACCATCGCCGCTTGGGTGCGCATGGATGGGGCTATTGGTGCCGAGCGCTGCATCCTCGCTTCGCGTGAAACTGTCAGCGGCACGCTTCGTGGCTATGGCTTGTGGATTTCAAGCGCGGGCAACTGGCAGCTTCGCACCGGGGCCGCCACATCGGCCCTCAATGGCCCTGCAATCACGGGGGGGCAGTGGACACACGTCGCCGCGACCTTCCGCACCACCAATGTCAGCACGCGCACCGGCATCCGCCGGTTGTATGTGAACGGCATTCTCGTCGTGGAGGACAGCGGCGTTTATTTGATCAACACATCCAGGCCGTTCGTCGTCGGTGCGGCGGACAGTCCCGGCACGGCTTTCTTCGCGGGCGCTGTCGATGAAGTCACGCTGCATCACGCGCCATTGGCGCAGACGGACATCGTGGCCTTGCGCGATCTTCGCCACGTTGTGGGCACACCCTCAGGCAATCAATCGCCGCAAATCACGAATCCGGGCAATCAGGGCGCGATCATCGGCGCGGTGATTTCGTTGCCAGTCACAGCCAGCGATCCTGAAAACAATCTCATCACCTTCAGCGCCACCGGATTGCCGACAGGACTCACGATCTCATCGAATTCGGGCATCATTTCCGGCTCCGCTTCCGCCGCGGGCACCTTCAATGTCACCGTGACGGTCACGGATGGACTCAGCACGCCAGCGACCGCGTCGTTTGTCTGGACGGTGACGAACGGCCTCACCTTGCAGCCGCTCGCCTCGGCTCCGAAGCCTTCCGGTGCCTCGCAAACCTACACCGCGCAGGTGGCGAACGCGGTGAACCCGCGCTTCAAATGGAACTTCGGAGATGGCACGCCGGAAACCGCGTGGAGCAGCAGCACCACCGTTTCACACACCTTCGCCAATCCCGGACGCTACCTCGTCACACTCACCGCCACGGACGACACCGGCATCATCGTCACCAGCACGTTCTACCAGGCTATTCACGCTGTGCTGACCGCGAAAAAGCCGAACGTCTCCGCCAGCATCGCGTTTCAAGATCTCGCCACCGGCAACGACCGCGTCTGGTGCGTGAATCCTGACAACAACAGCGTTTCTGCCTTCGATGTCATCACGCGTGCGCGTTATGCGGAGATCGCCACGGGCAATTCACCGCGCACGTTGGCCTTTGCGCCGGACGGCAGGCTGTGGGTCGTCAATAGTGACAACGCCACCATCAGCATCATCAACACCAGCACGCGCAAGGTGGCACGCACCGTCACTCTGGCGCGAGGTTCGCGTCCTTTTGGGCTCGTGTTCAATCCGCTCGGTGGCAACGCCTGGGTCGCGCTTGAGGGAACCGGTCGCGTGTTGCGGCTGGATCCCAGCACCGGCGCGCAAACAGCCAGCATCGATGCCGGCGGCCCCGTGCGGCATCTCTCGATCTCCGCCGATGGCACGCTTCTCTATGCCTCGCGCTTCATCACTCCCCGTGTGCCGGGCGAAAACACCGCCACACCGGTTTTGACCAGCGCAGGCGGTCAGGTCGTCGTCATCGGCACCGCCGCGCTCACCGTGCAGCGCACCATCCTCTTGAATCCAAGCACCGCGCTCGACGCCGAGACTTCCGCCCGCGGTCTGCCGAATTACCTCGGCGCCGCCGTCATTTCTCCCGACGGCCTTTCCGCCTGGGTGCCCTCCAAGCAGGACAACATCCAGCGCGGCATCTTCCGCGATTCCCGTCCGCTCAATCATGAGATCACCGTGCGTTCGATCGTCTCGCGCATCGACCTCGTCGCGCAGACCGAGCACCTCGCCTCACGTGTGGACATCGACAACGCGGGCATGCCTGCCGCCGCCGCTTACGACCCGTGGGGCATCTACGTCTTCACCGCGCTCGAAGCCAGCCGCGAGATCGCCATCCTCGATGCCTGGACGCGTCAGGAAATCCTGCGCTTCCCCGCAGGTCGCGCGCCGCAGGGCCTCACGCTCTCCCCGGATGGGAACACGCTCTACGTGCAGAACTTCATGGACCGCTCGATCACCGTGCATGACGTGCGCGGCATCATCCAGGGCGGCTCCACCGCGCCCGTCACCACCGCCACGCTGAACGCCATCACCACGGAAAAACTCACCGCGCAGGTGTTGCAGGGCAAAAAGCTCTTCTATGACGCCAAGGACACGCGTCTCGCCCTTCAGGAATACCTGAGTTGCGCCACCTGCCACAATGACGGCGGTCACGATGGCCGCGTGTGGGATCTCACCGGCTTCGGCGAAGGCCTGCGCAACACCATCACGCTCAAAGGCCACGCCAATCACGGCGCGCTGCACTGGAGCGGCAACTTCGACGAGGTGCATGACTTTGAAGGCCAGATTCGAGGCCTCGCAGGCGGCTCCGGCCTCATGACCGATGCGCAATTCAACACCGGCACGCGCAGCCAGCCGCTCGGCGATCCCAAAGCTGGCGTGAGCACCGATCTCGACGCGCTCGCGGCTTATGTGAAATCACTCACCACCAACGGCAACAGTCCGCACCGCACCAGCAGCGGCGGCTTGAGCACCGATGCCACCGCCGGGCAGCAGATCTTCCGCGCGCAAAACTGCGCCGCCTGCCACAGCGGTGCGAACTTCAGCAACAGCGCCCTCAATGTCTTCGCCAGCATCGGCACGCTCAAGCCCTCCAGCGGCACGCGCCTCGGTGCGCCGCTCACCGGCCTTGATGTGCCCACGCTGCGCGGTGTCTGGGCCACCGCGCCGTATTTGCATGACGGCTCCGCGGCCACATTGACCGACGCCATCACCGCGCATCAGGGCGTCACGCTTTCCGCCTCGGACATGACCAAGCTCGTCGCCTTCATCTCCAGCATCGACGACGCGCCCACCGCCGCCCCGCTGCCGTTTGCGCTCGTGCTCGGCACGGCCAGCACGAGCGTCACCGCGCCCTTCAACGTCACCGCAGTCTTCAATGCCTCCGCCTCCGGCTTCACGCTTGGCGACGTCGTCGTGGTCAATGGTGTCGCCTCCAACTTCAGCGGCAGCGGCGCGAGCTACAGCTTCACCGTCACGCCGGCGGCCCCCGGCCTCGTCACCGTCAGCATTCCCGCGAATGCCGCCGTGGACAGCACCGCCTTGGGCAACTCCGCCTCAAACGTTCTCAGCGTGAGCCACGGCTCCACCGACACCACACCGCCCGCCGTCGCGCTTTCCACTCAGTCGACGAGCGTCACCGCGCCGTTCGTCATCACCGCCACGTTCAGCGAAAGCGTCACCGGTCTGCTCGCTGCGGAGTTCGCCGTCACCAACGGCACCGTCACCGCCTTGTCCTCCGCAGGCGCGGTCTGGTCCGCCACCATCACTCCGGCCGCATCGGGCAATGTGATCGTCACTCTGCCCGCGAACTCCGCGCAGGATGCCTCCGGCAATGGCAACCTCGTCTCCAACACCCTCACCGTCAGCTACACGCCGCCGCCCGTCGCGACGAACGGCATCACCGCCGACTACTTCATCGGCAAAAACTTCGAGCAGCTTGTTCTCAATCGCGTGGATTCAAACATCGACTTCACCTGGAATGACTCGCCCGCAACTGGATTGCCCGCCGATGGCTTCAGCGTGCGCTGGCAGGGCAGCATCGTGCCGACGAGCAGCGGCGTGTTTGATTTCATCACCCGCAGCGACGACGGCGTGCGCCTCTGGCTCAATGGTGTGCTCGTCATCAACAACTGGACCAACCACGGCGAGACTTGGGACTACGCCACGCTCACCCTCACCGCCGGTGTGCCGGTGTCGGTGAAGATGGAGTTCTACGAGAACACCGGCGGCGCGATGGCGCGCCTGTTCTGGGACGGGCCTGGAGCCAATTTCATCGCCGTGCCGCAGAGCGCGTTGCGTCCGTTGGAAGCCGCCGCCGCGCCCGCCAGCATGACGCTCACCGGCACGGTGCCCGCCGCCAACACCGATGGCGACGACGCGCCCGACCTC
>CAMCWM010000363.1 GCA_945882215.1 Akkermansia muciniphila | reverse complement strand
GACGCCTTTTCCTCAAGGACAACGGCGAGGTGCCCGACACGCAAGACTCCATCATCGAGTATCCGAAGTTCAACACCGTCGTGCAGTTCCGCGAATGCGCCGCCGGTGCCGGAGCGAGCAGCATGGGCGCGCTCACCTTCATGGGGACGAAGGGCACCATGACGCTCGGACGCGATGGCTTTGAAATCCTGCCCGACAAGAAAATCGATCCAATCAACTCCTATGCGAACATCATCGGCGGACATCCCGTCGGTGGCCCGCAGCCCGTGCCGGAGCCAGAAGGCGACTTCTGGACGGAGAAAGCCGAGGACAAGAGTGGCGATTGGAAGGGGATGTATGTCGAGCACGCGAAGAACTTCATCGACTGCGTGAAGAGTCGCAAAACACCGAACTCCGACCTCGCCAGCAGCCATTGGGTCAGCACCACCTGCCACCTCGCCAACATCAGCGCCCGCACCGGCCGCAAAGTCGCTTGGGATGCCGCCACGAACGACATCGTCGGCGATAAAGAAGCCAGCGCCATGCTCCAGCGGCCCTATCGTGCGCCATGGGATGCGGAACTTAAAGCGGTGCTCTCATGAACCGCCGCCACTTTATCACGGCTTCCACACTCATCGCCGCCCGTTCGCTCCTCGCGGCCTCTGGTGCGGAAAAGAGCCGCCAAGGCATCTGCACCTTCTCTTGTCATCAGCGCTGGAAACTCACGAAGCCGGTCGATGCCGCCGACTTCTACCGCTACGCCCGCGAACTCGGCGCTGAAGGCGTGCAGACGCCGCTGCGAGACGGTGAGCCGAAAACGATCCGCGATCTCGTGGAAAAGACCGGCGGCTACTACGAAGGCGAACTCCGTCTTCCGAAGACCGAGAGCGATCTCACCGCTTTTGAGGCCGAAGTGCGCCAAACCCGCGAAGCAGGCGCATCCGTCGCCCGCGCCGTTTTCACCAATGGACGTCGATATGAGGCGTTTTCGACCCTGGAGTCCTTCCGGGTCTTCCACGAGCATTCGAAACGCGTTCTGGCACTCATCGAGCCCGTTTTGAAAAAACACGGGCTGAAGCTCGCCATCGAAAATCACAAGGATCACACCACGGAGGAGCTGGTCGGCATGATGAAGGCCATCAGCAGCGAATGGATCGGTGTGCTGGTGGACACTGGCAACAACCTCGCCCTTCTGGAAGAACCGCATGCGGCCGTCGAAGCCCTCGCGCCCTTCGCCTTCAGCGTGCATCTCAAAGACATGGCCGTGCAGGCGAACGATGACGGCTTCCTCCTCAGCGAAGTGCCCCTCGGCACCGGCATGCTCGACCTCCCGCGCATGATCGCCTCGCTGCGAAAGGCGAATCCAGCCCTCGTCATCAACCTCGAAATGGCCACGCGTGATCCCCTGCGCATCCCTTGCCTCACCGACGGCTTTTTCGCCACCTTCCCCGAACGCAAAGCCTCCCACCTCGATGCCGCGATGCAGTTCGTGCAGGCGAATCCGCCCAAACAGCCGCCGCCATCCGTCAGCGGCAAAGGCACGGCCCAAGTCCTCGCCGAAGAAGAGATGAACAACCGCCAGGGCCTCGGCTGGATGCGCAAAAACCGGACTTAGCATGGAAGAAGTCAGTTCTTGGCGTTGAGTGCGTTACTTCTTACCAACTCGTCCATGAAGCTCGTCCGCCTTTCTGCCGCCTACCTTTTCATCAGCCCGGTTTACGCGGCCCTGCCCGCCATCCAGCCGTTCCTTGATCAGAACTGCATGGACTGCCATGATGCGGAAATGAAGAAAGGCGGGCTTGATCTTTCCGCGCTCTCCACGGATGGCGCTGACGCCGCCGCGCTGAAAAAATGGGTGCGGGTGTTTGACCGCGTCGCCGCGGGCGAGATGCCGCCGCCAAAGAAAAAGCAGCCGCCGCAGGACGCGGTGCAGGACTTCATGGCCGCGCTCGGCACCGATTTGGTAGCCAAGTCGAACGCTCAGAAAGGCACCGTGCTGCGCCGTTTGAATCGCCGCGAGTATCAGAACACAATCAACGACCTGCTCGGCGTGAAGGTGAACATCATCGACTCGCTGCCCGAAGACGGTCGCGCTCACGGCTTCGACAACATCGGCGAGGCGCTCTCCATCTCCGGCATCCAGATGCTGCGCTACATGGAAGCGGCCGAGCTGGCGATCAACACAGCGCTGAATCAGGAAACCCGCCCGGAATCGACACTCCAACGCGCCACGCTCGATTCCGAACGCAATCGCAAGGACACCATCGGCAAGCAGTGGCTGAAGCGCGACGACGGTTCCATCGTCGTCTTCAACAACGGGGGCTTCCCCAGCACCGTGATTCCAAATCTCCGCTCCAAGCTGGCCGGCACCTACAAGCTGCGCGTCACCGGTTACGGCTATCAAATCGAAGAGCCGGTCGTCTTTGCCCTCATCACCGGCAGCTTCAATTTTCGCAATGCGGACAACGTCACGCACAGTTTTCATGAGCTGCCGGTCGGCAAATCGGGCACAGTCGAGGTCACGCTGCATCTCGACCAAGGCAAAGGCATCTGGATCAGTCCGCAGGGGCTCAACGGCCCGGATGGTCATTCGCCCGTCAAAGATGGTCCTGCCAATTATCCGGGTGAAGGCATGGCGTTTCAGGAAGTCACACTCGAAGGGCCCATCGTCGCTGATTGGCCACCACGCGGGCAAAAACTGCTGCTCGGCGATGCGAAGCTGCGACAACTGCCGCACGGCCTGCCATCCTCTCAGGCCTGGAGAGCAAGGGAACCAAACTTCAAACACAAATACACCGCTGACAGCGCTGATCCGGTGGCGGACTCTCGCAAACTGCTCCCAGCCTTCATCACCGCCGCGTTTCGTCGTCCAGCCACGGCGGCGGATGTGGAGCCGTATTTGAAGCTGTTTGATGCTGAGTTTGCTGAGAGTAAAGATTTCCTGCTTGCCATGCGCACGGCGGCCATCGCGGTGCTGTGCTCACCGGAGTTTCTGTTTTTAAAGGAGCCTGCGGGCAAATTGAATGACCTCCAACTCGCCGCGCGCCTCAGCTACTTCCTCACGCGCAGCGCTCCTGATGCCGAGCTGCTCGCCGCGAAGCTCACCCAGCCCGAAGTGCTGCGCGTGCAAACCGAACGTCTGCTCAAAAGCAACACGCTGGAGCGCTTCGTGGCCGATTTCACCGATGGCTGGCTAAACCTGCGCGAGATCGACTTCACCACGCCGGACAAGCAGCTCTACCCTGAATACGACGAACTGCTGCTCGACTCGATGCTGCGCGAAACGCGCGGTTTCATCACCGAACTCATTCAGGGCAACCTCGGCGTCGCAAACATCATCCACAGCGACTTCGCGATGCTCAACAAGCGCCTCGCGCAACACTACGGCATTCCAGGTGTGAGTGGAGTCGCCTTGCAGAAAGTCAAACTGCCGTCCGACAGCCATCGCGGCGGTGTCTTGACCCAGGCGAGCGTTTTGAAGGTCAGCGCGAACGGCACCAACACCTCGCCCGTCGTGCGCGGCGTCTTTGTCATGGACCGCATCCTCGGCATGGAGCCGCCGCCACCGCCGCCCGGTGTTCCCGGCGTGGAGCCGGATATTCGCGGTGCCACCACCTTGCGCGAGCTGCTCGACAAGCATCGCAACATGGAAAGCTGCAACGGCTGCCACCGCGTCATCGACCCGCCCGGCTTCGCGCTGGAAAGTTATGATGTCATCGGCGGCTGGCGGGAGCGCTTCCGCAGCATCGACAAAGGGGAGCAGGTCAAACTCACCGTCGAAGGCCGCAAAGTCCGCTACCGCCTTGGTCCACCCGTCGATGCCGCTGGCGAACTCAGCACTGGCATCAAATTCGCGAACATGAGCGATTTCCAAAAGCTCCTCCTCGCCGGCCAGGACCGCGTGGCCCGCTGCGTGGCTGAGAAGTTGCTCACCTTTGCCACCGGGCGTCCCATGGGTTTCTCCGACCGCTCCGCCATCGACCGGCTCGTCGCGCAGTCGAAGACCAAGGATCACGCCATGCGCGATCTGATCCATGCTGTGGTGCAGAGCGAGGTTTTCAGAAGCAAATGACGGGAAAATGCGGGCTATGA
>CAMCWM010000362.1 GCA_945882215.1 Akkermansia muciniphila | reverse complement strand
GGAGAATTTGTTCACCAGCACATGATCGCCCGTGTCGAGCGTGCCGCGGGCGAGCACCTGGCCCTTGGTCACATAAGTGTCGCTGGCACCCACGATACGACGTTCAGGCTGCGCATCCGGTGTGATACTGCTGCCATCCTCCGTGATGGGGAGGTTCAAATATTGGTTTAGACCGAGATCAGTCATCTGGCGCAGGGGCGACCATATCCAGATCGTGTGTCCGTCGGCAAAGTGCAGGCGGCAGTGCGTGAAGAACCCCATGAAGCCGTGCTCCGTCACCATGTCAGCGCCCTGCTTCAGAAAGCCTGAATGGTTCGACACCACGTTGATGTAGCTGCGGCCAGCCACGTAATCCTTGCACTGCTGGAAGAAACCGGGGGAGACGTCCTTCTCCGTATGATTGGCCACAATGCCATACAGCGTCGGCTGCATGGAGCCGGTGGGGATCTTGAACGGCTGCGCGATGTAGCTGCGGATGCCCAGTGCGATGACGATGGCGACGAAAAACACCTCCACGTTGTCGGCGATGTCTGACTGCTCGGCATGCGGCAGCGCTTTTTCGCAAGCTTTGTTGATCTCGTCGTTCAACGTCGCGATACGGGCCTTGTCCTTCGATCTCATCGCATCCTCCAGGCTCGTGCGCAGGGTCGTGATCTCGTCCAGTTTCGCCTGGGGGAGGATGTCACGCTTGTAGTTGATGAAGCGCGTCACTCCCTTGTGCAGGAGTTTGGCGTGCTTGAGGTAGCGTGGGGTGAGGAAGAACATGGGGAGCTGAAGGCCGATACTAGGGCGTGTCGGGCAATGCTCAAGCTCTGTCGTCCGCCCTGGATGATTTGATTCAGCCCGGCGGCTCGACCACGAGCACATCACGCAGCATCTCGGCGGCACGGGCGTTGTCGGAGCACACCAGGCTGGCAGTCGTCCTGTCCGCTTCCCGCCGGAGGATGTGCATGGAACGCAGATCGATCCCGGCATCCTTCAGCCGCAGAGCGATCGCAGCAAGCGCGCCCGGCTTGTCCTCCAGCCGCACCAGCAGGGTATCTTGAGTGATGACGCGGAACCCCTGCTCACTGAGGGCGCGCAGCGCCTCATCATAACGATCCACACTGAGAACTACAAGGCCGTGATCCTCCACGCCGTCGATGTCGATCTCTTCGATGTTGATGCCATGCGCAGCGAGGCAGGCGGTGAGCCTGGCGGCGATGCCAAGCTCGTTCGGCACGAGGACGGTGAGCTGTTTCATGACGATGGTTCCCGGTTCTTGGTTCTCGGTTCGCTGTTCACCGCAGCGGCAAAGTCGGTGACGAAGGCGTCGATGATGTCGGTGGTGACGTGGGGCATGACGATGAGATGGGCGATGTTTTTACTCGGCGCGATGATCCATTTCTCCATCAACGCCTGCGGTGGCCGCGGAAACACGACCGTGATGGAATTCGGGTGCCGCCAGGCGTCGATGGCATGAGTGCGGAGCTGCTGCACGGCAATCCCGGCGTTCGCGAGGCAGTTCTGCACTATATGCCGCAATCCGGCGTCTCCCATGGTGCGCAGCCGATGCCACAGCAGGAGCGGTGCAAAAGCGCTGCGTGAACCGGCGATGGTCGTGTCTAGCGCACCAATGTACTCAATCGAACGAGCAATGCGGTCCACATGGGCTTTGCGGGCGAGCACCACACCGCAGGGAACGGGAGCACCGAGCATTTTGTGCCCGCTGATGGAGATGCTGTCCGCGCCATCTGCGAAGTTCCACGGCTGCGGTTCATCCACGAACGGCAGAATCATGCCACTGAGCGCCGCGTCGGCATGGATGTAGGCATTGGCAATGGCGAGATCATCAAGAATGGCACGAATCTGCGCGAGATCGTCCACTGCTCCCTTCATCGTGGTGCCGATGTTGGCAAAAATGATGGGCGGAACGTCGCGATGGATGCGCAAAGTCTCGCGCAGGTCGGCGTAGTCCATCTGACCGTCCGGCTGGCTCTTGATCATGATGTTACGCGTATGCTGGAGGCGCAGCACCTTGGCCACACTGTAGTGCGTGTCCTCGCTGAAGTAGCAGATGCCTTCGGGGAACAGCTCCCGCGCTACGTAGAGGCCGTACATGTTGCCCTCCGTGCCGCCGCTGGTGACGTAACCCCACCAATCGTCGGCGGGCGCATGCGTGAAGCGGGCGAAGTCCGCCAGCACCTCACGCTCAAACTCCATCGTGTTCAGGCGGTAGTTCGTGCTGTGAAACGGATCGCCGACATTGTTCGCGCTGAAATGGAGAAAGCGAAACAACTCGCTGTAATCAAAGTCCTGATTGCAGGGATAGCCGACATTCCGCAGGCTGATAACACGCAACTGCTCGTGAAGATCATCGAGCTTCTGCCGGTCTGCAGGACTGAGGTTGGATGAAGTCACGGCACGACCAATGTCACCGGACTCCGCTTGGATGCAAGCGCCCTGCTCCGGCTCAGTTGTTCTTCAAGACTTCAATGAACGCTTCCTGAGGGATGTTCACGCGCCCGATGGATTTCATGCGTTTCTTCCCTTCCTTCTGTTTCTCTAGAAGCTTGCGTTTGCGGCTGATGTCACCGCCGTAGCACTTGGCGGTCACGTCTTTACGCAGGGCGCTGATGGATTCACGAGCAATGATCTTGCCGCCGATGGCGGCCTGGATAGCCACGACGAAGAGCTGCTGGGGAATGACTTCCTTCAGCTTCGCACAGAGCTGGCGGCCACGGCTCTCGGCCTTGCTGCGGTGGACGATGCAGGAGAAGGCATCCACCGGCTCGTTGGCGATGAGGATGTCCATCTTGACCAGCTCGGCGGGCTGGGTGCCCGCGTGCTCATAGTCCATGCTGCCGTAGCCTCGGGTGATGGATTTGAGCTTGTCATTGAAGTCCACAAGGATCTCGTTCAGCGGCATGACGGTGTGCAGGAGCACGCGGCGGTCGTCGAGAGTCTCGGTGTTGTTCACCACGCCGCGCTTGTCCATGACGAGCTGCATCATGTCGCCGATGTATTCGTTCGGGATCATGACATTGACCTTCACGATGGGTTCGCGGATCTCGTCGATCTCATTTGCGGGGGGCAAAAAAGTGGGATTGTCCACTTGGAGTTCGGTGCCATCGGTCTTCCTCACGTCGTAAATGACGGATGGATACGTGGAGATGACATCCATGTTGAACTCACGACGCAGACGCTCCTGGACGATCTCCATGTGCAACAGGCCGAGAAAGCCGCAGCGGAAGCCAAAGCCAAGGGCGGCGGAGCTTTCCGCCATGAAGGTGAAGGCCGCATCATTGATCTGCAGCTTGCCGACGGCGAGCTTCAGCGCCTCGAAGTCATCTGTGCTGACAGGGTAGATGCCGCTGAAAACAAGTGGGTGGATCTCTTTAAAACCTGGCAGCGGCTCTGGAGCGGGTTTGCGCGTTTCGGTAAGCGTGTCACCGATCTTCACGTCAGCGGTGGTTTTGACGTTGGCGATGATGTAGCCGACGTCACCAGCCTCCAGCTTTTCACAGGGAACCATCTTCGGGCGGAAGGTGCCGACGTCCTTGATTTCGGAATCGTTGCCCGAAGCCATTAGGCGCACCTTTTGACCACGAATGATCGTGCCGGAGATGACGCGAACATAACTGACGACACCACGATACGGATCGAAGATCGAATCAAACACTGAGGCGCGCAGGTAGCCGTCTCCGGGATCTTTTGGCGGCGGAATGAAGGCCACGATGGCCTCCAGGATGTCCACAATGCCGATGCCCATTTTGGCGCTGGCGGGCACGGCCTCGTCCGCCGAGAGCTGGAGGATGTCCTCAAGCTGGCGCTTCACCTTGCCGATGTCGGCGCTCGGGAGGTCGATTTTGTTGATGATGGGGACGACGTGCAGGTTTTGCTGCAAGGCCAGGTTCAAATTTGCCACTGTCTGGGCCTCCACGCCCTGGCTGGCATCGACGAGCAGCAGCGCCCCTTCACAGGCGGCCAGCGAGCGACTCACCTCGTAGCTGAAATCGACGTGCCCGGGAGTGTCGAGCAGGTTGAGCTTGTACATCTGGCCGTTTTTGGCCTTGTAGTTCATGCACACCGGGTGCGCCTTGATGGTGATGCCTCGTTC
>CAMCWM010000361.1 GCA_945882215.1 Akkermansia muciniphila | reverse complement strand
CGGTGCTCATGGCTCAAAAAAAATGGGTGGCTGCTGAATAGTTCCAACGGGGTCTCGTCTGTTGAGATAAGCCGCCCATTTGGCGGCAACGAATCAAACCTAACTCACAATGAAAAAGCTCATCACTCTCCTGGCTGTCACCGCCAGCTTTGCCGTTCTCACTCCTGCCGCTGTGCAGGCGGGAGATCATCATTCCTCCAGCCGTTCCGGTCATGGGAGCGGGCATGGTTCTGGTCACGGCTCCAGCCATCACGGAAGCAGCTCCAGTCACCACAACTCCGGTCATGGCAGCTACCAGCCCTACACTCCGGGCCATGGCAGCGGCCACAACTCCGGCCACGGTAGTTATCAGCCTTACAGGCCAAGTTATGGGAATGGCGGCAGTCACAACTCCGGTCATGGCTCCAGCCACGGCAGCAGTGGTGGTGCGCACATCAGCCTGCCAGGTTTTCATATCGACTTTGGTGGCCGTTCCGGTCGTCACTAACCCAGGGAGTGGATGCCCTGTTTCCAAACAAGCCCGACGGAGAATGGATGCTCCGGCGGGCTTTTTGTTGGTGACGGGTGATGAAATGAACGTGGTCATTCCAGGAGCTTTTTGATGCTGGGGATGCTGTAAGCCTCGCCGACGATTTCATCGCCGCGAAAGACTCGAATGGCCCAGCCGTGGTAGCGGCTCCCGGTGGCTTCGACGCGCTTGTATTTGGCGCGCTTGCCGCTGCCGGACTTCTCCGAGTGTTGGGGCGTGAAGTTGAAGGTAACGTCCGGGGAGATGATGCGCGTGCTTTTGCCTGCCTCCAGCCCGGCTTTGAGGTCATTGGCCTTCAGCGCGACGATTTTATCCCCGGCCAGATCATCGGCAAAGAAGGTGCAGGTGACTTTGACCTCGCCCTGAAGCGTGGCGCTGCCACGGAGTTCGATTTCAAGGTGCTTCTTCACGACCTCGGCAATGCTGCCCTTGGGGTCGTTGTGTTCCGTCTTCACGGTGGCAGTGACACTGACATGGCCGACGGTTTGCGCGATGAGCGCTGGGTATGACCCTGCGGTGATGAGAAGGAGGCTGATGAGCTTGATCACTGTTAGGCACATGCAGTTGCGTGGCGTTATGAATGAAACAGGGATGGTTTTCATGGTCTTCAATGTGGTTTTAGGGCTGTGCTATCAGCACGATCTGGCGCACAAAATCCGGGCCGATAAGCGGGTTGTGGAGCTTGATCTGAACTCTCATGCCCGGCTTCAAGTGGGCTGGCAGCGCTTCCTTCTCATCGTGCCAGAATTTGACCGACTCCGAGTAAACGAACTGGCGCACCGGGCCACCATCCTGCGAAAAAGTGATCCAGCGCGTGGAATGATCAACAGATTGGACGACACCCGTCATTGTGGTGCCCATCGGGCGAATCGCGCTGGCGGTGGATGAAAAACACAGGCCAGCGATAGCAGAAAAAAGGGCGATTTTGATGAACATGTTCATGGTCATGGCTGCCCAGCCAGCAGCACCGCCCTCACGGCGGAGCGGTGCTGTGGCGGACGCTGGTGAAGGGTTACTTCTTCTTCTCCTCCTCACCGTGCGCACAGGTGCAGGCGTATTCCTTGTTCTTGCAGGTAGGGCACTGTTCGAGGTTCAGGTTGAACTTCTCGGTGACGGCCTTGGCACCTTCCTTCTCGCGGATTTGCACCACGGTGGGGAGGTCGTTGCCTTCGGGGACGGCTTTGTCGCTGATGAGCATGTTGCCATCCTTGGTGAAGCTCAGCTTGGTAGGAGCAGAGCGGTCGCCAAGGGTGACGCTGATGACTTGCTCGCCGGGGGCGACGACTTTCATGTCGTCGTCAATGAAGCGGATTTCGACCTTCTTGTCTTTGTTCACGAAGAACTCGACGTGAGGCTCGACTTCGGTGATGAGCTTGCCGCCGGTGGGACCGGCTTTGGCTGCATGTTCGTGGTCGTGCTTGTCTTTGTCAGCAGCCGTGGCGGTGAAGGCCAAAGCGAGAGTGAGCAGTGTGGTGGTGAGCAGTTTTTTCATGATGTTTGTTTGTCTGGTTTGGTTTGGATTCAGTTTGGTTTGGTTTTGCCTTGGCGGCGGTGGCTCTGATGAGTTCGTCGCTTTGGAAATTCATTTGGCTAGTGCGATGCGGGAGCATCATTCTCAATGGCACTGGCGGCGGCTTTTCTGCCGAAGGTGTAAAAGACGGTGGGCGTGACGCCGAGGCCGAGCAGGGTGCTGGTGACGAGGCCACCGACGATGACGACTGCCACGGGATGCAGGATTTCCTTGCCCGGTTGATCCGCTGCGAGCACGAGCGGGATGAGGCCGATGCCTGCGGCGAGCGCGGTCATGAGCACGGGGACGAGTCGTTCCTTGGTGCCGCGAATGACCATCTTCTTCGTGAAGCCCTCACCCTCATGCTGCATGAGGTGCAGGTAGTGGCTGATGAGCATGATGCTGTTGCGAGCCGCAACACCGGCGACGGCGATGAAGCCGACGAGCGTGGCGATGCTGATGTTGTTCAGCTTGAAGTAGGTGAAGACAAGACCGCCTACGAGGGCGAGCGGGATGTCGCACAGCACCTGGAGGGCGAAGAACGGCGTGCGAAAGTAGCCGTAGAGCAGGAAGGCGATGACGGCCAGGATGACGAGCGTGAAGATGGCGATGCGCTGCGTGGCCTCCTGCTGCGCCTGGAACTCGCCCTCGAAGGTGATGAAGTAGCCTTCAGGCATCTTCACTTTCGCGGTCACTTCATCCCTCATGCGGGTGACGAGGTTGGTCACGTCCTGCACGGTGGGCTTGATGGCGAGGGCGAAGCGACGCTGTGAGTTTTCGCGGAAGATGACGTTCGGCCCTTTGGCTTCGCGCACGTCGGCGACGAGGGAAAGCGGGATGTGCTGGCCTTCACCGGCTTCGATGGGCAGCTCGGCGATTTTGTCCGGCGAATCGCGCCACTCGACGGGCAGGCGGGTGACGAGATTCACGGCTCGCTGGCCTTCGCGCAGTTCGGCGACTTCTTTGCCGCCGATCAAAGCAGAAAGCTGTTCGTTGAGTCTGCCAGGGGCGATGCCGTAGGCTTTGGCGCGGTCACGGTCAGCCTCGATGCGGAGCTGCGGGATGGATGAGGTTTGGTCGAGTTTGCAATCCTCAAAGCCGGGGATGGTTTTGGCGATGGTTTGAATCTCGATGCCGATCTGGCGCAGCTTGTCGAGGTCGGGGCCGAAGACCTTGATGGCAACGGGCGCGGAGACACCACTCATCATGTGGCCGATGCGGTCGGCGAGCGGGCCGCTGACGACGGCGAAGACGCCGGGCACGGTCTTGAGCTTGGCGGTGATGTCGGCGAGGATTTCTTTGCGATTGCGGCCTTTGCCCTCATGCCCGTCCTCGGTCTCAGGCTCACGGAAGTCCACGTCAAACTCGGCGGTGGAGACAGGGACGACGTGATCACCACGCTCGGCACGGCCAAGACGCCGCCCGACTTTGCGCACCTCCGGCACGCTGAGGATCTGCTGCTCGATGACATCGGAGATTTTATTCATCTCCTCCAGCGAGGTGCCGGGCGCGGCGGTGGCGGCGACGAGCGCGGTTTCTTCCTGGAACTTGGGCAGGAAGTCCTTGTTCATCTTCGGATACAGCGAGAACGCGGCGATGACGATCATGAGGACGATGCCGAGCATGACGAGCGGCTGGCTGAGGCCGAAACGCAGCAGGGTGTTTTCCAGCAGCCATTTCATGCCACGGGTGAGGAAGCCGTCCTTGTGCTCGTGGCCGTGTTTCGGATTGAGCAGCAGCGAGCACAGCACGGGGATGGCGGTAAGCGAGACGATAAAGGAGGCCATCATCGAAATGATCGTGGCGATGGCGATGGGAGCGAACAGCTTGCCCTCCACACCAGTGAGTCCTAGCAGAGGCAGGAACACCAGGATGATGAGCACCGTGGCGTAGAGGATGGAGTTTCGCACTTCACCGGAGGCCTTGGCTATGACTTGCAGGCGCGGATGAGGATGGGGCAGCGCTGCGTTCTCGCGCAGTCGGCGGAAGACGTTTTCCACGTCCACGATGGCATCATCCACGACCATGCCGATGGCGACGGCGAGGCCGCCGAGGGTCATGCTGTT
>CAMCWM010000360.1 GCA_945882215.1 Akkermansia muciniphila | reverse complement strand
AAGAAGGCGAAGAACGAATAGAAATCCTTTTGGGTGAGCGGATCATACTTGTGATCGTGACAGCGGCAGCAATTCAACGTGAGTCCGAGCCAGGTGAAACTTGTCGTTTCCACGCGGTCGATGATGTTCTCGATGCGCCATTCCTCGGCAATGATGCCGCCCTCACCATTGAGGCGATGGTTGCGATTGAAGCCCGTGGCCACGATTTGATCGCGGCTGGCATTCGGCAGCAAATCACCGCCAATCTGCTCGATGGTGAACAGGTCGAAAGGTTTGTTGTCATTGAAGGCCTTGATCACCCAGTCACGCCAGGGCCACATGGCGCGGCTGCTGTCCGTCTGGAATCCGTGGCTGTCGGCGAAGCGCGCGAAATCGAGCCACTGCATGGCCATTCGTTCGCCGTAGTGCTCGGACTTCAGCAAGCGGTCCACCACCGCCTCATAAGCTTTCGGTGATGTGTCTTTTTCAAAGGCCGCGATCTCCTCCAGAGTCGGTGGCAGGCCCGTAAGATCGAGCGTCACCCGCCGCAGCAAGGTGGCACGATCCGCTTCCGGAGAGGCTTGCAGGCCTTCCTGTTCAAGCCGGGCGGCAATGAAGGCATCAATCTCGTTGCGGATGGTGAACTGCGGATTCTCAACCTTCGGCGCAGGCAGGCGCTCCGGCTTTAGAAACGCCCAATGCCCCTGATACTCCGCGCCTTCACTGATCCACTGTTTCAGAATGGCTTTCTCCTCACTGGTCAGCGGCTTGCCATCTTTCTCGGGTGGCATCACGTCGTCGTCATGTGGAAGCTCCACGCGGGCGAGGATCTGGCTCTGCTCCGGTTTGCCCGGCACGAGCGCGATGTCGCCCGACTTCGCCGGTTTCATCGCCTGATCACGCAAATCGAGTCTCAGATCCCCTTTGCGATGGCTGGCATCCGTGCCGTGGCAATGAAAGCACTTCTCATTGAGAATCGGCCGCACATCGCGGTTGTACTTCAGTTTGGCCGGCGCCGCTGCGAGCAGGGTGGGAAATGCCAGGAAGAGAATAAGGGGGCGGGACATGAGTGGAATGTCAGTTTTTCATTCTAACGATCAAAGTACCATGCCTTTTTTTGGGATTGTTATGTCTGATCCTGTTTCAGCCAGCCATCTGGTCCGCGATTTCTTCGGCGGGATAAGTCCAGATCTCGCTCAGCGTCGGGTGGTAGTGCGGGATCGCCATGAACTGCTTCACGGTGGCGCGGAAGTTCATGGCGATGACAACTTCGTGGATGAGTTCGGTGGCTTCGGGGCCGACGACGCAGGCACCGAGGATCTCGCCGGTTTCGGCGTGGGCGTGCATCTGCACGAAGCCGGCAATCTCGCCCATGACCATGGATTTGCCGTGGTCGTTGAAGGGGTAGCTGGCGCTGAGGAATGGGATGCCGTCTTTTTTGAGCTTTTCCGTCGTCGCACCGACGCAGGCGACCTGTGGATGGGAGAAGACGCCAAAGAGCTGGAGGCGGTAGTCGATGGTTTCATCGGCGTCCTTGTGGTTCAGCAGGGCATGAGCGTTGCGGGCGGCGATCTCGCCCTGCTGGATGGCGAGGTGGACGACATCCAGCGGGCTGCACACATCGCCAGCAGCGAAGATGTGCGGCTGTGAGGTCTGCATGCGGTCGTTGACGACGATCTTGGCTTTGTGCAGCGCCACCTGGGCTTTTTCGAGATCGAGTCCGCGAGTCGCAGGCTGGCGGCCCATGGCGAGGAGGATTTGATCGACGAGGATGGCGTGTGTGTGGCCTGCGGTGGTGAATTCGACACGTTTGCGTCCTTCGTGGGAGGAAATGCGGTTGAGGTGCGTGCCGAGATGCACGGTCATGCCACGTTCGGTGTAGGCTTTGGAGACGACATCGCTGCATACGCGGTCGAGACCCGTGAGGAGCTGAGAATTGCGCTGGATGAGCGTGATGCCGCAGCGCATGGCTTCCAGGTAGTGCGCCATTTCGAGGGCGATGGCTCCGCCGCCGAGCACGGCAATGGTTTTGGGAAGCGAATCGGTGTCCAGCACGTCATCGCTGGTCCAGAAGCCGGTTTCAGTTAGGCCGGGCACATCTGGTACAGAAACTTCTGAGCCGGTGGCGATGCAGAAGCTGCGTGAGGTGATTTGGAAGCTGGCGGAGCCGTCACGCGGGACGACTTCGATGGTGTGTGGGTTCAGAAAGCGAGCGTGACCTCGATAGATGACGAAGCGACCGTCTTCGAGCTGGCCCTGGCGATAGCCTGCGAAGTCGGCGATCAGGGTGCGCTTGCGATCACGAATGGCTCGCACATCAACGCCATGGGAGGTGGCTTTGAGGCCGAACTCGGCGGCGTGACGGATGTGAAGCTGGCGGTTGGCGGATTCGATGAGTGTCTTGCTCGGCATGCAGCCGCGCAGAATGCAGAGGCCGCCAAGTTCTTGAGCGCCGTCGATCACAGAGACTCGCAAACCGGCGCTGTGAGCCGTTCTGGCCGCCGCGTAACCGCCGCTGCCGCCGCCGATGACCACGAAATCAAAGTTGTGTTCTGACATGCAGAGAGATGCAGGGGAGGGGAGGCGTTCGCAAGCTGTGGTATTGCCAAACTCGGTAAGACCGAAGTAGTCTCGTGTTTTGCATGAAATCCCGCCGCTCCTTTCTATCCCAAGTCATCGCCACGGGCGTTGCTCCTGTATTTGTTCCCGCACATGTGCTGCGCTCGCAGACCGCGCCGTCGAACAAGATCACGCTCGGCGTCATTGGTGTCGGTGCGCAGGGAACAGGCGACATGCGGGCCTTTCTCAATCACGATGATCTGCGGGTGACGGCGGTGTGTGATGTGAATGCCAAGAACATCGAGCGTGCGCAAGGCATCATCGCCGAGCGTTACGGCAGCGCGGATGTGAAGGTGTATCGCGATTTCCGTGAACTGAACCGCGACAAGTCGATTGATGCCGTGCTGATGGCCTTGCCCGTGCACTGGCACAGCATTCCGGCCACCGATGCAATCTTGAACGGAAAGCACATCTATCACGAGAAGCCGATGGGCATGTCGATGGTGGAGTCGAAGCATGTGCGGGAGGCAGTGAAGAAGACAGGCGTCGTGTTTCAGTTCGGCACGCAGCAGCGCAGCGATTTGAAGTTTCGCTGGGCTTGTGAACTGGCACGCAACGAGCGGTTGGGGAAGCTGAAGGAGATTCAAGTCGGCGTTCCCGGCGGGAAGATAGGTCCAGACTTTCCAGAGCAGCCAGTGCCGGAGCATGTGGACTGGGAGCGCTGGGTGGGTCCGGCACCGATGACGTCGTTCAGCGCGGAGAAACTCAAGCGCGACAATCACGAGAACATCACGAATTTCTCCCTCGGCATGATCTCGTGCTGGGGCATCCACCACCTCGACATCGCCCAGTGGGGCAATGGCACGGATGACACCGGGCCGATCAGCGTTGAGGGCGAGGCGACGTATCCCGACAAAGGCGGCTGTGATAGTGTTCTGACCTGGAGGATGCGTTTTGAATACGCGAACGCGGCACCGATCACCTTTGTGAATGAGAAGAACGCTGGGATCGAACACGGCACACGGTTTATCGGCGAAAATGACTGGGTGCATGTGAAGCGCGGCGTGATCACTGCCAGCGATGATGCCATTCTTCGCGATCCGGCCAACAAGGACGGCACGATGCCGGTCAAGCTGATCGCCAGCGTCGAACACACACGTAATTTCGTCGATGCGATCAAAAACAAGCAGCGGGCTATCTGCGACATCGAGACGGCCGTGCGCTCCGACACTTTGCCGCAGCTCACGGCGATGGCTTTGAAGGCGAAGCGCAAGCTGCTGTGGGATCCGACGACGGAGACCTTCACGAATGACGAGGTGGCGAATGCGCTTATGAATGCGCGTCCGTTTCGTGGTGAGTGGAGGTTGCCAGAGATTGGCGCGTAGGCGGAACTTTCCAGTTCCGCTGGGAACGGGTTGGAAAACCCGTTCTACCGGTGAGCGAGCTTGGAAGCTCATTCTATGCTCTCCGCTGCCGCACAGCTTCAAACAAGATCGCGGCTCCGGCGGCGGCGACGTTGAGGGATTCCACCGGCGCATGCAGCGGAATGCGAACGCGATGGTCGCAGGCGTGCATGATTTCGGCGCTGGCTCCA
>CAMCWM010000359.1 GCA_945882215.1 Akkermansia muciniphila | reverse complement strand
TTATCAGACCAAAGGCAAGCAGATAGACGAACCATGACGAGAACCGCAGCACGCGCAGATCTCTCAGAGTGGGATACAGATTATCCATCCGTCCCGTGTCCATGAAACTCTGCGTAGCCCAACCGCTCCAGAGCTCGCGGAAACTATTCGCCTTTGCCAGTGGGGTGCTGCCAGTGCGCACTTGCTCGACCTTGGTCGTGTCATAAATCAGGAACTCAGGGCGGTGTCCCGGCACCTCGGCCAGAGCCGGCTGCTCAGCGAGGTTCAGCAATTCAAAATGAATCGGCTGACGGCTGCCTGAGTTCAGCGCCAACTCCTGCGCCACCAATTGTAGTGCCTGGGCCGAAACCAGCAGCACCTTGGGGGTGGCCAACTCAGCTCCCTGGGCCATGTTCCAAAGGATGTCGCCAAAGCCTGTGGGAGCCTGTGAACTGCCACGATGTATCAAACTCCGCGCCGTGCGGAGTTCACCCGCGGCGTCGATGGCAAAGACCGCGGTGAATTTATAAAAGCCAACCGCGACCAGCCAGCCCCCCTCCAGACGCGTTCCCAGGAGCGGCAGTGCGGCCAATGTCTCCACTGCCGCACTGGTCACGGCTATCCGTACCGGCACCCGTAGATCCTCCGCACAAGCTAGCAGTTTTTGCAAAAAAGCCTCTCGTGTGCGGGAGAGGGTCACCGCCGTGCAGCGCGCCTGGCCCGCAGCCGCCCCCCAAAATGGCAGCAGTCGCCAGGAGTTTGCTTCCACAGAAACCCCACGGTCGGCCAGCACCTCGAGGGGATCATCGACTAGATTGTAGCGCAGGATTTGGAAGTCATCTCCTACCTCGCCAACGACCTCACTCACCTGGCCGATCTCGGCTAAGCCAAACTCATCGGCCACATGCAGGATGACCCCCAGCGCCTTCGGTTTCTCCTGAAAGTAGGCAGTGGAGAACAATTCGCCTAGAATCTCGCCGGCACCATCACCTGTGGTTAGGTTGGCCAGCGGCAGTGTCGGGCCGGCCTGCCAGCGCTGGTGGTGTTTTGAAAAAGTCGCGGAACAAACCTCGCGCCCTCCATCGAACCACAGGTGCCACTGCCACGGCAACTCCTCAGGTGCCCGATACCAGTGACCGTCAGTTCCACGGCTCGTATTCGATGCAACTGTGCGCGCCTGAGAGTAAATATCGGCCGCTTTGAGTTCACCTGGATCTCTGATGGTGAACATGGAGAAATTAGTCAGGTGTCGGGCGCGAAGGAGATCGCTGGGCTTTTAAGCCGATGGGGTTGAAGGTTGTTTACCAGTCCGCCGTCTCAGTGGTAGGCAGGACGTGCGTCGAAGTCGGGCCAGTGCCAGCAACGTCGCAGTTGCCATAGGGGGTTCCGACGGCTGGAACCGTACCGCTCCAAGTGTAAGTGCCACCGCTAGGGCACACAGGCGCACTCGTCAGCAGGAGACCCGGGCCGAAAACGTCCGCCTCAGCTAAGGCCGAGGCGATGGCGAGGTTCTGCATGTTCGCCGCTGAGCGAACAGCCTTCTGTACGGCAGCGAGTTGCATTTTGCATTTTGCCTTGTCAGCTCCCACACGATAGCTGCCGATGCCGAGAAAAACCACCGAGATCAACCCAAGTAAGAGGGCAATCACGAGGCTGATTTCGATGAGGGTCATCCCTGAGCGGTTGAAGCGTTTAGCGAGTTGATAGGTCTTTGCGGTATGGCTATTAGTTTTCATGTATGAAAGAGCCTTGGCTGGCGGTTAGTGTTTTTAAAACGGAAGACAATGTTTTTAAAAAAAACATGTAGTGAATCTAAACAATTGGTTGAGCTAATAAAGATAAAAGCTAACTTCCTTATTCGACTGGTGGTAGCCCTTATTTGGGTTACCTCATCAACTCATGCATCGGACAGACCTGAACGCTTATGCCAGCGCTTTTGAGAATGATTTCATCAAGGAAGCGCAAGAGCATGTTTGATGAAAACGGTTGTGGTATCGCTGAGGCTCAATCAATCAAGTGATCAAACAACCCCGGCTGCAACGGCTCCAATGCCGCCTGTTCTGCCTTGAAGAAGTCCGCCTTGGTCTTGCCGCGCTTCTTGCCCTCGCGCGTGTGGCAGTCATAGGCATATTCGGGGATGGCAATGTAATCACCACTGCTGCGAAGTTCCAGCGCCAGCGTGTCAGGATCAAGACCCGCCGTCTGATCATAAACGTAGTTTTGCAGATGATCGGGATCGCGGCTTTTCTTGGACAAGCACAGCAAGATGACCGCCTTGCTAATGAAGATGCGGCCCTTGGCCTGCTTGGGCGGGATGCCGTCATTGATCACAAGATAGGAATCATGCAGCGCCTTCACCTCCTGCGTGAGGATGCCCCAGCAGTCTTCCGCGCTGATGGTGAGCAAGCGCTTCCACACATACTTGCCGAAGCCGCTCTGCCACAGTTCCAATGCCCAGTATCCGGCCAACGCAGCATCACCCCGGCGGATGGCCTTCTGCATGGCGGAGGACACCTCGCTGAAGTTGTAATGACGAATCGTGCGCAGTTGCATGGGGTTGGCGGGAAAGAGGTCTGGGAGGTCCATGAATGGAGGCCTCGTCACCGTGACTTCGGGATTCCATCTGTTTGCATCACCAAATGATGCCGTGAGGTTTGAGTAGGTCGCAGGGTTTGGGAGGTGCCTTGAGGTGCCTGCGCAATCTTGACGGCACTCCGCTTTCTGCGTAGTCCTGCTGCATGCCCATGAAACTGCCCAAAGGGGTGACTCCTCGAAAATTCGCCCGTGCTCTCCAAGAGTGGCGTGAACGCAAGGCGTTCAGCCAGCGGGATGCGGCGGAGTTCCTCGGCATCAGCAAGCGCACGCTGGAGAACTGGGAGCAGGAACGGGCCACGCCGCGTGGCTATGCCATCCAAATGCTCTTGAAGTTGATTTGTCCGGTGCAGGGCAAGTCGAGCAGGCAATCCATTCGGCAGCGGAAATCGTGAACTTGTTGCGCAACGAGGATGGGATCAAGCCGTTGTCCTTGGTTGAACACCAAAACGAGCCGCCAGAGCGCTCATCACGGCTACGGGGTCAAACAGATGCAGCCGGGGACTCGGGGCAAGGTAGGGGATAAGCCGTTGCGCCACCCAGGTGTCGATTGTGCGGCTGCTCACGCCGAGTAACAGGGAGAGAGGCTTCTTCTTCAGCAGTGTAACAGGGGATGGAGGTGTTGGGTTCATGCAGAGATTCGCATGTCAAAGAGGGTTCTCCGGCAGGATGCCAAACCACTTGTCAGCTTCATCCTTCGTCACCAGTTCGCGGTAGTGCTTGAAGATGATCGTCGGAGAGTTCCCCGCCTCCAGAGCCACCTGCGCGGCGCTCTGCACCACGGCGATGCGGTAGCTGATGTAGGAGTGCCGCAGCGCGTTGTGCGGCCACGCTAATCCCAAGCTTTTGGCTAGCTTCCGCGCCTTCAAAAAGACGCCTGCATCAGGAACCACCGGGCCGTTCCGGTCGATTTTTGCCAGCCAAGTTGCCAGATTGTCAGCGATCGGCACGATTCGACGCGAGGCCGTCTTGGCCTGCCCGGCCCGCAACTCGATGATCTTGCGCCCCAGATCCACCGCGCTCCAACTCAGGCGGGCAATCTCCGCGCCCCGCAGCCCGGCAAATCCGCCGATGGCAAGGACGGCAATCAGATCGTGCGGGGCTGCCCGCATGAGGCGCTCCATCTGCTCCGGAGTGAAAATGCCAACGTCCGTGTCGGCCTGTTTACCACGCTTCAAAGACTCCGCTGCGGTGGGTTCCTGCCGTGGCAGGTATCCGCGCCGCTTGGCAAAGCCGAAGAGTTCCTTCACCCGCTTGAGCCAGTTGTTGCGTGTGACCATGGAATGCCCGCCACGGCGCAGCCAGGAATCGATCATTGCTCCTGTCACCTTACTGATCTCCCCAGGAAACGAGCGGCCAAATTGACGCAGGTTGCCCTCCAGCAGCTTGAGGTAGTGAGCATTGATGCGATCATGGCGTTTGAGTTGCAGCAACTCCTCCACCACCCGAGGGACGATCACACCAGGCTCAAAACTGCGCGAACGTGCCGTGTAATCATCCACGGCCGTCAGCAGGGGGACCTCACCAAGTTTGCGGCGGCATTGCAGATATTCTTCCACCACCGTGACCAGAG
>CAMCWM010000358.1 GCA_945882215.1 Akkermansia muciniphila | reverse complement strand
CGCTCCTCGCGATGCGCTGCCCCTCGACGCACCGGAATGGCCTCTCAATTATCGTCTGCATCTCGAAGGCGCGGCAAAGGTGAAGCTCAGCGATGAACTGAAGCTCTCGCTCGATGCGAAAGGCCCGCACGACATCGCGGTGGAGCATCCGGCGAAAGGGGCGCCGGTGCTGAGGGTGTGGAGCGGTGGGAAACTCGTGCGTGGACCGGAAGACGTGCCGGCGTTGGCGAAAACGGGGGCGCAGGATTTTCCAGATGCGGGGCTCGATCTCGGTGCTGACTTCACGGCGATGGCGGAGTTTGAATCGACGGGACAAGGCACACTGTTTTCCATTTGTGCACCGAAAGGCAAGTGGTCACCAGATGCGAAGGCGCTCTTCATTCGCGGTGGCAGGCTGGTGTATGACATCGGCTGGCTCGGCGCGATCAACTCAGGTCCGAAAGTGAACGATGGCAAACCACACACCGCCGTGCTGAGTGTCAGCGGCGGCACCGCGAAGCTGTGGCTCGATGGCAAAGAGATCGCGGAGAAGGCGAACTTCACGAAGCCGGATCAACAAGGGCATGTTTTCAAGGTGGGCCGTGCCGCGCCGAACTTCGGCGGCGACTTCACCAATGGCAAAATCAGCGTGGTGAAGGTTTGCAAGCGGGCGTTGCCGAAAGGCGAGATCGCGCTGCTCTTCAAAGACAGCGGTGCGGGCGCGAACACGCCCGACTTCACGCATGCGCCGAAAGCGAGCGGCAAACCAGTCATCGAAGGAGGCAGCGGCTGGGTGCAGGCGCTGGAGCGCAGCGATCACGCGGAGATCGTGGCCGGATGGAATGCGAAGACGCTCGAAGAAGGCGCGACGATCTACAAAACGCTCTGCGTCGTCTGCCACGGCACGAAGGAGCAGCCAGGCTCGCTGCCCACCGCGCTGCGATTTGCCGAAGGGCAGTTCAAAAACGGCTCTGATCCCTATTCGATGTTCTCGACGCTGACGAAGGGCTTCAATCAAATGGTGCCGCAGCCGCAATACACCACCGCGCAGAAGTATGCGGTCATCCATTACATCCGCGAGACCTTCCTGCGCCCGCACAATCCCTCGCAGCTCAAGGACATCGAAATCGCAACACTCCCGCGCGGCCTGACGCGTGCGGAGGTGGAAAAGGCGGATACTTCTCTTCCCCCGTATCAACGCATGGAACTCGGGAGCTCGCTGTTTTGGACACTGGAAGTCGCGGCGGGTAACATCGCGCAAAAGGGCATCGCGATTCGTCTCGACGACGGCCCTGGTGGTGTAACGAAAGGCCGCGCGTGGATGATTTACGATCACGACACGATGGCGAACGTCACCGCCACCACAGGCAGCTTCGTGGACTGGAAAGGCATCGCCTTTGACGGCAGTCACGGCACGCACACCAGTCTCACGGGTGAGCGTCATTTCATTAACGCTGGTGGCCTTGGTTACAGCACCGGTGAACCCTTCACGGATCCACGCCCCAAGGGTAAGGATGGCAAGCCTTACGGCCCTGGCCCCGCCGCCTTCAAAGGTCTCTACAAACATGGCAACAAGACCGTGCTGGCCATCGGCACCAATGGCACCATTGCTCTCGAATCACCGTCGTGGATCGACTACGGCAGCACGCCCATTTTTGTCCGCACCATCAATATCTCCAGCGTCATCACCTCGCACTACGTGCGCATCGCACCCGAGTCGATGAACGTCGTAGTCCAAGGCGATGGCAAGCTCATCAAGGAGGCTGGCGACTGGGTGCTGGAGATGCCCAACAAAATCCGGGAGGTGAAGGCGCGTGTGTTCTTGTCCAAGTGTGATCCCGGTTCACTCAACACGCTCGCCGCGAACTTCAAAGAGCCCATGGACCTCACACCGCTGACCAAAGGCGGACCCGCGCAGTGGCCGCAGACCGTCACCACCACCTCGGTGGCAGGTAAGGAAGACGGTGCCTTCATCGCAGATGACTTCCCTTTGCCCCTGGAAAATCCGTTCCAAAGCTGGATGCGCCCCGGCGGCTTCGATTTCACGCCGGATGGCAAAGCCGCCATCGTGGCGATGTGGAATGGCGATGTGTGGCGCGTGGACGGCGTGATGGAGAGAGCGCCTGCCAAGCTGACGTGGCGCAGGATTGCCAGCGGACTCTTCCAGCCGCTCGGCGTAAAGTTTCGATTTGGCGAGTTGTTCGTGCTCTGCCGGGATCAGTTGGCCAAGCTTGTTGACCTCAACGACGATGGCGAGTGCGACTTCATCGAGTGCTTCAACAGTGACCATCAGGTCACCGAACATTTTCACGAGTTCGCCATGGGCTTGCAGACGGATGTCGCAGGCAACTTTTATTACGCAAAGTCCGGCCGTCATGCTTTGGACAGCGTGGTGCCCCAGCACGGCACGCTATTGATGGTTAACGGCAGCGGGGGGAATTCTACCACAAAGATTCTCGCCACCGGCTTCCGCGCGGCGAATGGTGTTTGCCTCAATGAATATACCGACGACGGGCTGCTTGCCGCAGAGCCCACGTTTTTCGTCTCTGATCAAGAAGGCTTTTGGACACCGAAGAACCGCATCAACCGCGTCAAAGTCGGTGGCTTCTACGGCAACATGTATGGCTACACCACCGTGACCGATGAATCCGACGCCGCGATGGAGCCGCCGATGGTCTGGATAACCAACGACAAAGACCGCAGCCCCGCCGAGCTCATCTGGGTGCCCAAAAACGCCTGGGGCAATCTCGGCGGTTCGTTGCTCAATCTCAGCTACGGCACCGGCCGTGCCTTCATCATCCCGCATGAAGAAGTGAACGGTCAATGGCAGGGTGCGGTGTGCGAGCTGCCGATGCCCGCCTTCGCCACCGGCATCATGCGCGGTCGCTTCAGCAGCGATGGCGCTCTTTACACCTGCGGCCTGTTCGCCTGGGCCGGCAACGCCACCGACCCCGGCGGCTTCCACCGCATCCGTCCGTCTGGAAAGCCCGCACAGGTGCCGCTAGCCGTTCACGCGATGAAAGGCACGATGAGCGTGACCTTCAGCGATCCCATCACTGACACGAAAAGCGCCATGAAAGTCTGGTCGCTCAAACGCACAAAGAACTACGGCTCCAAGCATCACGATGAGCACGAGTTGCCCATTCGCAGCGTGAAACTCAGCGACGACCAACGCACCCTCACTCTCGACATCCCCGATCTCGCCCCCACGCACTGCTACGAACTCAAAATCGGCGACCGCGTTCTGCACGGAACCATTCACCAACTCGCTAACCCATGAAACACATCCTCGCCTTACTCCTCATCGCGGCACCGCTTCAGGCCGCGCCGCTGAAGGTCTTCATCCTCGCCGGGCAGTCGAACATGGAGGGTCATGCGAAGATAGAGACCTTTGATTACATCGGCGATGATCCGGCCACCGCGCCGCTCTTGAAAATGATGCGCGATGACAAGGGCGAGCCGCGTGTGTGCGATCACACTTGGATCTCCTACCTCACCGGCAAATACGACGGCAGTGCGAATGGCGAGGGCACCGGCAAACTCACAGCGGGTTATGGTGCGCGGGACGATGCGACGAAGTCGAATGGCAAGATCGGCCCTGAGTTCACTTTTGGCCTCACGATGGATGCGGCGCTGAAGGAGCCTGTGCTCATCATCAAGACTGCGTGGGGCGGCCGGAGCCTGAACACGGAGTTTCGGCCGCCGAGCGCGGGGCCCTATGAACTCAATGACTACCAGAAGAAGCTCTACTACAGCCCGCCCGGCCATGGCGTGCCGAAGGACATGAATCAGTGGCTTGAAGAGAAGAAGCGCGAAACGGGCCGCTTCTACCGCTACATGGTCGAGCACGTGAAGCACGTGCTCGCGGATCCCAAACGCGTTTGCCCGGCCTACGATGCCAAAGATGGCTACGAGATCGCGGGCTTCGTGTGGCTCCAGGGCTTCAACGACATGGTGGACGGCCACACGTATCCGGATCGCGGCAAACCGGGACGCTTTGCGGCTTACAGTGACTTGCTCGCGCACTTCATTCGCGATGTGCGCAAGGATTTCAGTGCGCCGAAGATGCGCTTTGTCATCGGTGTCATGGGCGTAGGCGGCTTGAAGGCAAACCCGGACACCCTCGCCTTCCGCGAGGCCATGACCGCGCCCGCCTTGATGCCGGAGTTTAAAGGCAACGTC
>CAMCWM010000357.1 GCA_945882215.1 Akkermansia muciniphila | reverse complement strand
GGCTCGATGTGGCATGGGCGGAGCCGGTGCATCAGCTCGCGGAGCGCGGCAGCGTGTCCGCCATGCTGCTGGAGGGGCATCTGCTCGCGGCTGGTTATGGTTTCACACGTGATGAAAAGCGCAGCACGGCGCTGTATCAACAGGCCTTCGAGATTGGAAAGCGGCGTGACGCGCGGTTCTACTATGCCGAGGCGCTGTTTCAAGGCCGTGGCGTGCCGCAGGACATTCCGAAGGCCGGTGCGCTGGTGCTGTCCTTCATGAGCCGCTCCAAACATCCGCTGGAGGCCTATCTGGCCGCCCATCTGCTCTGGCGCAAGGCGGAGATTGATCCCTCACTCTGGCAGCAGGTCTATGACACGCTGTCACGCGTGGCGGACAAGCATCCGCCCGCGAAGAATCTCGCGGGCATGGTGCTCCTCAATCACGGCCAGACGACGAAGGAGCGCAAAACCGGTTTCGCCGCCATCAAGGCCGCCGCCGAGTCCGGCGTGGTCGAGGCGATGAAGACGCTCGCGAACTGCTATCAGGACGGCATCGGCTGCGAGAAGGATTTTCTCATTGCGACGACCTGGAAGCAGAAGGCCGCCGTGACGCCGCCGCTGAGGAAGAGGCACTACACGGAGTTTGAGGAGTGAGCCGTTTTGTAGTCCCGGCTTTAGCCGGTGTATTGAGGAAGACCGGCTAAAGCCGGAACTACGGAACAGCGATGGGTTCGCTCCTACTCACCCACGCGAAGGATGTCGCAGGTGATGAAGATGGCCTGGAGGATGTCCTCCTTCTCGAACTCGGGTTTGCCGGTCGGTTTGTAGAGGGATAATAGGCGTGCGGTGCCGTCGGGCATCGTGATGCCGGTGGTGACCTTGGCGCTGTGGTAATCCGTGAGCGGGAATTCGAGACGGCGCCCCTGGGTGTCGATGACATGTTCGCGATGCTCGAAGGGCGCTGCGGTGTGGAATTCGGGGGCGAGGGTGAGTTCCACCGTGACGCCGTCCGCGCCCACGGTGGGTTCGAGTTCGACGCGGAGGCCGACCTGACGCATCTCCTGCTCGAAGATGGGTTCGCTTTTGTCGTTCACAGTTACTTCGGCGATGGAGATGTGCTCGGTGACCTGCTCGGCAGTGGCGCGGGTACCGGATTTCGTCTCGATGCGTGCGGTATTGAGATGCTGCACGGTGCCCGTCTTCACGGCGGCGAGCAGTTCATCGAGTTCGGCGCGATGATCGCTCTTGCTGGCGGCTTGCGAGGTGAGACGACGCAGCAAGGGGCCGGGGCCTTCGAGAACGTGGGTGGTGAAGGTTACATTTTTCGGTTGAAAGCCGCAGACCCCGCCAACAAAAACTTCGACCAGATCGAGGTTCTCGTTCGTGTTGGTGACGATCATCTTAGATGCCGCTTCAATGTAGGTTGCTGAAGCGCCTTCAGGGAAATCGACGCCTTGGCGCTCCAATATCATTTGGGCTGTGATTTTTGGACCAGGCGACCCAGATCCGAGGAATTCAGGAGGCACGCGAAAGCTGCGGGTGTGGATGGCTTTGGGGTCAGCAGTTGTGCGCGTTGGTTCAGCCGCTCTTGTATGCCGCGGCTTCGCTACCTGCGACACCACATCACACTTCAAGAACGTGGCCCAGAGCATACCGGGCTTGTCGCGACCAGTCGGTTCGTTGAGTGAGATGAGCTTGGTGCTGCCTTTGGTGAGGCTGATGCTGGTGGTGGTCTTGTGAAGGTTGAAATCAGTAATGGGCATCTCGAAGGGCTGCTGCGAGCCGGGATCGCGAAAGTGATCGCGGCGCAGGATGGGCATCGTGGGATGCAGTTCGTGGCTGAAGGTGAGTTCCACCGTGCGGCTGTCGGCACCGACGGTCGGCTCGATTTCGAGGACAGAGCCAACGAGCCGCGTTTCGAAGCTCAGATCGGGGCGGCCCTGGGCATCGGTGCCGAAGCCGTCGAGATAGCGATGCTCACAGGCGGCGTGATGAGTGGCGTGCGTGCCGGACTTGGTTTCGAGGAAGGCGGAGTCAATGAAGCTGGCCTCACCACGAGCGACGGCGGCCTGGACAGCGGTGAACATCGCGGAATCATCGGCTGAGGCGAGAGTCTGGCGGGTGAGATCACGCAGGAAGGCCGCAGGAGCTTCCAAGGTGTGCAGCGTACAGGCGACGGTCTGTGGGAAGACGATGAGCTGGCTTTCCACGATGGCTGCGATGAGGGCGATGTTGTCCGGCGTGTTTACGCAGCGCAGCACGCCGTCGCGATGCTCAATCAATGAGCCCGATGGAAACGTGATGCCTGCTTGAGCAAGCCACGCCTGAAGTGTGACAGGCTTCGTGCCAAGCAGCGCTTCATCAAACAAACCGTCCGGCGCATGCAGGGCGGCGAAGATCATGCCAGATGGCACGACGGCTGGCGCGGCCACCTTTGGCTGCGGCGTGGGCAGGGTCTCGACACGACGCAGCGTAGCGGTGAGAAACGCGGCGCAGAGGATGTCCGCGTTCTCCTGCGGCGTGCCGACGGGTTTGGTGACGCCGATGAGTTTCGTGCTGCCAGCGATGATGCTGACACCAGTGGTGATTTGCGTGCCGGGAATGTCAGTGACGGGAAATTCGGCCGCGTGGCCGGTGAGCGGATCGTTCACGCTGATCTGGCGCTTGGTCGGAGGCGCGGCATTCAATCTCAAACTCAGTGTGGTCTCGATGGTGGCTCCATCGGCACCCACGGTGGGCTCTATTTCCAAGTGCAGGCCGATCTGACGTGCCTCCTTCGCGATGGAAGCGCGGCTTTTCGCATCAAGCGTGAAATCGGAGATGTAGCTGTGCTCGCTCACGGCCTCCGTGGTGGCTCGGGTGCCGGATTTCGTTTCGAGAAACGCATCGCCGACGATGCGGACGTTGGAGCCGGGCTTTTTCGCGTGATCGAGCAGCGTGGCGAGCGCAGGCGCGGCATTCGCAAAGCGTGAAGCCACCGCATTGGCCTCACGGATGAGTTCGCCGGGGCCTTCGATGACGGTGATGGTGTAGGCGACGTTGGCAGGTGCCTGCTGTTGCAGTGTTTCCACATACGCCTCGACGAGATCGAGATTGGGCTGCGAGTTGGTGATGGTGAGCAGGCCAGTGCTGGGATTGAACGTGGCCGAGGCGCCTTCGGGAAAGGTGATGCCTTGCGCTTCGAGGATTTCTTTGGCGGTGGTGCGGTGAGGAACTGATGTGGGAGCTGATGGAGCGCCAGCGGCGAAGGGATCGGCAGGCGCGGCTGGAGCAGCGCCTCCGCTTATTCCACCACCCACCGTTGGAAAATCAGGCGGGATTTTGAAGACGCGGGTCTTTAAGGGCAGCTTCTCCGCATGCAGGGTTGCGGTGAAGACGAAAAGGAGCGCCAGGAGGCGGCAGAGGCCGTGCATGCTGCGAGACTACGGGATGCGGCGGCGGATTGTCGAGCCTTCTTCGCCAATCCGTTCTCCGTAGCAAGACTGCGAAGGATGAAGGCTACGAAAGCCAAGAAGGGACCAGTTGCGGCGCAACTGGGCTACAATGTCTGATGAATGCGCCCCAAGGCCATCAAGATGTAGCTGGTGGTGAGGACGGGGTCGCTTTCCATCCAGCGGCCTTCGGAGTTGGCCCAGGAACCGTCGCCTTTTTGGAGGTTGAGGAGTTTCTGGGTGATGTCGGCGCGCCAGTCGATGAGCTTGCCGTCCTTGGTCTTGATGAAGTCGATCTGGGCGATGCTGAGGGCCTTGCTGAGGGTGTGGTAGTAGTAGTAGAGGCCCTGGGCGCCGAGGCCGGGGTTTTCGTCGGCGCTGTAGTTGGCGCTGATCCATTCGATGACGGCTTTGACGCGGGGGTCGTTTTTGTCGAGACCGGCGTAGATGAAGCTGAGCAGCCCGGCGTAGCTGATGCTGCCGTAGCTGCGCAGGGAGATGGTGCCGTCGGGATTTTCGACTTTGGCACCGCGGGTCTCGGTGGGGTTGTAGATGAATCCACCGGCGTCTTTGGGATCTTTGCTGACCCAGCTCGATTTGTTGCTCTCGGGGCGGTTCTGGCAGCGCTGGATGAAGTCGATGGCAGCGCCGAAGTTGAGCTGGGGCTCGCCTTTGGCGGCGTCGCCTTTATCAGCGAGGAGGGACTGGGCGTAGTAGAGGGCTTCGAGGGCGAAGGTGGTGTTGGAGAG
>CAMCWM010000356.1 GCA_945882215.1 Akkermansia muciniphila | reverse complement strand
GAAGGAAGCGCTCGACGCCGGATGCGCTCCGCCCGTCTGCCTTTCAGCGAGTCACGAATCCGCGCTCGAATGGGTCGATCTCGACGACCTGAAGGCTCACGCCCTCGATGATCCAGATGGCGTCACCGAGTAATCCGTCGTGTTGCGCCCAAACAGCGTGCGCAGCTTGTCGCGAATGATTTCAAACGAGCGACGAATGACGCGCCACATGCGCGGCAGCACCAGCCAGAGCGTGATGAGCACGACGGTGAACAGGCACAGCGCGACGATGGGTTTCAAGACCATGATCAAGGTGCCCGCCGCCACCACGATGTCCTCGGTGATGCTCAGCGCAATGTTCGAGGCCGGTTCGGGCGAATGATTCGCCAGCAGACGCGTGCCTGCCTTGGCGCTGTGCGTCGTCAAAGCAGCGCCCCCAGCGAGCAACGCGGCCACGACTTCGACATGGGCGGGCATTTCCCCCAGCGCCTGCATGGCCAGAACCGTGCCGCCAATCGGCCGGATGAGCGTATGGACGCTGTCCCAGAGCGAGTCGATCCACGGCACCTTGTCCGCGACGAACTCGACGGCATACATCACACCGGCGGCGATGAGCACCCAGTCGTGTCCCAGCACTTCGATGGACTGGAATTTCTCCGCCAGATGCAGCGCGTCAAAGCGCACCAACAGGCCGGTGAGAAACACCGTGAGGTAAAGATTCAAGCCTGCGAGCGATGCCAGTCCGAGCCCGAGGCCAAGCTGTTCGAGGATTTGCATGTCCGGCCTATACCATAAGTCGCCCCGGCGGTCGATGAACAAGTTCGGCGGGATTTTGGAACCGAGATCATCCGCGGCTCGCCAAAAACTCCAGCACCTGCCGCGCCAGGGTCTTGCTGATGCCCGGCACAGCGGCGATCTGCTCCTCGGAGGCTTTGCGCAGCCGCGTGACGGAGCCAAAAGCCTTCAACAACGCCGCCTTGCGTGCCTTGCTGACACCGGGGCAGTCATCCAGGATACTCTCGGCCACACGACGACCGAGCAGGAGTTGATGGTAGCCGTTCGCCCAGCGATGCGCTTCATCGCGGATGCGTTGCAGCAGCTTCAAAGCCCCACGCTCATGCGGAATAATGACTGGCTGGCTCTCTCCGGGCCGATAGACCTCCTCGTGCTCCTTCGCGAGACCGATGATCGGCAGATCATGCAGTCCCAGGCGCTGCAACTCCGTGACCGCGACTCCGAGCTGGCCTTTGCCACCATCCACAATCACCAGATCCGGCAGCGTCACGAATTTCGGATTCGATGCGAGATGCTGCATGGCCTCCGCTGGCGCTTCCTGTGAGAAATCGGCGGCATCTCCTGCCGCCCGCCTGCCTTCGAGCAAAATGCGCGAGAAGCGCCGCCGAATGACCTCCGCCATGCTGACGAAGTCGTTCTGACCACTCACGGATTTGATGCGATAGCGACGGTAGTTCGAATTGTCCGGCACGCCGTTCTTGAACCGCACCATGCTGGCCACGCAGTGCGCGGTGCCGATGTTGGCGATGTCAAAGCACTCCATGACGAGCGGCGGGCGCTCCAGATGCAGGAGTTCCTTCAATTCCTGCACATCCGCCATCGGGTCGATGCTGCGAATGACCCGCGCCCGCGCCCCGCGCTCGAAGGTGCGCGTGGGAATGAGCGTCTTCTTGAAATCATCGACCATGTCCCGCAGCTCGGCGGCCTTTTCAAAATCGAGCCGTGCGGCGGCATGCTGCATCTCCTCCTCCAAGGCGGTGACGAGGTCTTTGTTCTTGCCATCGAGGAACTCGCAGGCCTGCTCGATGCGCTTTTTGTAGTCCTCCTGCGAAATGCGGGCGATGCACGGCGCGGAGCAGTTTTTGATGATGTCGTTGGAGCAGTGCTTGTAGTCCGCCTCACCCGGCTTCAGCGGGCGGCAGACGCGCAGGCCAAATTTCTTGTTCAGCCAGTTCAGAGTGGTGCGCAGCGCCATGCCGTGCGGGAATGGGCCGAAGTAACGGGCACCATCTTCCTTCCTGAGTCGGGTGGTGGACAGACGCGGCATGGCATCGCCCATGTGAACGCGCACGAGAAAGTAACGTTTGTCGTCGCGGAAGCTGACGTTGTAGCGTGGACGGAATTCCTTGATGAGCTTGCTTTCGAGCACCAGCGCCTCGGTGTCGTTGCGGACCTGATGCAGATCAAAATCCCAGATGCTGGCGATGAGGGCGCGCGTTTTGCGATCGGCCAGCTTCGATCGTGCGGGTGTGAAGTAATTCGCGAGGCGTTTACGCAGGTCACGTGCCTTGCCGACGTAGATCACGTTGTTCAAACGGTCGCGCATGATGTACACACCCGGTGTGTGTGGCACATCGCGCAGTTTGGCTTGGAGGTCGGGCTTGGCTCGTGAATCGGGCATGCGGGAGGGTTACGCGGCCACCACCCGCCACGGATGAACCGCTTCGGAGATGCCCTTCAACTGCATCGGTGGCATCGGTTCCGCCTGAATCAACTCCTGAGCTTCCGCATACGTCTCCGCGTCCATCACGATCTCGCCCGCCTGGGCGATGCTGCAAAGCCGCGAGGCCAGATTCACGCGATGACCAAGCACCGTGTAGCTCAAGCGCTGATCCGACCCCATGCAGCCTGCCACCACCGAACCGGTGGCAAGACCGATGCCGACTTCCAGCGAGTGTTTGGAGGTCTGATTCAAATGGCGGCGGACTTGCAGCATGCTCAGCGCGCACTGCACCGCGCTCAGCGCATCGGCCCCTGTGCTGACGGGAGCGCCAAACAGCACCATGATCAGATCGCCCACGAATTTATCGACGATGCCGCCGTGCTTGTAGGCCACGTCGGTGAGCGCGGTCATGTGCTCGTTCAGCAGCTCGATCACCTCGGCCGGCTCCATGTTCTCGGTGATGGCGGTGAAGCCGCGAATGTCGCAGAACAGCATCGAGACGTGTCGAATTTCTCCACCAAGGCCACTGCTCTGCTCGATCAACTGCGCCGCCACGGTGCGATCCGCCACGGCATTGAGAACGCTGCGGTATTTCTCCTGAAGCGCGAGTCCGGCGGCCATCTCATTGAAGGACGCGGCCAGCTTGCCCAGCTCATCCTGCCTGCGCACCGTCACACGCACGTCAAAGTTGCCCTGCTCGATCTGATGCGTGCCGCTGACGATGTCACTGATCGGCCCGGAAAGGCCGCGTGAGATGTAGAGCACCACCAGCAGCGCGATCAGCAGCGCCACAAGGCCAAGACCACCCACGTCACGCCGCAGCTCGGCCAGTTCACGGTCCATCGCGTCGAGCGGGTAGAGATTCACCTGCGCCGCCAGCGGGAAGGGCGAGTCGGGATTGAGTACGCGGTAAAAGATCTGGTGCCGGACGCCATTGATCGGCATGGACATTTCCCGCTGCGCCCGCCCTGAACGATGAATCGACTCCGCGATGTGGCGGGCGACCTCCTCCCGCTCGTTTTTCGGAATCGTGGTGCTTACCAGCGCCTCCTCCACCCACACACCACTCATGATTTCGCCAAACTCCGAGCGCTTTGTCTGCTCGTAGAGCACCCGTTCGGCCAAAACCTGCAGCGGCAGGCCAAACAGCATGGCTCCCATGAATTTTCCGCTCTGCGGATCACGCAGCGGGGTGATGAAGACCTCGCGCACCTGCTCCGTGCGGCTGTCCTCGCCGAACTCGACGCGCAAGTAGCCGACCTCCTGCTCCTTCAGGATGTCTTCGAGCTTCCGCTCGCCCAGCCATTGCATCCTGCCAGATTTGCGGCGGAACTCGGCGCTGGTTGCGCTCTCCTTTGGCAGCGGCGGCATCAGGTTGCGGCCCGGCACCGCGTTTTTCTTGGGCGCGGCCACAAAGTTGCCCTCCGGGTCGATGATGGCGATGTAAGGCATCTGCGCGGGCATCAGCCGCGCACGTCCGGCATCGGCACGGTCACGTTCTTTGATGCCCCCGCGTCCGCCTGCTGCTGGAAGCTCGCTTTGCAGGCGGTCCGTCGCCAGCGCTTCGAGCTGCGGCCGCAGAATCTGCCCGGCGGCAGCGAAATCCTGCTTCGTGATGGCGGCGACGATTTCTGGCTGCTGTGCCAGCCGGGCAAGCTGCTCGGACAATGCCTCAGTGCGCTTTTTTTTGGCCGCGCTGAAGGTGCTGATCTGCGATTCAAACTGCTCCGCGAAAAGCCGGCGATACGCGGCCGTGAAT
>CAMCWM010000355.1 GCA_945882215.1 Akkermansia muciniphila | reverse complement strand
CCCGCCGGACATGAAGAGGAAGATCACGCGCTTCGCTTTGGCAGGCATTTGCGGCGCACGCGTGGCGAGCGGACTCTGCGCGGCACGCACGAGATCATGCAACGCAAGCGCGCCGAAGCCTGTGGCAGTGCGTTGCAGCCAGTTGCGACGGGAGATGTGAGAGGTCGTGTTCATGGTCACAGGCGGAGGAGAAACTCATTCGAGGAAAGCAGCGCGTGGCTGAGTTCGATCCAGGCTTTGTCGGCGGGGAGCGCTTCGATGAGCTGGTTGGCTTCATCGCGCTCGGTGGAAGTGATGGGGCGGTTCAGAACACGCAACCAGAGCGCTTCGAGCCGCGCGCCAGCATTCGCTTCGTTCTGAGTGAGATGTTGAGCGATCTCCGTGGCGCGGGCGCGCAGCATGTCGCTGTTGAGGAGGAACAGGGCCTGCGTGGGCACGGCAGTCTCGGCGCGTTTGCCGGCGATCTGTGCAGGCTGGGTGAAGTCGAAAACATCGCGCAGCTTTGCAGGGCCGGGCTGGGTGGCGGTGCGGATGACGGGAAGATACACTGTGCGCTCAAACTCCTGGACGGGGCGGAACTTCTTGAGGTTAAACGCGGGCGGATTCACCGCTTTGGGGCTCAGGCTGGTGACGTTCTCGGGGAACTCGAGTGGCAATGCCGGGCCGCCATTCGCTGGTGCTAGTTTACCGCTGATGGCGAGCATCGAGTCGCGAATGGCCTCCGCATCAAGACGCTGGCGGTTCATCCGCCAGAGCAGCCGATTGTCGGGATCTTTGGTCATCGCGACGCTGCTGTGCGCGCTGCTCATGTGATACGCATGGCTGAGCACGATGGCGCGGATGAGCTGCTTCTGCGACCAACCTCCGCGCACGAAGCGAGTTGCGAGATGATCGAGCAACTCGGGATGCGTCGGAGCCTCACCACGCACGCCAAAGTAATCGACACTGCGCACGAGTCCTTCACCAAACAGCTTCTGCCAGATGCGGTTCACCGTGACTCGTGCAGTAAGCGGATTGCGCGGATCGACGAGCCAATCCGCAAGTTGCACGCGTCCACTTTGATTCGCCGGAATCGGGGGCAACGCGCCCCAGGAGGCGACGCTCATCACACCGCGTTTCACTTTGTCGCCTAACGCATACGGATTGCCACGAATGGTGATCTGCATGTCGTCGGTCTTCGGGCGATCACGCACCGCAAAGGCCTTTGGCGCGACGGGGGCAAAGAACTTGGCGTGTTCTGTCTCACCGTTGATCGCTTTGATGCGCGCAGCGAGTTCATCGCGCTTCTTTTCGAGGGCTGCCTTTGCTTCTTTGGCCGCGTCTTTGATCTGCGGCTCCAAAGCGGCATTCTGTTTCTCGGCGGCTTCGCGTTCGGACTGGAGCGACTTCAGTTTTGCTTCGTTCGCTGCGAGAAGTTGCGCGCGTTTGGCCTGCTGCTCGGGCGTTTCGGGCATATCGCTCGCATTGACGCTGCTCCAGACGCCGTTGTCGGTTTTGTAAGTCGAGTCGGTGCTGCGGAACATGCCGGCGATGGCGTAGTAGTCGCGCTGCGTGATGGGATCGAACTTGTGATCGTGGCAGCGCACGCAGCCGAGCGTCATGCCGAGAAACGCGGTGCCGACTTTGCTGACCTGCTGATCCACAAGATCATGCTCCATCTTTAGCTTGTCCACGGCCACGATTTCGACATCGCCGAGCACGAGAAAACCCGTGGCAGTGATGTTTGCGGTGCGTTCCTGCGGTGTGGTGAACGGCAGCAAATCGCCTGCGATCTGTTCGCGAATGAAACGGTCGAACGGCTTGTCGTTGTTGAATGAGTCGATGATGTAGTCGCGGTAACGCCACGCATGTTCGGCGAAGACATTGTTTGAGGTGCCGATCTGATCCGCGTAGCCGGTGAGATCGAGCCAATGCCGAGCCCAGCGTTCGCCGAAGGCTTTGGAGGCGAGAAGGCGATCAACGACGGCTTCATAAGCCCTAGAGGATCCGTGCGACTCATCTAGAAAGGCGGAAATGGCTTCCGGTGTCGGTGGCAGACCGGTGAGATCCAGCGAGACACGGCGCAGCCAGGTGTAGGGGTCTGCGTCAGCATTGGGTGAGAGCCCTGAAGCTTCGAGCTTCGCGAGGACAAAACGGTCCACGTTGTCCAACGGCCATGTCGTGTTCTTCACCGCAGGAGCCAGCGCATCACGCACCGGCTGGAAGGCCCAGAACTTCTTGCCTGCCGCGATGTCGATCACACGCGCCTTCTTCTCCGTCACTTTCGCCACTCGAGAATCCGGCGCGCCCATCGCGACCCACTTCTCCAAGATCGCGATTTCATCCGAGGTCAGTTTTCCCTTCGGCGGCATCTCCATTTCAGGGTTGGTGTAGCGCACCGCTTCGACGAGATGACTCTTCACCAGATCACCGGGGATGATCGCCGGCCCATTGTCGCCTCCAGTCTGCCAGCCTGTTTTCAAATCGAGCGCCAAGCCGCCTTTGATCTTCTTTTCATGCGAGTGGCATTCGTAGCAGCGGCTATGCAACAACGGCAGCACCTTCGATTCAAAGAACGCCATGCCGTCCTCCGCCCGTGCCGACGACAGCGCGAGAGAGGTCACGATCAGGCTCTGGAAGATGCGGTTCATTGGAAAAGCGGCAGCCATTCACGCCAGCCGAGGATGTGTTCACGCATGAGACGCTCGCAGGCGGCGGGAGTTTGCGTTTGGAAGCAATTCACGATGGCTTCGTGAGCGTCAGCGGTTTCACTGAGCGTCTCCTGCGTTTGGAGTTGGTGACTGCGATGCAGGCGGCCCAGCCAGAGCTCCAATTCGCCGCGCAAGGAGCGCCACAGCTTCAAAAGACGAGCATTGCCAGAGGCTTCGAGGATCATCTGGTGAAACTCCAGATCAAGGCGCGTGACTTCCTGCACGGACTTGGCACGGCTCGTGGCGGCGAGATTCTTTTCGAGCTTGGCGGCCGATTCCTTCAGCCGTGGTGCCGCCAGTCGCGAGGCCAGCGGTTCCAGGGAAAGGCGCAGCACAAACAACTCCTCGAAATCCTGTGGCGTGAGTTCCTTCACGAACGCGCGGCCCGTCGGGCTGAACTCGACCAAGCCCTCGCGTTCCAGCGTGAACAACGCCTCGCGCACCGGCACGCGGCTCACACCGAGACGCAGCGCCACCGCCGATTCAGCCAGCAAAGTGCCCGGCCCGGCGGTGCCGCTGAGGATGTCCGCCCGCAGCCGCGAGGCGGCTGAATCGGAACGTGAGGCGATGATGGCGGGTGTCTGCATTTGGTATACCGTTTGGCAAAATACGAGACCCACATGCCGGTCTTTCTGATTTATTCAACTCGCACCCAAAGATGGCCCACGGCGCGTTCTCCACGTTCATTCGTGTGCTCCACGCTGACGACGAAATCGCCTGCTTTCGCGAACGAGTGCTGTGTGATCGCATAGCCGTCTTTAGCCAGCGCCTTGGCATTGCCATCCGACTTCACACTGACTTTCGGCGTGCCATCGCCGAAGTCCCAGATCTCGCCGCCGGTGGTGCGGAAGGTGCGCACTTTAAAAGTGATCTCGGTGCCCGGCTTGAGGCCGGTGGTGGGCCATAAGGTCGGGTGAATCGTCGGCGGCAGGTTCTTTTCGTCGCTGCCGATGACTTGGACGATGGCGAAGTCGTAGCTCACGTTGCCAGCATCATCCGTGACTTTGAAGATCTCGCTGTAAGCGCCCGGTTTCGCGTAAGAGCGTTCGATTTTCGAGCCGCAGGCCGTGGTGCCGTCGGTGAAAGTCCAGTCGTAGCTCTTGATCGTTCCTGATGACCACGACTTTGAAGCATCAAGAGTGATTGTCTCACCCGCGCGGATGAAATGATGAGGACGCGCCACGGCGATGAGGGCGGGTTTGTTTTCGCGAACGTAGGCCTCCCAAGCGAAGGCATAGGCCTCCTCGGTGCCCCATTTGCCGGACGGTTGGCGGCTCTTGATGCCGAAATGTAGATGTGTCCAGCCGCCGCTCGCGCCTTCCTTGCCGAGGATGCCGATGCGTTGGCCCATCTTCACTCGTGATCCCATTTGAATCGCCGGATCAATCGTGTGCAGGTGGCTGTAGCGATAATACCAGCCGCGTTCGTCGAGTAGATACACCACGTCGTAACGCGGCCTCACCGGTGTGAGCGAGTAACCCGGCAGCGTCTTCTCTGAAACACTCACCACGAGTCCATCCGTTGCTGCGATGACTTCCGTCAAACCTTCGCAGCCGCCGAAGTCGAGGTCGTTGTG
>CAMCWM010000354.1 GCA_945882215.1 Akkermansia muciniphila | reverse complement strand
CGGACAAAGGTGCGCTCGCAGTCGAGGCTGTGGGCCGCGAGTTCCGCTACACGCCCGCCGTGGCCCAGGATCAGTGCCAGCATGAGGAGAGCGTCAGTTTCCTCGATCGCGTATTCAATGGTCGCCTCACTCCCTTCGTGGCCGGGATGATGGAGCGGGAAGAAGTGTCGAAAGATGACCTCGCCGCCCTTCGTCAGATGCTCGCCGAGGCCGAGAAGAAGCTCAAAAAGTAGCCCCGTTGAGCCGCAGCGGGCCGCTTCCATTTCCCATTTTCATTCTTCAGTTCTCATTTTTCAATCCACCACGCCCATGAGCACCGACGCACTCCTCCACTGGCTCCTGCGCACCTCCATCGAGGCCAGCATCCTGATTCTCGCTGTGCTCGGCCTGCGCATGATGCTGGGCACCCGGCTCAGTCCCGCGTGGCGCATCGGCCTTTGGATGCTCGTCGGCATGAAGCTCATGCTGCCCGCCTTCATCCCCGCTGGCTTCGGCCTCGGCGGCTGGTTCCCACGGAGCGCGAGTATGGCGAATGCCTACTCGCCTGATCTCCCCATCGCATCGCATTCCACCACACAAGCCATCACGCCCACCACCTCCGAAGAAGTGGCGAGTGGTCTGCCGACACACTCGCGCTCCGAAATCTCGGCCCCCTCAGACTCTCGCCATCCCCCATTCAGCGTTGCCCAGGCCCTCCTCGCCCTCTGGCTCACTGGTGCCGCCGCAGTCCTGGCCATGGCCATCATCCGCCAGCATCGCTTTGATTCGTTCCTTCGCCGTCGTCCTCGCGCGAACGACTCACTTCTCACCTCTCACCTCTCACGACTCACTTCTCTTCTCCGCATCCCCTCGCCAGAGATCCTCCTCATGCCCGCAGGCACCACTCCGGCCATGGTCGGCGTCCGCAGGCCAAAGCTGCTGCTGCCGGAAGATTGGGAGTCGCGATTCGATGACCGCAGCCTGCGCCATGTCGTGCTGCATGAGCTGCTGCATGTGAAGCAGCGTGATCTGCTGTGGAACTGGGCCGCCACCGCCGTGCAGGCGCTGCATTGGTTCAATCCGCTCGTGTGGTTCGTCGTTTCGCGCTTCCAGGCCGACCGTGAGCTGCGTTGCGATGCCGGGGCGCTCGCACTGCTCTCCCCCGCCGAGCGTCTGGACTACGGGCACACGCTCCTCCGCATTCAGGAAACCTTTTTCGCACCACCGGCCATTGCAGGGTTGGCTCCATGTGTGCGCAACCACCCCACCCTGCGCCAACGCATCCTCATGATCACGCACCCAACCACCCGCCAGCCTGTGCTGCAAATACTGCTCGTTCTCACGCTCAGCGTCCTCGTTTGTTATTCCTTCACCACCGCCCGTGCGCAGGAAAAAGAAGTCCCCGCCAAAGTCCGCGGAGGTGAAACCGTCAAAAAGCCCGCAAGTGAAGCGGACACTCCTGTCCGCAAAGGTGAAGGCGAGCGCGAAGGCGGCATGAAGAAAACCGGCGACGGCGAACGTGAAGGTGGCAAGCCCTCCGCTGAACGTGAAGGCGGTAAGCCTTCAGCCGAACGCGATGGCGGCACCAACAAACCCGGCATGCGTGACGGTGAAGGCGGCGTGAAAAAGCCCGGCACTGGTGAAGGCGAAAAACCACGCAGCGGCATGCGCGACGGTGAAAAACCACGCACCGGCGAACGTGACGGCATGAAGAAACCCGGTGGCGAGCGCGACGGTGAAGGTGGCACCAAAACCGGCGCTCGCGATGGCGAGGGCAGCACCAAGACCCGCAAAGGCGAAGGCGATTCCGCCGCTGTGAAAAGCAGCAAGGTCATCACCATGCACGTCACCGCCAGCGGCGACACCGTCCTCATCAACGGCGAAAAGCAGTCCACAATAGGCCTCCGCGGTCACCTCAGCACCTTCCTCCCCGAGCACCCCGGTGCCAAAGTCATCGTCTCCGGTGATCCCGACACCTCGCTCAAATCCCTCCACGAAATCGTCGATGCCGTCCGAGACAACGGGAACAAGAACGTCGGGATCAAGGCGGAGTAACTTCAATCTCTCCGCTCATGGACGAGGAAGCTGCCAAAATCCGTGCGACGATTTTGCGGGTTGCCCGTCCCGCAGGTTTTGCCATTAAACTAGCAAAGCATCTCGATGAATGGATTTCACAAACGGATATACCCGGCGTACTGCGTGACTATCTCCGCCACTGCACAAGCAGTGCGCCATTCGACTTCGGCCCATACTCGATTTGTTCGTTGCAATGGAGCTACTCATTCGCTCGCGAACATCCGCTGTTAACGACCGAGGGAGTGATTGCGGTCGCAACATCGGGAAATGGCGACGTCCTCGTTTGCCTCAGCAAGCAATCTAGCTGCCCAGTCGGCATCCTTTCGCATGAAGGAATGTGGTTCGCCAAGAACTCAGCGGAACTTCATCGTCAAATTCTGCCTGTCACATCTTCGCTCACATGCTTCTTCGAACGCTGATCTTCCGGGCGACTTCCATGATGCAAAAAGGCAACTCAAATAGCCACCAAACAATCATGTCCACTTCGTCATTCGCGCTTCGTCATTGCTTCGTCATTCTGATTTCGTCATTAGTCATTCCGACGCTCGCAATGGCTGCGACACCAGCCGAAGTCTCCGCAGCAACAATAAAGGCCGTCGCCTTCTACCACACCAAAGCGGCGACGCACGGCGGTTACGTCTATCGCTACAGCGCCGACTTCACGTTGCGCGAGGCCGAGGGCATCCCCGGCCCGGACACGATCTGGATTCAGCCGCCGGGGACGCCTGCGGTCGCGATGGCGATGCTGGATGCTTATGAGGCCACGAAGGATGAAAAGTGCCTGGCAGCCGCCGTGGAGGCAGCGCGCTGCGTTTCGCGCACGCAGCTCGCCTCGGGCGGTTGGGACTACTCGGGGCATTTCGATGCCAAGGGCCGCGAATCGAAGCTCTATCGCCGTGATGCGGACGGGAAGCTCATTCCACGAACGCAGACTTCCACCCGCGAGGCGGGCTGGCACAACTGGCGTCGTCAGGACAAGAAAAACTACTCAACCTACGACGATGACGTGTCCCAGGCCGCCACACGGCTGCTCGTTCGCGTGGATCACGCGCTCGGCGGCAAGGACGCCGAGATCAAAGAAGCCGCCGACTTCGCGCTGCACACGATCATCATGACGCAGTATCCGGCGGGTGGTTGGAGCGCGAATTTCGACGACGCACCCACCTCGCCACCGCCTGCGGACAAGTATCCCATCAAGCCCGGCAACTATCCCGCCGACTGGCCGCGCAAGTGGCCGAAGGATTTCACCGGCTGCTATGTGCTCAATGATAACACGCACGCCACGCTCATGAGCACGCTGCTGCTCGCCTGGGAGCTTCGCGGCGATCCAAAATACCTCGATGCGGCGAAGCGCGGCGGCGATTTCCTCGTCACCGCGCAGATGCCCGACCCGCAGCCCGCCTGGGGTCAGCAATACAACGCCGAAATGCAGCCCGTTTGGAGCCGCCAGTTCGAACCCACCGCCATCAGTGGTCGCGAAAGCCAGGCCGCCATGTGGGCGTTGCTGAAGCTCACCGCTGCCACAGGCGACAAAAAATATCTCCCGCCAGTCGCCAAAGCTATCACCTACCTCCGCACCGTGCTCCTGCCCGGCAACCAGCTCGCCCGCTTCTACGAACTCAACACCAACAAGCCCCTCTACTTCGAGCGCGGCCCCGGCGGCAAAGGTTTCGAGCTCACCTACTCCGACAAAAAAGCCTCCTCCAACTACGGCTGGGCCTGGGACAGCGAACTCGACGCCCTCCAAGCCACCGGCAGTCAGATCGCCCGAGGTGAAAAAGTCACCTTCCCCCGCACCGAAAAAGAACGCTGGTCCTCCCCGCCCACCGACGCCGACATCGCCACCATCCTCAAAGAACAAGCCCCCAACGGCTCCTGGCCCGTCACCGACGACGAACGCGGCATCATGCGCGACGCGAGCGGCAAAAAGCAAAAGCCCGCCGGTGGAGTGATCTACAGCCTCGACTTCACGCAGAATGTGAAAGCCCTCAGCGCGTGGCTGAAATCGAAAGGAGGCGCGAAATGAGCGCGACAGCGTCCTGGAGTGCGCCGGTCCTCCGGCGCTTTCGAGTGTCCCTCGGCCTCCGAAAAGCTCCAGAGGACTGGAGCACTCCAAAACGCTCACGCGCCACTCGTTCCGCCGAGCCGGAGGCTCGAAAGACATTAGCCGGTGGTGAAACGAATCCCGCGAAGCGGGAGAGTGAGAACCACCGGACCACGCCGCCACA
>CAMCWM010000353.1 GCA_945882215.1 Akkermansia muciniphila | reverse complement strand
TCAGCCGACTTCAAACCGAGATGTCGGCAAATCACCAGTACGTCCGCCTTGTCTCCCGAATGATCCAAGGCGTCTGCCCGCGCGGCGAGGCACTTCATGGCCAGAAGATAGGACGGTGTGGGACAAAAGAGCCGCAAATGAGTGAATTTTGGCAATCCTTCACTGGTCAGCTCGGGCTGTGCGGAGACAAAACCTTTGACGCCGTCATTCAACCACGCGGCAGGCAGATTCATTTCCTCGGCCACTTCGCCTGCCGCACTCGTCAATTCGCTTTTGGGCGCCATGATGGCATCCACATCACGTGTGCTAGGACGCGCATCATAAACCAGCGCCATGACAGCACCGCCAAAAAGACAAAGCTCCCCCTGCACCTCACGCACGGCCAGCTTGTCGTTCAATAACGACAAAGCAGCATGAATGTCCTTGGGGGTGAGGGAGTTCATCGTTCCGACTAAAAAAACCAAACCAAAACCGGTCAAAGAAAGTGGTTACACATCCAAATTCCGCACATTCAGCGCATTCTCTTCGATGAAGTGCTTTCGTGGTTCCACCACGTCGCCCATCAAGATGGTGAACATGCGTTCGGCCTCGTGGGAGTTGGTTTCGTCGAGCTTGACCTGAAGCAGCGTGCGCTTGTTCGGGTCCATGGTGGTCTCGAAGAGCTGCTTGGCGTTCATTTCACCGAGACCTTTGAAGCGCTTGATTTCCATGCCACGTTTGCCGATTTCCATGACTTTGTCGAGGATGCCGGGGATGCTGAAAACAGGATGGACTTTGGCGTTTTCACCATCGCCTTCGATGACTTCAAAGAGCGGCTTGTCCTGACTGCTGAAGTGATCGACGTGCAAGCCGAGTTCATCGAGCTGCTGGAAACGCTTCTTCATGCCGTGCGCCTCGTGGATTTCGATGAGGCGGGCTCGGCGGTGGGCCTTCGGGGAGGCGACGCCGTTGGTCTCGGCGGTGGGATTGCCAAAGAGGTGAAGATCGTGATTGTCGCGGGCGAAAGCCGCGAGTTGCTCGTTGGTGACGAAGTAGTGGAGGCTGACTTCATTGCCCTCGCGAATGACGACGATGTGATGCGGCAGGTTGCCGGTGGCTTCGTCACGCGCCTGGAGGTAGTGCTCGAAGTCGCCACCGTGACGGCGCACGATGTCGGCGAATTTGGCGACGGGCACGAGGAGATCGAGGATGGCCTTGAGCCGGTCTGCTGCGAGCTTGCTGCCATCAGCAATGTTGCGCAGGCTGATCTCTCCGGAACCAAGTTCGAGCAGGATCGCATCCATTTCGGCATCGCTCTGCACATATTCCTCGCGTTTTTTACGTGTGACTTGGTAGAGCGGAGGCTGGGCGACATAGATGTGGCCGCCTTTCATGAGTTCCGGCATCTGGCGGAAGAAGAAGGTCAAAAGCAGGGTGCGGATGTGGCTGCCATCGACGTCGGCATCGGTCATGATGACGATCTTGTGGTAGCGGAGCTTCTCGATGTTGAAGGAGCCTTCTACCTCGCTGTCGCCACCGATCCCGGTGCCGATGGCGGTGATCATGGTCTGCACTTCCTTGTTCTGGAGCACTTTTTCGAGACGGGCCTTCTCGGTGTTGATGAGTTTGCCTCGGAGCGGGAGAATCGCCTGGTTGTGACGATTGCGGCCCATTTTGGCGGAGCCACCGGCGGAGTCACCCTCGACAATGAACAGCTCGGTCTTCGCCGGATCGCGTTCGGAGCAGTCAGCCAGCTTACCGGGCAGACCGCCGCTGCTCATGGCGTCCTTGCGGATGGCTTCACGGGCCTTGCGCGCAGCTTCGCGTGATTTCGCGGCGATGATGATGTTCTTGATGATCTCGATGGCCGTATCGGGATTTTCGTCAAAGAAACGCAGCAGCCCTTCGTAGACGATGGAATTGACGACGCCTTCGACTTCGCCGTTCACGAGTTTCACCTTCGTCTGCGAGTTGAAGCGCGGATTGGTCAATTTAACGCTCAAAACGCAGATCATGCCTTCGCGGCAGTCGTCGCCTTCGATATCAGGCAGCTTGTCTTTGAAGGCTTTGGGGTTGGCGTTGATGTACTGCTTCACCGACTTGGTGAGCGCGGTCTTGAGGCCGCTGTAATGCGTGCCGCCGTCGGGATTCGGGATGGCGTTGGCAAAGCAGAGCGTCTGCTCATTGAGGCCCTTGTTCCATTGCAGCACGCAATCGACGAGGATGAACTTCTTCTTGTCGTCGATGGGCACTTCACGGCGACCAGCGAGCGCCACGGGCTCAGAATGGATCTTGTCCTTGTCCGCGCCCATCTCGCGCACGAACTGCTTCACGCCCTCTTGATAAAAGAGCACTTCCTGGCGCTGCGGATCGCTGCGCTCGTCGGTGAGCGTGATGCGGATGCCGGGATTGAGGAAAGCGAGTTCACGCAGACGAACCAAGAGGCGATCAAAGACATACGCCGTCGTGATCGTGAAGATCGTGGCATCAGGGAAGAAGGAAATCTTCGTCCCTGTTGTCTTCGGATCATCGAGATCGCCGAGAACAGTCAGTGGCTCAGTCGTTTTGCCGCGCTCAAAGCCGATGGCGTGTATTTTGCCATCGCGGAAGACCTCGCACTTGAACCAGTCGGACAGAGCATTCGTACACTTCGCACCGACGCCGTGGAGGCCGCCGGAGAATTCATACGCGCCATCGCCGAACTTACCACCGGCATGAAGGCTGGTGAGCACGAGTTCGACGGTCGGAATGCCCGCCTTGGGATGCATTTCCACCGGAATGCCGCGTCCATCGTCCTGAATGGTGATGGAACCGTCGGTGTGAATCGTGATCCAAACGTTTTTGCAATGTCCCGCGAGATGCTCGTCGATGGAATTGTCCACCACCTCAAACACGCAGTGGTGCAGGCCGCGTTCATCGGGGTCGCCGATGTACATGCCGGGACGGAGGCGGACGGCTTCGAGGCCTTCGAGTTTCTGGATTTGATCGGCACCGTAGGCCTGGTTTTCGGCCACACCGGTATTGAAAGCAGCATTCTGCTCAGGAGACTGTTCGGACATAGGATTTGAAGGGCTGACCATCGACTGAATCCGTCCATGAAACCGCTACCGGAAACGTGCTCGATGATGACCCGTTGAGACTAGCGAGTTGGGGGGGCGAGCAAAGGGAATTTTACCTCGAAACGCAGTCTTTTTTCAGTCCCCTGAACCTTTCAAACCACGTCCTGCAAACCCAGCCTCACGATGACCTCCGCCGGGACACCGGGATAAGGCCCGCCGACGCTGATGTTGCCCACATAACCGAGGCTTTTCCAGGTCTGGCTGTGCGTGTAGTAGCCGCCGAGGCAGAGCTGGCGGAAGCGCTTGAAGAAAGAGGCCCCGATGTCGTGCTCGGGCTTTGCCTTGGCAGGATCGCAGATGTCATCGGCGATCTGAGACTGCTGCGCGACGTCCAGCTCCTCGAAGCGTTTGGCGAAGCGTTTGAAGCTCTCGGTATTGAGCCAGCCAAGGCCACCACGGATGACTTCGCGGTCCTCGTGATGCTGCGGGTAGTCCGCGCTGACCCATTCGTTGATGAAATCCGGCACACCGACCTCGGAGGCGGCGGGCGAGGTGTCGTCCTTCGGTAAGATCAAATCGGCCAAGGCCTGCGTGGTGGCGAGTTCTTCCGCTGAGAGCAGTTTTTCCCACGGAAACTTCACCGGTTGAGTGAAATCGGGGTCTTGAAAGACATGCCGCGAAGGAAACACCGCCGGAGCCGGCTCGGTGTGATTCGGCGCGGCGATGGCCGGAACCGCAGTAGCGCCAGCGGCACCGCTGAGAAGGCCTTTGAGGGCGTTGCGGCGAGAGATGAAAGAAGAATCGGACATGGCGCAGCTCTGTTAGATATTCCCCCGCTTCATCTCCTCCATCAGATACTCGCTGGAACGCCAGGCGAGGGCGAGGATGGTCAGGGTGGGGTTTTTGTCGGGATTGCTGGGCAGGACGGCTCCGTCCATGAGGAAGAGGTTCTTCACGTCCCAGGTCTGGCAGTATTGATTCGTCACGCTCTCCGAGGCCTTGTCGCCCATGCGAGCTGTGCCCACCTCGTGGATGATCTCGCCGGGCCTCTGGATGGCTTCGGCACCGCTGAGAGGCTTGGCCTTGCCACCCATGCCTTCGAGCATGGCGGCAAAGGTCTGCTGCATGTGCTCGGCCTGCTTGATTTCGTGATCGCTCCACTTCCAATGGAAACGCAGCACGGGAATGCCCCATTGATCGACGACATTGGAATCGAGTTCGCAATAGCAGTCCTTGTTCGGCAGCATTTCGCC
>CAMCWM010000352.1 GCA_945882215.1 Akkermansia muciniphila | reverse complement strand
CGAGCGACTTCATCATGGGCCACGTCCGCGCCGGACAGGAAGTCTTCGAGGCCGAAGTCATCGCCGCTGGTTTTGAGAAGGTGGATGAAGTGAAGGATCTGCTGAAGGAGAACTACTTCGTGAAGTTCCGCCGGAAGTAGAGCGACGCTCATGAAATCCGCCACGCTCAAAGACCTGTCATGGGTGACCGTGCAGTTGGTTCTGCTGGCGGCGTTGTTGTGGATGCCTGCTTACGGCCTTCTGCCGTTTCTCGCGCCGCTGCGACCGCTTGGCTTGCTGGTTGGCTTCGCCGGGCTGGTGCTGTCGGGGGCGGCGACCTGGCAATTGCAGGCAGGGCGCTCGCTCACGCCGATGCCTTCACCACGCGCGGGAGCCGCGTTGCTCACGAGCGGCTTGTATCGCCGCGTCAGACATCCAGTTTACAGCGGCCTTCTCGTCTGGGCCCTCGGCATGGCGATCGCGGCGGCGAGCGGCCTGCACTTCGTGCTGTTCGGGCTGCTTTGGGGCTTCTTCCACGCCAAAGCAGCGCATGAAGAAAAGCTGCTCGCTCAAAGATTCAGCGGATACCCTGAGTATGCTGCCCGCAGAGCACGTTTCTTTCCTTCACCATTCCAACCCAGATGAAACATTCTTTCTTCCGCCGCATCCTGCCATGGATCCTCGTGGCAGCCAATTCATCGCACTGACATGAGCCGAGGCCCTCTCAACTTGCTCATCGACACGCTGGCAGCCGCCTGCCTGCTAACCATGGTGGCCACCGGCTATGTGCTGCGTTTTCCGCTGCCACCAGCGACGAACCGCACGCATGAGTTGTGGGGGATGTCGCGGCATGAGTGGGGGACCATTCATTCCTGGGCCAGCCTTGGTCTGCTGCTGGTCCTGATCATTCATTTGGTGCTCCACTGGGACTGGATTGTCACGATGATCCGCCATCGCTTCGCTTGTTTTCAGGGCGGGGGTGCAAACGCTGGCCGACATGCTGGTTTGGCGACGATGGCCGTGCTCGTCGCCCTCGCCGCTTTGTTTGCCCTAGCGGCCCATTTCGGCGTGCGGGAGAGAGAGGTGCCACTGCATCCGCTCAATGAGCTGCCGGGCCAGCCATCCTCTGCTGCCAGCGCACCCAAACCACCCCGTGTAACCACGGTGGATTTCTGGAAGGAAATCATGCCAGTGTTTCAAACCTCCTGCATCGAGTGTCATGGACCCACGAGGCAGACCTCCGGCTTTCGCGCGGACCAGCGTGAGAATTTCTTTTCGCCTCGAGATGGAGCGCCGCTGGTCGTGCCAGGTGACGCGGCAGGAAGTCGGCTCCTGGACATCGTCTCCGGAAAACAGCCGGGCATGAAAGCCGCGGTGGCGCACCACCTGCCACCTGATGAGATCCAGCTATTAAAGACATGGATCGAGTCAGGAGCCGACTGGCCCACGAGATAGCTTCAACCTTTGTCCTCGAAAAATCTCATGAAACACAGCTTCCTCCGCCGCATCACACCATGGCTCATCGTGGCAGGAATCGCAGGCTTCGCGGTTTACAAACTCAACGTTAAACCTGCCAAGGTGATCGTGCCGAACGTGACTCAAAGCGATGTCACCAATGAAGTCATGGGCACGGGCACGCTGGAGGCGCGAGTGAAGACGACGGTGAGCGCACGCATCCAGGAGCGGCTGGCGGAGGTGCTGGTGGATCAGGGGGACAAGGTGAAGGCGGGGCAACTGCTCGCGCGACTGGATGATGCGGAGATCAAGCAGCAGGTGGCCATCGCGGAGGCGACGCTGGCGGCGGCGCGACAAACGGCGGAGCGCGTGGGCGCGGACCTGGCACGTTCGGAAGCGGTGCTGGCGCAGGCGCGGCTGGATCACAAGCGTTTGATTGGCCTGCTAGCCTCCAACGCGGTCTCGCAGACGGACACGGACAAAGCGGTCGAGGCGCTGCATGTGGCGGAGGCGGATTTGAAGCGGTCAAATGCGGCCATCGCGGAGGCGCAGGGCCAGGTGCTGGTGGCGGAGAAGACGCTGCTGTATCGCAAGGAGCAGATGGCTTTCACGCAGATTCACGCGCCTTACGACGGGCTCATCATCCGGCGTGATCGCGATCCGGGCGACATGCTGGTGCCGGGCGGAGCGCTGATGGAAATCATCTCGCTGGATGAGATCTGGGTGAGCGCGTGGGTGGATGAAACAGCGATCTCCAAGGTCTCGGCGGGACAAATGGCGCGCATCGTTTTCCGCTCCGAGAGCGACAAGAACTATCCCGGCGTGGTGTCGCGCATCGGGCGTGAGACGGATCGCGAGACGCGCGAGTTCCTCGTCGATGTGCGCGTGAACGAGCTGCCGAAGAACTGGACCATCGGCCAGCGGGCGGAGGTTTACATCCAAACGGAGCAGGTGCGGCCATGAATCTCGCCGTCCGCGACATCCGGCACAACGCGGGCCGTTTTGTGTTCACCACGGTGGGCATCGGGCTGCTGCTCATGATCGTGATGGGCATGGGCGGCATTTACCGCGGGCTCATTCATGAGGCCACGCTGCTGGTGGATCGCGTGGGCGCGGATTTGTGGGTCGTGCAGGGCAGCACGCGGGGGCCGTTTGCGGAGATCTCGCGGATTTCTGCCAGCCTGGAGGACCGCGTGCGCGCGGTGCCGGGCGTGGCGAGAGCGCGACGTTTCGTGTCGCACACCATCCAGCGTGTGCATCGGGGCAGGCCGCTGCGCATGGTGGTGCAGGGGCTTTCGTGGCCGGATGATCGTGGCGCGTGGATTCCGCTCGTGGCGGGGCGCGCACTGCGGCAGGCGCATTATGAAATGATCGCCGATGTGTCGCTGCGGCTGCCGCTTGGAGAAAAAATCATGCTGGGCAAAGATGCGTATGAAGTCGTAGGACACACGCAGGGCATGGTCGGCTCCAGCGGCGATGGTCTGGCGTTTTTCACCGTGAGCGATGCGCTGGCGATTCAATTCGATGTGCCAGGCGAGGCCGTGCGTTTGGAGCGCGCGGCGCGTCGTGCGCGGCTGGAAAACATCGAGATCGGTCGCCTGCAACCGCTGCTGCTCGACCGCGCCGCCGGGCCATCGAGCAGCATTCCAGCGCTGTCGAAACCGCAGGTCAGCGCCGTGCTCGTCACCTTGCATCCGGGCGCGGATGCCGTCGCCGTGCGCGCCACGCTGGGCAACTGGCCGGACATCACGGTGTATTCCACGCAGGAGCAAAAAGACCTGCTGCTCTCCGGCATGGTTGACAAGGCGAAGCGGCAGCTCGGCCTCTTCCGCGTGCTGCTCATCATCATTTCCACCATCATCATCGCGCTGATCATTTACACCCTCACGCTCGACAAGATCCGCGACATCGCGCTGCTGAAGCTCATCGGCGCGCGCAACCGCGTCATCGGCGGTCTCATCCTTCAGCAGTCGCTACTCATGGGCGCTTTTGGTTACGCGCTCGCCTGGTGGATCGGCCAGTTCGCCTTTCCGCGCTTCCCGCGGCTCGTCGTTATCGAGACGGCGGACCTCGTTTCGCTCGGCTTCATCGTCCTCGTCATCTCCACGCTCGCCAGCATGCTCGGCATCTGGAAAGCCATGCGCGTGGAGCCCAACACCGTTCTCTCCGCATGAGCACGCCCGCCGTCGAAGTCCAACATCTGCGCAAAGTCTATGGCAGCGGCCACACCGAAGTCGTCGCCATCCGCGATGCCACGCTCAGCATCGCACGCGGCGAGATCGTCGGCATGCTCGGCCCCAGCGGCAGCGGAAAATCGACCATCCTCACCGCCATGGCGCTGATTAATCCGCCCACCTCCGGCCAGGTCGCCATCAACGGCACGCCCGTGCTCGATGGCTCCAAAGCGCTCGTCGATCTGCGGGCCTTCCGCCGCCAGCACCTCGGCTTCGTGTTTCAAAAAGCGAATTTGATCCCCTTCCTCACCGCGTTGGAAAACGTGCAGATCGCCCTCGAAGTCAACGACACCGCGCCGAAGGCCGCACGTCAACGCGCCCTGGAGTTGCTCGACTACCTCGGCGTCGCCGAGCGTGCCAACAACCTGCCCGTGGCCCTTTCCGGCGGCGAGCAGCAACGCGTCGCCGTAGCCCGCGCCCTCGCGAATAATCCCAGCCTCATCCTCGCCGACGAACCCACCGCCGCGCTCGACAGCCAGCGCGGTCGGCAAGTGATGGAACTCTTCGCCAAAGTCGCCCACGAGCGCAACGCCGGCGTCCTCGTCGTCACCCACGACCACCGCACGCTCGATGTCTTTGATCGGATCGTGGATGTCGAAGACGGCGGCATCACCGAGCGTCCCCCTTCGCAACAGAAGTGATCGACGCCGGGCTT
>CAMCWM010000351.1 GCA_945882215.1 Akkermansia muciniphila | reverse complement strand
ATGGTGATGCCCGCGACGACGGGAAACACGGTGAAGATGAGCTTGGCGCGAAAACTGGAGAACCACTTCATGGGGGATGTCACGGTGGCATGAACCCCGCGTCGAGCCGGATGGTTTCTCAGCGAACGCGTTTCATTGTGAACGTGCCGCGATCCATCGCGCTCTCGTAGCAGGCGTTGAAGTGGTCGCCCTTGACCGTTCCCTCGTAGTGATACACGCCGCCAACCCAGTTCGGCATCTGGTGGTCACCCTTGAAGGTGTAGGTGCCATTCTTTTGCTTCACGACCTGCTGCGTTGTTTTGAAGGCCGCGCTCAAAATGCCGCGCCAGGTACAATGGTAGAAGAACTGAAACGCCTGGCCCTCCGGCGCGCGAGACGCCATCGGGTGCTCCTTGAGCATCGGGTGGATCACCGCGCGCAGTTTTCCCGTGTGCCCGCTCGCTGTGCTCAGCCAGGTGCCCTCCCATTTGCCACTCACGCCAGCATTCGATGCCGGCGTCTTCCACGCCGAACGAAACGACAGTCCGCACGACGGTAGCAGCATCAAAACAAGCGTGAGACAGGCGAATCGAAGCAGTTGGGAGTTCTTCATGGGGTTCTATCTCACGAACGCATCCAAAGCGCCCGGTTTTTCGTTCGTCATGGGGCATTCTCCCACTTGCCCCCGTTCATATCCGCGATACTTACCCAAGAACCTCAACCCACCCCAACGCCATGGCCCACACCCTCGCCCCCCTGCCTTATCCCTCAAACGCACTGGAACCCCACATCGACCAGCAGACGATGGAGATCCATCACGGCAAGCACCACAACGCTTACGTCACCAATTTGAACAACGCCCTCGCCGGCAACGCAGAACTCGAAGGCAAATCCATCGAAGACCTGTGCAAGAACATCAGCAGCGTGCCAGAAGCCATCCGTGGCCCGGTCCGTAACAATGGCGGCGGTCACTTCAACCACACGCTGTTCTGGAACATCATGGGCCCGAACGCGGGTGGCACTCCTTCCGGCGCTCTCGGTGACGCGATCACAGCCACTTTCGGCAGCTTCGATGCCTTCAAGGAAGCCTTCGCGAAGGCTGGTGTGACCCGCTTCGGCTCCGGCTGGGCCTGGCTCGTCGTCAAAGACGGCAAGCTCGCCATCACCTCCACGCCGAACCAGGACAACCCGCTCATGGACAACAGCGGCACGCCGATCCTCGGCTGCGATGTCTGGGAGCACGCCTACTACCTCAAGTATCAGAACAAGCGCCCTGACTACATCGCCGCCTGGTGGAACGCCGTGAACTGGTCCGCCGTCGCTGCGAACTACGCCAAGGCTCTCGGCTGATCCGCACTTTGTCCGTCACTTCCCAAAGCGCGGAACGGTCACCCCGTCCCGCGCTTTGTCTTTGAATCATTCGACATTCTGCACTCGTCATTTCTGTGGCTCTCGTCCTCCATCGCCTCCGCAGCGGCCTGATCTATTCTCAGGCCTTCGCGGACTACCTGGAGTCGAAGCACAACATCGAGCGCCTCGGTCATCAAGGTGACGTTTTGCATCTCGACTATGTGCGCTGCGCCCAAGGTGATCTCGGCGGTCAGGAATGGTGGCAGCTCACCTGGCTCAGTGGCTGGCAGGCTCCCACCGAGCACCGCCATCAAATCGGCGACGTGGAAGTGTGCATTCTTCGTCAAGCCATGCGTGGCCTCAAAAATCGCATGCTTCACTTTGATGGGCAGAATGTCGTGGTGAAGAGCTGAGTCCGACTGGTCAACCATGCCCACTTTAGCCGACATCGGAGAAGACAAGCTCATCCGCAAACTCATGCGCGGCGTGAAGCTCGATCGCGATGTCATCGCGGGTGCTGGTGACGACTGCGCCGTCGTCCGCAGCACGAAAAACGAGCACACGCTGCTCAAGACCGACGCGCTGGTGCAGGACGTGCATTTCACGCTGGAGACACCGCCGAAGCTCATCGGCCGCAAGGCCATCGCCCGTGTGGTGAGCGACTTCGCGGCCATGGGCGGCACGCCACGGCATGCCATGATCACGTTGGTGGCCCCACCGAGCATGGAGGTCGAGTTCCTCACCGAGATCTATCGCGGCATGCGCGCCATCGCGAAGCAGTATGGCATCAACATCGTCGGCGGCGAGACCTCACGCGGCCTGGTGCTCATGCTTTCCATTTCCATGAGCGGAACGGTGCCGTCGAAGCGCTGGCTTTCCCGCAGCGAAGGCAAAGCAGGCGATGTCCTGCTCGTCACCGGTCGTCTTGGCGGCTCGATCAAAGGCAAGCACCTCAAATTCGAGCCACGCCTCGAAGAAGGCCGCTGGCGTTCTGTAAACGCGCATCCCCACGCGATCATGGACATCAGCGACGGCCTTGCCAAAGACCTGCCGCGTCTGGCACTTGCCAGCGGCACGCATTATCAGGTCAATGTGGCCTCTCTGCCCTGTAACCCCGGTTGCACCTTCGATCAGGCCTGGGGCGACGGCGAAGACTACGAACTCCTCCTCGCCGTGAATCCCCGCAGCGTGAAATCTCTGCTGCCGAAATGGCGTGAAGCCTTTCCCAAGCTCCCGCTCACCATTATCGGCAAACTCGTTCCTCCCGGACAAGGCCGCCCGCCGGACTTTGAAAGCACCGGCTGGGATCATTTTGCGCTCAGCGCCGACGCATGATCACACTCGCGACAGCCGACGACGCCCACGCCTGGGGCATGCAACTCGCGCCGACACTTCCCGCAGGCGATGTGATCGCGCTGTGCGGCAATCTCGGCGCGGGCAAGACGCAGATCACGCGCGGCATCGTCGCGGGAATGGAATCCAAGGCCGCAGTGACCAGCCCCACGTTCACGCTGGTTCACGAATACCTCGACGGGCGGCTGCCGGTCTTCCATTTCGACTTTTACCGTATGGAATCCGCCGCCGAGGTCATCGGCATCGGCTGGGACGAGTTTTTGACCGAACCCGGCGTCATCATCGTCGAGTGGGCGGATATGTTTCCTGATTTGATGCCGCCCAACACGCGCTGGTTTCACATCGAAGCCTTGCCGGATGGCTCGCGACGTGTCACGGAAGGACCGCTCGTGAAATGACCCGGACCCTCCTCGCCCTCGACCTTTCCACCGCCCACGGCAGCATCGCTGTGGTGCGGGGCGCTGACGTGCTGTTTCAATCGTCGTTCCAGTCCGAACGCTCGCACAACGCGCAGGTTTTCGCGCCGCTGCGCGATGCGCTCACAGCGGCAGGTGATAGACTGACCGGCATCGTCATTGGCAATGGCCCCGGCTCATATACGGGCGTCCGCATCGCGATTGCCGCCGCTCAAGGTGTGGCGCTATCGCGAAACGTGTGGTGCGTCGGCTGGTCGTCGCTCACGGCACCGGATATTGAGGTGCCAGACAGTTATCCGATCATCGGCGATGCCCGCCGTCAGAGCTTTTATCTGGCCCGTGTCGAAAAGGGTCGGCTGCTGCCAGATCTCGAAACCGTTTCTGCTGAAACTGCCCACGAGCGGACGGCTGACGGCCAAACGTGGATCACGTTCGATCCAAAACCGCCCTTGGCATTGCCGAACCTTCGATCGGCCAAGCCTAGCGCCATCCGTCTCGCTCAAATCATCCAGTCGTTGAGCCAAGCCGAGCTCGACGCACTCATCCAGCAGCCGCTGATTCCGCACTACCTCGCCGAGGCCTTCATCACGATGCCGAAGCGTCCTCTTTTAACCAACCAACACGCGTCATGACTCCCGAACCCATCTCCAACCACGTTTCCGAATGGGGCGAAGGCCCGATCTGGCACCAAGGCCGACTGCTCTATGTCGATATCGAGACGCACAAAATCATCGCCTTCAAGCCGGACACCGGAGAGGAAAAGATCTGGGAAGTTGGTCAGCGTGTCGGCACCGTGGTGCCGCGTGCGAAAGGCGGACTCGTCTGGGCAGGGGATGATGGGTTCTTCTTTCTCGATGAAGCTACCGGAGTCAGCACGGCCATCTCTAACCCGGAGCCGAATCTGCCAGACAACCGCTTCAATGACGGCAAATGCGATCCGGCGGGCCGTCTGTGGGCGGGAACGATCTGCTTGAAGAGGCGTGCCGATGCCGCGCTCTACTGTCTGCACACCGATCTGCGCGTCGAGAAGAAATTCGCGCCGGTGACGAACTCCAACGGCATCATCTGGAGCCGCGACACACGCACGATGTATTACATCGACACGCCAAGCAAAAAGGTGCGTGCTTTTGACTTCGACAACGCTGCCGGTGTCATCAGCAATGAGCGCGTGGTGTGGGACACCAGCGCCGATGCGTCAGTGCCCGATGGCATGACCATCGACAGCGAGGACCGGC
>CAMCWM010000350.1 GCA_945882215.1 Akkermansia muciniphila | reverse complement strand
GCCGATCTCATGCTGACCAAAAGGCCGGATGTGCGGGAGGCGATGATCGCCAGCGGGTCGAGGCTGTGCATCCTGGCGCATGATGAGTTCACCACCGATCAGCCGGAGTGGACGTGGCTGGAAAAGGTGCCGGTGCCGGGCTTCGAGAGCATGTCCATCAAAGACTACCGCGATGCCCGTGCTCGCGGCATGGGTGGCAGTGCGACGGACCCATTTTGTTCCTGTGCGGAGGAGAACCTGCTGGCCTACGAAGGCGATCCCTACTCGACCGAGTGCATCTTCATCCACGAGTTCGCCCACAACATTCACCTGCGTGGCCTGGCGAATGTGGACGCCACCTTCGACAAGCGGGCCAAGGCCGCCTTTGATGCCGCGATGAAGGCCGGGCTGTGGAAGGGCAAATACGCCAGCGTGAACCATCACGAGTATTTTGCCGAGGGCGTGCAGTCCTGGTTCGATAACAACCGTGAAAACGATCACGATCACAACCATGTGAACACACGCGCTGAGCTGCTGGCGTATGATCCCGGCCTCGCCGCGCTTTGCCGTGAGGTCTTCGGAGACACCTTGCTGAAATACACGAAGCCAACTACACGGCTCACGGGCCATCTCACAGGCTACGATCCTGCCAAAGCGCCGAAATTTGTCTGGCCGGGGCGGCTCATGAAGGCCAAAGCAGCCATCCGTGCGGCAGCGGAGAAGCGCTCTCAGGCGGCGACAAGCGTGAAGTCTCATGACGAGCGCATGATCGCGGGCTGGAAGGTGCATGTGAACACGAAGGTCGATGCGACTGCGCTCGCCAAGGCGCTTCCTCTTCTCAAGGCGCAACTTGATGAGATCGTGCGTGTTGTTCCGGCGAAGGCGGTGGCGGAATTGCAGAAGGTGCCGCTGTGGATCAATCCTGAGTATCCGAACACACGGCCTCGCGCCGAGTTTCATCCCGATGCGGGATGGCTGCGCGAGAACAAACGCGATCCGGTGATGGCAAAGGCGGTGGAGTTCACGAATGCGCGCATCTTTGAGGAAGAAACGCGCCGCATGCCGAACTTCGCCCTGCATGAGCTGGCGCATGCGTTTCATGATCGTGTCCTCGGTTTCAACAATGCTGAGATCGAGGCGGTCTTCGAGAAGGCGAAGGCGGCGGGGAAGTATGACCAGGTGCAGCGGCAGGACTCGGAAGGGAGAAAGAGGCTGGATCGCGCTTATGCGATGACGAACGCGAAAGAGTACTTCGCCGAGTGCTCGGAGGCGTTCTTTTCGCGAAACGACTTCTTTCCGTTCACGCGGGAGGAGTTGAAGTCGCATGACCCGGAGGTCTTTGCGCTGCTGGGGCGGCTATGGGGGCTGGAGGATCGTTGAAAGAGGGAGTGGATTGTGCCTTTATCCATTCCGGCCAATCCCCAAACCCCTCAATGGCTCAAACATCCCCCAAAAACCAATTTCCATGGCCTGTGCTCTGGTTGTTCGCGACGTGCGCGTTTGCCGCGCCGGAGGTGCATCCTGGAGCAGCGATTTACAAGAAGCTCTGCGCCGAATGCCACGGAGATCGCGGCCAGGGCGTGGAGGATGAATACGATGAAGCGTTGACCGGCGAAAAGACCATCGAGGCCCTCGCACGACAGATCGACCGCACGATGCCGGAGGATGACCCGGACAAGACCACTTCCGAGGATGCGAAGCTGATCGCGGAGTACATTTACGGTGCCTTTTACTCGCCCACAGCCCAGGCGCGGCTGAATCCGCCAAAGAAGGAGCTCGCGCGGCTTACCATCGACCAGTTCCGCAACAGCGTGATGGATGTGATCGGTCGTTTCCGCATGGGGCCGGGTTTTGACCGGCCGATCAATGCCGAGCAGGGATTGAAGGCGTTTTATCGGGGTGTGGAGCTGCCAAAGCCCGGCGAGAAGGCCGTGGACACGACACCGAAGCAGGGCATCAAAAAGAAGCGGCCGAACAAGACCATCGAGAAGGTGGAGCCGGTGATTTCCTTCCACTGGGGCGCGGACAGCCCGGACAAGGCCGTGCTGGAGGCGGAGCAGTTTGAAAATCGCTTCGAAGGCAGCGTCGTGGCGAGAGAGACGGGTGTGTATCAGTTCGCGGTGAAGTCGGAGAACGGCTTCCGTCTCTGGATCAACGACACTTCCGAAGGCAATGCGCTGATCGACGGCTGGGTGAGCGCCGGCCCGCAGGTGCGCGAGGAAAAGAGAAGCATCTACCTCGTTGGCGGGCGCGCTTACCGGCTGCTGCTGGAGCATTTCAAATTCAAGGAAAAGTCCGCGTCCATCGAGCTGTGGTGGAAGCCGCCGCATGGCATCATGGAGCTGCTGCCTGCGAGCGCCACACGAACGGACCGCCCGCGCGAGCTCGTGATCGTGAACACGGAATTCCCCGCCGATGATAGCAGCGGCGGTTATCCGCGCGGCACCACCATTTCGAAAGCCTGGGATCAGGCGGTGACGGACGCGGCCATCACCGTCGCCGAGCATGTCATCGAAAAACTCGACGAACTCGCGCAAACCAAGGCGGGAGCGCCGGATCGTGGCGAGAAACTGCGCAAATTCGCCCACACCTTCGTCGAGGCCGCCTTCCGCAGGCCTTTGAGCGATGATTTGAAGCAGCTCTTCGTCGAGTCGCACTTCGCGAGCGCCAAATCACCTGAGACGGCGGTGAAGCGAGTGGTGTTGCTTGCGCTGAAATCGCCGCAGTTTCTTTATCCGAATCTCCAGCAGGGCGAAAAGGCGGATGACTTCGAGATCGCCTCGCGTCTCGCCCTCACGCTTTGGGATTCGGTTCCCGACAAGAAGCTCGTGCAGGTCGCCACGTCTGGGAAACTCAAGACCCGTGATCAAATCAAGGCCGAGGCGCAGCGGATGCTGACGGATCCGCGCACGAAGGCAAAATTGCACGGCTTCTTCCATCACTGGCTCGAACTCGAACGCGCCGAGGGTGCGAGCAAGGATCCGAAAATCTTCCCCGACTTCACTCCTGAGTTGATCGCGGATCTGCGCGAGTCACTGCTGCAATTCATCGACGAGGTCGTGTGGAGCGAGAAATCCGACTACCGTGAGCTGCTCCAGGCCGATTATCTGTTGATGAATGAGCGCCTCGGCAAGTTTTACGGGCATCCGGTGACGGGTGAAGAGTTCCAGCGAGTCGGCTTTGATCCAAAACAGCGCGCGGGAGTCGTCACTCACCCGTATCTGCTCGCCTCGCTCGCCTACACGAAGCAGTCGTCGCCGATTCATCGCGGCGTGTTTTTGACGCGCAACATCGTCGGCATGTCACTCAAGCCGCCGCAGAAGGCCGTGGTGTTCGAAGACAGCCATTTCAATCCCAAGCTGACCATGCGTGAAAAAATCAGTGAGCTCACGCGCAGCGGTGCCTGCATGAGCTGCCACAGCATGATCAACCCGCTTGGCTTCAGCCTGGAGAATTTCGACGCCGTGGGCCGCTGGCGCACGAAGGACAACAACAAGCCTGTGAACCCCGTGAGCGAGTTCACCACGCATGAAGGCAAGCTCGTCCGGCTCACGGGAGCGCGTGACATCGTGAACTACGTCGCCAGCAATCCCGGCGGCCACCGCGCCTTCATCCGCCACCTCTTCCATCACCTCATCAAACAAGACCCCACGGCGTATGGGCCGAAAGCGCTCGATGACCTGCAAAAATCCTTCGCCGCCAGCGGCTGCAACATTCAGAAGCTCATTCTCGAGATTGCGAGCGTCGCGGCCATGGACGGCGTCAAACCGCAGCCCTGACCTAGCCGAACAACGGCATCAAAGCGGCCAAGGCAAACGCGATCAGAAGCGCCAGGGCCACCCACCACCACATATTGGACACCGTGGCTTGCTTGGAACTTTTGCCGCCAAACTCGCGGGCGACGAAATCGTCGTAATCGAACTCATCGTCGGGAAGATCGAGTCCGTCCGCATGCGTGTCACCACTCCAGCCGGATTTTTCGCAGGCACCGCATTCATCACAAGCCGCTGATCCACGTGGCACCCACTCACCACAGGCAGGGCATTGCCCCGGAGGCTTGAAACGCCCGCTCATGGCAGCGGCTGCGGCGAGACTTGGCGGCTCAAAGGCCTGGCGCTCGCGGCAAAGCGCGTTGGCGAAGTGTTTAGACGCCGAAACGCATTGGTTTCAGCCATGCCGCCGAGGTTCATCAGCGGCGTCCAGCCAGCTTGCCGCGACTGGTTTTCCGAGGGGCCCCGGCGCAGGGGAGTGAGCATGATCAACACCGCCGCAAAAGTCACTGCGGCAGCTAGGAGCTGACTCATCGTTCTGGGACGTTGCCGGGTCATGAGTGTGGTAATTATTTAACTTTTCCT
>CAMCWM010000349.1 GCA_945882215.1 Akkermansia muciniphila | reverse complement strand
ATTTGTGCGTTTCGATGAATCTCGCCGGGTGGATGACCACGCTGAACAAACGCCTCTGTGGGGTGATGAAGGCGGGCCGTTTCATCGCCATCAACGCCATGCTCGTCTGCCCGAAAAAACGTCAGGTGCAGCTCTGCTGTGCGGGCCTCCCAGGCGCGCAGGTGTTTGATGGCAAGGCGTGGAAGGAAGTTCCAGCTCCCGGCAACGCGCCGCTCGGCATTGCGTGTTCCGCACGTTACGAGGAATGCGTGCTGCCCTTGAGCACCGGCCGTCACTGGATGTTGTTCACGGACGGCATCCTTGAAGTCCAAAACAGCGCTGGCGAGTACTTCGAGGATCAGGCTTTTGCCACGGCCTTGCAGCAGGCTGATGGCGGCGCCGACTTTCTGAAGCATCTCGTCGAAAAGTGGCGCGCCTTTGCCCATGGTGCGAGTTATCAGGACGATGCCACAGTGTTGACGATCACCGATCATTCCGCACCACCGCCCTCCGAACTCGCGCTTGCCTGCCATCCCGACACGCTGCGCCTTGTGCGTGAATTCATCGAGGCCTGGGCCGCTTACCACGGCATCCGCGATGATCTCACCGGCCTCATGGTTCTCGGCTGCGATGAGGTGATGAGCAACATCTGCAAATACGCCTACTGCTCCAGCAGCAGCGAGCGCCCCGCCTGTTGCCGCATTGAATCAGACGCGGGTTCGGTTCGCATCCTCATCGAGCACCACGGTGAAGGCATCACCAACGAGGACTTTCAAAAACTGGTCGCCCCGCCCTCCACCGGCCAGCGCATCGGCGGTCTCGGGCTGCACGTCATCAGCGAAATCTTCGACCATGTCGATTTTCGACGGCAAGCGGGCAAATCGGTCATTGAACTGGTGAAATCGACAACGGCTGCATCGCCGGGTTGATGTAAGCGCTGATCGCGCCAAGGATGCGCGCCACATGGCCAAAATTCGCATCAAGTCCGCCGGAAAAATCCTCGCATGGATCATGCGCGGCATCGGCGCGACCCTGCGCTGGGAGATTCGTGACGATGCGGGTGTCTTTGATGCCTCACGTCGCGGCTGGATCTGGTCCTTCTGGCACAACCGCATGTTTCTCATCCCGTGGTTGCATCATGAGTGGTTTGCTCATGTCCCCGGCACCATTTTGACCAGTCCCAGCGGTGATGGGCAGATCATCGCCGACATCTGCGAGAGTTTCGGCATCGAGGCGGAGCGTGGATCAAGCTCCAAGCCTGAGAAAGGCATGAGTGCTCTCATCGCACTGGCCAAGAAATCCAATGAAGGCTACGAGATCGGCATCACGCCGGACGGGCCGCGTGGCCCGCTGCATCGCGTGCAGCCCGGCATCGTGAAACTGGCGCAATTGACCGGAGCGCCGATCGTCCCCGTGCATCTGCACTATAGCCACTTCATCCAGTTCAAAACCTGGGACGAATTTCTTTTGCCGCTGCCCTTTGCGAAAGTCACGCTGGTATTCGACAAGGCCCATCATGTTCCGCGCCGCATGACCGAGGAGGAGTTCGAGCAGAAGCGGATCGCATTGGAAGATGTGATGCGGTTTGGAACCAGTCTTGAAAATCTACAGAGCGCCCGCTAGCCTCTGCGGCATGGAAACGCTCTCCGTCCGTTGCAACCACTGCGGCGCCCCGCTGCAGGTGGCCGAAAACACCCGCTTCGTCACCTGCCAGTTCTGCCAGAGCAGCCTGGAGGTGAAACGCACCGACTCTTCGGTCTTCACTGAAGAGGTCGCGAAGATTGCCGAGAACACTGGCAAGATGGCCGGGAGCCTCGAAGTCATCACTGTGCAGAATGAGATCGAGAAACTGGATCGTGAGATGGGTCTGCAACAGCTCCCAACATCGGCAAAGAAAGGAAGCGGAGTTGCGGGTGGCATTGTCGGGGCTGCGTTTGGAATCTTCTTTGCCGTGGTCTGCTTTCTGATGGCCTCAGGGTTCTCCTCCGCAGGCGCGGGCATGTTCACCATCGTGCCCGTGGGCATGGGCATCTTCGGCCTCGTGATGGCAGGTGCGGCGCTGATCGGCGGTGTGAATCACGAGGCGGACCGATCGAAGTATCAGGAACGTCGTGAGGAACTGGAGCGAAAGCTTGAAGCATTGAAGCAAAAGTAATGCTCATCGCCTTCCACAAGCCCTTCGACGTGCTCTCCCAGTTCACGCAGGAGCACCCCTCGCATCGCACCCTCGCCGAGTTCGGCTTTCCCCCGCACGTCTATGCCATCGGTCGCCTGGATCGTGATTCCGAAGGTCTCCTCCTGCTCAGCGACGAGGCGCATTGGAACGACCGCCTCCTCAATCCCCGCCACGCCCACCCGCGCAACTATCACGCCCAGGTCGAAGGCGAGATCAGCGACGAAGCGCTACGCAAACTTCGCTCCGGCGTCGATTTGAAGGAGTTTCGGTCCCTCCCATGCAAAGCGCAGCGCCTCGACACCGAACCCGCCCATCCGCCGCGTGATCCGCCCATCCGCTTCCGCAAAAACATCCCCACCTCCTGGCTCGAACTCACGCTCACCGAAGGCAAAAACCGACAGGTCCGCCGCATGACCGCCGCCGTCGGCTTTCCCACGCTCAGGCTTGTGCGCGTGAGCATCGGCGGGCTGAAATTGGCTGATCTAGCCCTCCAGCCCGGGCAGTGGCGGGAATTAACCCACGCAGAGCAGCAGGCGCTTGGTGTGTGAGGGCAATTTCCGCGCTTGCGCAAAGGGGGGGGCGTGCCATTTTCCGCGCCCTTTCCCCAACCCAAGCATGGCCCTCATCGTCCAGAAATACGGCGGCACCTCCGTCGGCAATCCCGAGCGAATCCGCAATTGCGCGCGCCGCATTCTGGAAACGCAGCGTGCGGGCAATCAGGTCGTCGCCGTAGTCTCCGCCATGTCGGGCGTGACGGACAACCTGATCAAGCTGGCGAAGGAAGTCTCTCCCGAGCGTGATCCCATCGAGCGTGAGATGGATGTGCTCCTCGCCACCGGCGAGCAGACGACGATTGCACTGACCGCGATGGCGATCAACGCCCTCGGTGGCAAGGCGGTGTCCCTCACCGGTGCGCAGGCTGGTATTTCCACCGATCGCGTTCACACGAAGGCCCGCATTGTGAACATCACGCCCGATGCCGTGAAAAAGATGCTCGACGAAGGCAACATCGTCATGCTCGCTGGCTTTCAGGGCGAGACCGCCAGCGGCGAAATCACCACGCTTGGCCGTGGCGGCAGCGATTTGACCGCCATCGCCATGGCAGCGGCCATCAAGGCCGACCTCTGCCAGATCTACACCGACGTGGACGGCGTTTACACCTGCGACCCGCGTGTGGTGAAGACCGCGCAGAAGATCCCCGAGATCAGCTACGAGGAGATGCTCGAAATGGCCTCCTCCGGCTCCAAGGTGATGCAGAGCCGCAGTGTCGAGTTTGCGAACAAATTTGGTGTGCGCTTCGAAGTGCGCAACAGCATGAACCACAACCCCGGAACCATCGTGAAAGAAGAAACCCCCGGCATGGAATCGGTCGTCGTCCGCGGCGTCAGCCTCGAGCGCAATCAGGCCAAGGTCACCATCGACGACGTCGCCGACCGTCCTGGCATCAGTGCCGCCATCTTCGGCGCCATCGCCACCGCGAATGTCATCATCGACATGATCGTGCAGAACGTCAGCTACGAAAACATCACTGACATCTCCTTCACCCTCAGCGCCACCGATCTCGCCAAGGCCGAGTCCGCGCTCAAGGCCATCCTGCCCACCCTCGGTGACGAGGCCACGCTGCGCACGCAAAGCGGCATCGCCAAGCTCAGCGTCGTCGGCATCGGCATGCGCAGCCACAGCGGAGTCGCTGCCACGATGTTCAAGGCCCTCGCGGATGCGAAGATCAACATCCAGATGATCTCCACCAGCGAGATCAAGACCGCCGTCATCGTGGAAGAAAGCGAGATCGAAAACGCCGCCCGTGTCGTTCACACGGCGTTTGGTTTGGACGCCTGATCAAGGCTGGCTTGCAGCCAAAACAAAACCCCGGGCCGCTTGTGAGAACGGAACCGGGGTGATGATGAAACTGACGCTGGAGGCAGCTTAGGCGCTGCGCTTCAGGTAGTACTGCTGATAGACGTTTTCGTTGAGCTTCAGCTTGGCGCGCAGGTTGTCCACGGCGGCGGGTTCGCCGGTGAACTGGATGTTCACGAAGTGACCGGCCTCAACGTGGCGCGGGTTGAAGGGGAACTTGCGTTTGCCCATGTTGTCGATCTGCTCGAGCTTCAGGCCGGATTTTTCCATGTCCTTGCTGATGGTGCTGACGAGGGAGTCAACGGTTTCTTCTTTGCCTTTGGTGTCGAGCACGATGAGTGCCTCGTATTTGCGGTTCATAGGTGGTGCGGG
>CAMCWM010000348.1 GCA_945882215.1 Akkermansia muciniphila | reverse complement strand
AGGCGGTTGTCGGTGCGGACGATGGAAACATAGTCCCACATCAGGCGGCGGATCTCGTCCCAGTTGTGGTAGATGACGACGAGCTCGTCATTCTCCACATCACCACTGGTCTGCCACGGTCGCAGTTCGTAGCTTTGCTCCGCGATTTTGCCCGACGGCATCTTTTTGAGCAGATGTGCCACCGCCCGCTGTGCGGTGACGCAGCATTCGAGGAGCGAATTGCTCGCCAGACGATTGGCACCATGCAGACCGGTACAGCCGACCTCGCCCACAGCGCAAAGGCCGCGAATGCTGGTGGCACCATTCACATCGGTCAAAACACCGCCGCATTGGTAATGCGCGGCGGGCACGACGGGAATCGGCTCCTTGGTGATGTCAATGCCGACTTCGAGGCAGGCCTGCTGGATGTTCGGGAAATGATGCGCGATGAAGTCTGCCGGCTTGTGGCTGATGTCGAGATACACACATGGGCCGCCGGTGCGTTTGATCTCGTGGTCGATGGCACGGGCAACGATGTCACGCGGAGCCAGCGAACCACGCTGGTCATAGCGCTGCATGAACTCCTGGCCGTCCTTGCCAATCAGGCGTGCACCCTCGCCACGCATCGCTTCGGTGATCAAAAATGACCGCTTCTGCGGATGGTAGAGGCAGGTCGGGTGAAACTGGATGAACTCCATGTTCGATATCGTCGCACCTGCCCGCCAGGCCATCGCCACACCGTCCCCTGTCGCGACCCGAGGATTCGTCGTGTACAAATACACACGTCCACAGCCACCGGTGGCCAGGATCACGCGATCCGAGCGGAAGGTGTGCACCTCGCCGCTGGTTTCATCGAGCACATAAAGCCCGAGCACACGATCTTCGGAAACAAGGCCGAGTTTGGCCGTCGTGAGCAGGTCGATGGCGTAATGCTTCTCGTAAATCGTGATGTTCGGCTTCGCGCGCACGGCAGCGAGCAGCTTTTCGGTGATCTCACGCCCCGTGGCGTCCGCAGCATGGAGCACGCGGCGCGCGGTATGTCCCCCTTCGCGGGTGAGATCGAACTCCAGATGGCCGGCAGGAGACTCGCGCTGGTCGAAATGCACGCCCCACTGCACCAGATCGGCGATGCGGGCGGGGCCTTCGCTCACAATCGTGCGCACCGCCTGTTCTTTGCACAAACCGCCTCCGGCGATGAGCGTGTCGCTGACGTGTTTCTCAATCGAATCGTTTTCTGCCGTGACGCAGGCGATGCCGCCCTGTGCCCAATTGGAGTTCGAATCCAAGGCCCCACGCTTGGTGATCATCACCACACTGCCATGTTCCGAGGCGTGCAACGCGGCCACGAGCCCCCCCGCGCCAGTCCCAACGATGATAAAATCCGCCTCAATCATGAGTGATGCCTATCAACGTGGAACGGCCAAGATGCAAATGCACTACCACGCCGTGCCTAGATCCCAGCGCGATGCCAGGGCAAGCAGATCGGGGCGCATCGGCCATTCATCGGCACGTGGTTCCTGGCCTTCGTGGCGCTGACTGGCCCCCTTGAGCGCCATGCAGCCGGTGTTGTCACCGATCTGGCGGATCGCCTCGACATCCTCGGCGGTCAGACGCTGCTCTGGCAACGCGGCGAGATCGTCGAGCTTGCTCTCGATGGTGCGCGCCCCTTCACCGTGCTCTTGAATCATGGTGGGGACGACGCTTTTCACGCCTTTGTTCCCCAACGTCCACTGGCAGGCCAGTTGAAGCATGGTCAGGCCGTGTTTCTCGGCAAAGGGACGCACCTTTTCAAGTTTCTCCACGCCGTGCTCGATCCAGTCGCCCGGACGATGCGTGCGGTGGTCGCCATCGCGGAATTTGTGGCCGGGCTTCACGTCATCGTGGAAAAGTCCGCCGTAATCGACCACACGGGCCAGAATATCGACGCCGTTCTTTTCCGCCGCTCCGAGCACATGCTGGCCGGGCCAGGGTTCGAAGGGATTCAGGATGATCATCGCCCAGTCCATGCGGTCGCCAAAACGCTCAAAGCACTCGATCATGTCGAGCGTGAAGCCATTTGCAGGACCGGGAGCAATGCCAAGACGGTCGGTCAGCCCCTCTGTCTTCAGCGCGGTGAAGGCATCCCATACTTTTTCGCTCGTGTAGGCGATGCTGTCGGGATTGTGCAGCATGAGCAGGTCGAACTTCGAGGTCTGGCAGCGCTCCAGGCTCTTCTCCGTCGCCATTTTGAGATAGTCGTAATACTTCTCCGGTCCGCGCAGCGTGGGATCGGTGAAACGCGGGTAACCGCGCGAACCCTGGCGGATGCCCTCATAAATGTCGTGGCCCACGATGCCTGCGAGGCAGTACTCCTCCCGTGGGATGCCCTTGAGCGCCTCGCCCAGCAGCGCGTCTGCTCGACCCACGCCATACACATCCGCTGTCACAAAAGTGCGCACGCCTTTCTCAAACGAGAGGCGCATGAGCTGCATGTAATGTTCCTCGGAGAGCTGTTCTCCATAGTGCATGAAGCGTCCGCCGCTCCAGGTTCCGTAGGCCGTCCGTGTCAGGTTCATAAAAAGTTCAGTTGGGTTTTGAGGGCCGGATACATACCGACTCCGCCCCGCCTTTCAAACGAGGATCACACTCTAGGCTGTGCGAGCGCAGGAATTGGCAAAATTGGCAGCGGACTCAATCTGCCCCCGCCTTTTGCGCCTCCTTGACGATGAGGTCGGCGATTTTCTCCGCCGAATTCTTCACCGCGAGCTTTTGCGCCGCTTTCTTCATTTCTCCGGCCTTGCGTGGATCGTTGAAGACGCTGCGCACGGCATCGGCGAGGGTGTCGGCGTTGAGATCCTTTTCCCGCATCAGGCGGGCGGCACCGGCCTTGTCAAAAATCTCCGCGTTGCGGGTTTGATGATCCTCGGCGGCGAAGGGATACGGCACCAGCAGGCTGGGCACGCCGAAATAGGCGAGTTCCGCCATTGAGGAGGCCCCGGAACGTGCAATGGCGAGATCAGCGGCACGGTAGGCGAGGTCCATGCGATGACAGAACGCGGCGACGTGCTGCTTGAGCAGCGGGATCTTGGCGTAAACATCGCGCACTTCCTCGTAATCGGTCGGTCCGGCGATGTGGAGCACTTGAATGCCCATTTTTTCAAACTGGTCGAGCGCCTGACCCACGGCGCGATTCACGCCGCGTGCGCCCTGGCTGCCGCCCATGACGAGCAGCGTGCGCCTGTCCTTGTCGAGCTTGAAGAAGGCACGCGGATCATCGCTGTTCTGCTTGCGCATGCTGCTGCGGATCGGTGTGCCGACGACACGCACATCACCGTGCTTGGGGAAGTGTTGTTTGCAGGCGTCGAGGCCACACAAGACGATGTCGCTGTAGCGGGCGTTGAGTTTGTTCGCCTTGCCGGGGATGGCGTTGCTTTCGTGGATGAGCGTGGTGCAGCCTTCCTTGCGGCCGGCATACAGCGGAGCAAACGAGGTGAAGCCCCCCATGCCGAGCACGACATCGACCTCACGGTCAGAGATCAACTTCCGGCAGGCGGCGGTGCCTTTCCATAAGCCACACAAAAAGCCGATCATCTTCGGCGACCACGGCTTCGGCATGGCGAGGAAGGGCATTTTCTCGAAACGCAGATCTTTATGCCCGGAGGCGGCCAGGGAATCGATCTTCTTTTCGCTGATAAGGAGGGTCACATCGTGACCGCGTGAGGCCAAGACCTCACCGACGGCAATGCCGGGGAACAAATGCCCCCCGGTGCCACCACACGCGATAAGCACGTGGGCGGACTTCGAATGTTTCTGTTTCACTGAGATTCAAAAGGCTAAAGCTGGGGAGTCCAGCGGCGCTTTCTGCGGATCACGGGGAGTTGATCCCAGGTCAGATGCACGCCCTGGCGATGGATGTTGATCAGGATGCCCACCGCGACCATCGCGGCGACGAGACTGGACCCTCCGTAACTTACGAAAGGCAGCGGCAAGCCCTTGTTTGGCAGCAAAGCAGTGGTCACGCCCATGTTCAAGAGCGCTTCCATTCCGAGCAAAAATGTCACTCCAGCCCCCAAAAGCTTGCCAAAACGGTTCGGCGCATAGGCCGAGACGACCATTCCGGCCATCACCAGCACCACGAAGGCCAGCACCACGCCCACCGTGCCGCGCAGGCCCAGTTCTTCCCCGACCATCGGAAAAATGAAGTCCGTGTGTGCCTCCGGCAGGTAGGAGAGCTTCATGCGCCCTTCACCCAAGCCGCGCCCCTCGGTGCCACCGGAGCCGAAGGCGAGTTTCGACACCCACTGCTGCAAACCGAGGCCCTCCTTGTGCTTTTCGAGGTCAAAAACGACCATCACGCGCTCCAGCCGGTTCGGCAGATACTTGATCCCCGCCCACAGACCACCGGCGCACATCACAACGATCAAAGTGAGGTAGCGCATCTTCGTCCCGGCCACAAACATCACCCCCAAGCCGACGGCCGAAGCCAGCAGCGCGCTGCCGAGATCGAACTCGCAGCCGATCAGCGCCACGATGGCAGTCAGCATCAAACCCGGCAGCAGAAAGCCGCGCACAA
>CAMCWM010000347.1 GCA_945882215.1 Akkermansia muciniphila | reverse complement strand
TGCGCGGGATGGTGGTGAATGGCGGTTAAAGGCCCGTCAGGGTGCGTTTTGCAGCTTCAAGGCGTCAATCAGCGCCCTCGGCTCTGCCACGCTCAGCATCACCGTGTAGCCCTCCGTCGTGGGAATGCGCGCGACGTGAGTGCGGTCGGTGACGTAGAGCAGTGCTTTCGTTCCGTTGTGCAGCTTGAACCAGCCGGCGGCGTAGCCGGGCAGCCCTGTGCCCATCGTGCGCCACTTGGGCTGATGCTCCTTGTCGGTGTTGAGGTTGGTGACGACCGCCTCGTCGAGCTTGAGCGATTTGAGCGGGATGAGCCGGCCGTAGAGATCGCCTTGGAGGCGCAGACCTTCGCTTGAGACCGTGAAGCGCACATGCTGCATGGACCACGCCAGCCAGACCATCAGCACGAGGACACCAACAAGCACGAGACTGATGATGGCGAAGAACCACAGCGATTTGCTCGCTGCTGGGATCATGGGGAAGACGGTGGAGGCGTTCATGGCGGGAGTTTGATCGTTGTGCCCGGTGATTCCAAGCAAACAAAAACCCGGCAGCCTTTCGGACCGCCGGGTTGTGTGAGTGGCTCGGAGAACGAGTTGGGAAACTCGTTTTACGCATTCGCACGCAGGATCTGCGCGAGGACGTAGGGGAGGATGCCGCCGGCGCGGTAGTAGTCGATTTCGACGGGGGTGTCGATGCGGACCACTACGGGGACGTCAAAGCTGCTGCCGTCGGCCTTGTGGACGCGGAGGGTGGCTTCGCTCATGGGCTTGAAGTCGTTGCTGAGGCCCAGGAGGTCGAAGGTGGCGTCGCCGAGGTCCTTCACTTTGTCGTAGTCGGCCTTGTCCTTGAAGTTGCAGGGCAGGACGCCCATGCCGACGAGGTTGCTGCGGTGGATGCGCTCGAAAGATTTCGTGATGACGGCCTTCACGCCGAGGAGACGGGTGCCTTTGGCGGCCCAGTCGCGGCTGGAGCCCATGCCGTAGTCTTCGCCGCCGAGGATGATGCTCGGCGTGCCGGCGGCCTGGTAGGCCACGGCGGCATCGTAGATGCTCATTTCGGTGCCTGCGGGCTGGAGGAGCGTGTCACCGCCTTCCTTGCCGCCGAGCATGAGGTTCTTGATGCGAACGTTCGCAAACGTTCCGCGCGTCATGACGAGGTCATTGCCACGGCGGCTGCCGAAGCTGTTGAAGTCGGCCTGCGTGACGCCGTTTTCGAGCAGGAAGCGGCCTGCGGGGCTGGCTTTCTTGATCGCACCAGCGGGGCTGATGTGGTCAGTGGTAACGCTGTCGCCGAAGATACCGAGCGGGCGGGCGCCTTTGATCTCGGTGATGTCACCTGGGGTCATGCTGAAGTCGGCGAAGAAGGGCGGATGCTGGATGTAGGTGGATTTACCGTCCCACTCGAAGACCTCGCCAACGCCGCCTTTGATCTCATTCCACTTCGGATTCTGGCTGGCGAAGTCGGTGTAGAGCTTGCGGAAGACGTCGGGCGAAAGGGCGGACTGCATGGCGTCACGCACTTCTTCGAGCGTGGGCCAGATGTCCTTCAAATAGACGCCGCTGCCGGGAACGAGTTCGTCCTTGCTCAAATCAATATCGACGGTGCCTGCGATGGCGTAGGCGACGACGAGCGGCGGCGACATGAGGAAGTTCGCCTTAATGCTTTGATGCACGCGGGCCTCGAAGTTGCGGTTCCCGGAGAGCACGCTGGCGGCGACGATGTCCTCGCCCTTCACCACGTCTTCGATGCCGACATCAAGTGGGCCGGAGTTGCCGATGCAGGTGGTGCAGCCGTAGCCGACGGTCTGGAAGCCGAGCTTGTCGAGTTCTGGCTGGAGGCCGGTCTTGGTGAGGTAATCGGTCACGACGCGTGATCCTGGCCCGAGGCTGGTTTTCACGGCGGGCTTCACGGTGAGGCCCTTGGCGTTCGCTTTCTTCGCGAGGAGACCGGCGGCGAGCATGACGCTCGGATTGGAGGTGTTGGTGCAGCTCGTGATGGCGGCGATGAGTACGCTGCCGTGGGAAATGATGTCTTTCACGCCGTCTTTGCTGTCCACGGTGACTTCAAACTGGGGATACTCAAAAGCATTGCCCGCCTCAGTGATCACTCCCTCCTGTGCGCCAAGGGCTGCGGAGACTGAACCGGCATTGTCAGGCACGGAATCGAGCGATGGCGGAAGGTTGATCGAGGTGAGGGCCTCGGGTTGCTTGCCGTAACCCTGCGGTGTGGGTTTGATGAGCAGGTCGTTCCAGGTCGTCTTCAAATCACTGACGGTGATGCGATCCTGCGGACGCTTTGGACCGGAGACGCACGGCTGGACGGTGCTGATGTCCATCTCCATCTCGGTGGTGAATTCGATGCTGCCTTTCTCCGTGGGGATGCCCCACATGCCCTGCGCCTGGTAGTAGTTTTTGACGGTGGTGCAGAGTTCCTCGCTGCGGCCGGTGCCGCGCAGGTACGCGATGGTTTCTTCATCGACGCCGAAAAAGCCCATCGTCGCGCCATATTCAGGAGCCATGTTGGCAATGGTCGCGCGATCGGTGACCGGCAGGCTGACAGCGCCGGGGCCGTAGAATTCGACGAATTTGCCGACGACTCCGAGCTTGCGCAGCTTTTGAGTGACTTCGAGCACGAGGTCGGTGGCGGTGACGCCTTCTTTGAGCGCTCCAGTGAGATAAACGCCGACGACTTCCGGCACGAGGAAGGTCACTGGCTGACCGAGCATCCCTGCCTCGGCTTCGATGCCTCCCACGCCCCAACCGACGACACCAAGACCGTTGATCATGGTTGTGTGTGAATCGGTGCCGACGAGCGAATCGGGATAAAACACGCCGTCTTTTTCGAGCACGCCCTTGGCGAGATATTCGAGATTCACCTGATGCACGATGCCGATGCCGGGAGGCACGACTTTGAAGGTATCGAAGGCCTGCTCGCCCCATTTCAGGAACTGGTAGCGCTCCTTGTTGCGCTCAAACTCCAGCGCGAGGTTTTGGTTCAATGCATTCTGAGTTCCCGCGAAATCGACCTGCACGCTGTGATCAACAACAAGATCCACCGGCACGAGCGGCTCAACCATCTTTGGATTCTTGCCGAGTTCCTTCACTTTGGAACGCATCGCAGCCAGATCGACGAGTAAAGGCACGCCCGTGAAGTCCTGCAGCACGATGCGGGCGACTGTGAAGGGGATTTCATACTCGCCGGGAGCCTTAGCATTCCAGTTTGCCAGATTCTTCACATCGGCCTCGGTGACCTTTTTGCCGTCCAGATTGCGCAGCAGCGACTCCAGCACGATGCGGATCGAAACTGGCAGCCGCGAGACTTTGCCGATGCCAGCTTTTTCGAGAGCGGGGAGGGAATAAAACTTGCCGGAGGAGCCGGAGCCGGTGGTGAAGGTCTGGGGGGTGTTCATTGTGTTGGAGAGTACTAAATGGAATAGCAAGCGTAGCACGAAAGACACCACTTTTTTGATGCACGCCTCGATCCAACCCACTCATGCCTTGCCACGGAATGCTGGATGCAAGGACTGCATGAAGTCACTCGCCATACGAATGAAGGTTGTGACGAGATCAGAACAACGAAGTCTCGCCATCAGCACGAGGAGCTTCGACAAGATCCTTCAGATGAGAAAATCTCCTCCCAGGCAAGTGACATGGATGCGCAAGTGGATCATGTGTACAAGTCCAGCAGATGACGCGTGACCTGAGTGGTTGGTGCATAAAGCACACCCACACATGCTTCACGCGCATCACATCGATGGTCGCCATGTTGTTCCGCATGGGCACACGACAAGAATCATCAACTGGTTAGCGGCGGCCACGACCTCGGTAAGCGTTGTGAAAACGAAGTGTTAGCGCGTTTGGATTGTGCACCGTGACGAGAAGACAAACAGCGAGGGTTCTTTGTCGCGCCACGCACCATGAAGAGCAGGTGCAATGAAGGTGGTTTCAGCCAGTGTGCGTTAGGCACGCGCAGCAGTCTCTCTGGGCGGCGAGCACCACTCAAAACAGCACATCGCATCGTAATTCAGCATCGGGAGGGCATGGCAGCGGAGTCGAAACTGAGGGTTTTTGAAAAAAAGATCAAAATCATGTTGCGGGGATTCGGAGTTGTACTAATCTGCTCGTCCGCCAGCGGAAAACGGCGGCTGAAAAAAAGGAAAAGCGAGAGGCAAAAGCGGCTCACAATTCCCGAAATTCAGAAATGATCTTTCAGAAAACAGAAGCAGCAAAAGCAAGGCGAAAGCCAAGCAATGCTGTTAGAAAACAAAAGGCTAAATTGTGCGCTGCGCGAATAAGTGCGCAGGTGCCTGTGGTTTAAACAGGCACAGTCAATTTGGCTGGCTTTAAAAAGCCAGCACCAATTTTTGGAGAGTTTGATTCTGGCTCAGAACGAACGCTGGCGGCGTGGATAAGACATGCAAGTCGAACGGAATTTTACGGGTAGCAATACTTTGTAAAATTTAGTGGCGAACGGGTGCGTAACACGTGAGTAATCTGCCGAGAAGTGGGGGATAGCTCGTCGAAAGGCGAATTAATACCGCATGTGACTAGTGAGGACATCCTCATGACGTTAAAGCCGTAAGGCGCTTCTT
>CAMCWM010000346.1 GCA_945882215.1 Akkermansia muciniphila | reverse complement strand
GCCTGTGGGCCTTGCGCGAGTATCGCGAGTGGTCCCTGCGGCTTGCCAGCCCTGGCATGCAGCAGATCGCCCGTCGAGTGGTGCATTGGATCTCGAGCAACCGCATTGGCCTCTCGCACCTGTTGCGTTTGCGCAGCGATGATGAACTGCAAGCGCAGATCACTAGCGTGGCCTGTGATGATGGGACATGCGCGAGGCCGACACGAAACGCGGCTTGAATCCCCAGCAGGCTTTTCAAGCCCAACGGGCTTGCGTCATGCAGCCCAGGGTTCGCAGAACCCTGGGTTACGATTGATGGAAGTATTGGGTCTGGGACGAACCCTGAAAGTGGTTCCGTCCATCGCCGCAGCCGGAGGACGGAACCGCGTTGCGGTTCGCCCCTGGGAAAATCGAAATCGTTGGGACGCGAGACCCAGGGTAGCGCTTCGCGCAACCCTGGGCTGCATGACGGAAGGCCGTTGGCCTTCGCTGAAAGGCAGCTTGAACAAAAGCCGCCACCTGCGCTGTAATGCCTGCATGCTTTTCTTCCGCTGCCTTGTCGCCGCCTCGGTGCTCACCTTCACGCTTCATGCCGCTGACACGCGGCTGGTGCGTGAAACGGAGGCGCTGACACCTGCGGAAGAACAAACCATGCTCCACGTCCCGCCCGGCTTCGAGGTCCAGCTCTTCGCCAGCGAGCCGCAGATCAACAAGCCTATCAACATCGCCTTCGACTCCCGTGGCCGCCTCTGGGTCTCCTCCACCGTCGAGTATCCTTATTCTGCCGACAAATCGCGCTGGTCCGATCCGCAGGGCACGCATGTGAAAGGCAGTCGCGATGCCATCAAGATTCTCGAAGACACCAACGGCGACGGCAAAGCCGACAAAGTCACCGACTTCGCCAACGAACTCAACATCCCCACCGGCGTCCTCCCCTGGCACAAACCAGGGCACAAGGCCGGTTGCATCGCCTGGAGCATCCCGAACATCTGGTACTTCGCCGACACCGATGGCGATGACATAGCCGACCATCGCGAGATCCTCTTCGGCCCCCTCGGCTACGAAAAAGACACGCACGGCATGTGCAGCAGCTTCCGCTTCGGCCTCGACGGCTGGGTGTATGCCACGCATGGATTTAACAACACCAGCCGTTTGGAAGTGAAGGCGGAGCGGTGGAAAGAAACGGCTGGAATGACGAATTCCCGAATTCCGAATGACGAAAGAAATCCGAATGCCCAAAACCCGAACGCTGATGCTTCGTCATTGGAACCTCGTCATTCATTCGTCATTCCACATTCGTCATTCGACATTCCTGGCCGCCGTATCGAGCTCCATTCCGGCAACGTCTTCCGCTTCCGCCCCGACGGCTCTCGTGTCGAAAAATACACCAGCGGCCAGGTCAATCCCTTCGGCCTCGCGTGGGACCGCTACGGCAATCTTTACAGCGCCGACTGCCACAGCTCGCCGATCTACCAACTCATTCGCGGGGCGCATTATCCGAGCTTTGGCAAACCGCACGACGGACTCGGCTTCGCGCCCGTCATGTGCCAGCACACGCACGGCTCCACCGGCATCTGCGGCATCGTGTACATCGACGGCGGCGTCTGGGGGCCGGAATGGGACGATCACACCTTCGTCGGCAACGTCGTCACCTCGAAGGTGAACCATGACCACGTCACCTTCACCGGTAGCACGCCCAAGGCGAACGAGCAGCCCGACTTCCTCACCAGCGACGACCCCTGGTTCCGCCCCGTCGATCTCCAGCTCGGCCCCGACAACGCCCTCTACATCGCTGACTTCTACAACAAGATCATCGGCCACTACGAAGTGCCGCTGGAACATCCAGGGCGTGACAAGGAACGCGGAAGGATCTGGCGTGTCGTCAAAACCTCGGGCACTTCCAAACGTCAGCCATCTACTCCACCCGACCTTAGTGACTGGCGCTCCTCGCTGCAAAACCCCTCGCCCTTCGTGCAACGCGCCATCCTTGCAAAGATGCTCGACGTGCCACACCTCGAAGCCCTCCCCCTGCTCTTCCGCAACGCGCAGCGGACACCGGCTGACGACGCCAGCCTCACGCTCGCCTACCGCATTGCCATTCGCGATCATCTCAAACTCGCTGGTGCCTTCGACCAAATCGACATCGCCGCGCACGATCAAATCGCCGACATCGCCCTCGGCGTGCCCACCGCTGATGCAGCCGCCTTCCTGCTCAGACATTTGCAAAACAACAAGCCCATCACAGCAGCAACTCTTACCCACATCGCCCGCCACAGCGATCCCGCCCGCCTCAGCCAAGCCATCGCGCTCGCCAAACAACCATCCCTCCAAAACTCCACCACTCCACTCCCCCTCCTCACCGCACTCCACGACGGCCTCGCGGAGCGCGGCACGCCTCCACCACCCGAACTCCTCTCCTGGGCGCAAGAACTCGCCACGCAGCTTCTCGATTCCGCCGCGGAACAACCTTCGCGCGCCTGGACCACGCTTGGCGATGCGAAATGGTCCCTTCAGCCGCGCAAGCTCGCGGACGACACCGAAACCACCGTCCTGCAAAGCATCAGCAAAGGCGGTGGCGATGAGGAAAGCCGCACCGGCACGCTGAAATCTCAAACCTTCCCCGCACCGGCCAAACTCGCCCTCTGGATCAACGGCCATCGCGGTTTCCCCGCCGCCAAAGCACACGACAAAAACCTCGTCCGCATCACCGACGCCGAAACCGGTCGCGAACTCGCCCGCGCCTTCCCACCGCGCCAGGACAAGGCCCAGCGCACCGAATTCGACCTCACCGCGCACACCGGCAAACCCGTCCGCCTCGAAGTCATCGACGGCGACGATGGCAAAGCCTACGCCTGGCTCGGCATCACCCGCATCGAGCCAGCAGTGGTCAGTGTGAATGATTTCCAAAGCGCCGACACCACGCGCGAGTCGCTCAAAACGCTCGCCACCATGCTCCAGCACAGCGCCCCCGCCGCTCTTCGCGAAAAACTCGCTGCTTACATGCCACCGCGCCCCGCCCCGCCGCCGTTGCCCGTCTCACCGGAGCAGCGCAAGCAACTCGACACTCTTATCGTCTCCCGCGTTGCCGCCTTTGCCAAAGCGAAGCCCGATCTCGAAACCGGAGCCAACGTCTTCAAGATGAACTGCGCTGCTTGTCATCAAATCAAAGGCGAAGGCGGCCTCATTGGCCCGCAACTCGACGGCATCGGCGCGCGCGGCCCTGCGCGCCTTTGCGAGGACATCATCGATCCCAATCGCAACGTCGATGCCCACTTCCACCTCCACATGCTCACCCTGAAGGACAACAGCACCTTCGCCGGTTTCCTCAAAGCCGAGCTCGGCCAGATCCACCTCCTCGCCGACGCCACCGGCAAAGGGCACCGCATCGCCAAAAAGGACATCGCCAAAACCGAAGTCACCCCCATCTCCCTCATGCCGCCCACCTTCGGTCAGACACTCGATGAAACGACGTTCATCGACTTGCTGGGCTACTTGTTAAATGAGAAGGCTGGGAAGTAACTGTCATCACTGCGTCATGATTCGTTGCATCCTCTCCTCGATGGTCCTGATCACCCTCAGCGCCGCCCTAGCCGCCGAGGCACTCAAACCGCATCCGAAGGCTGTCAAAAATAGCCACCCGCCCGGCGAGGTGGACCGGCCGGAGATGGTGAAGTTCATCGTGAGTGATCCGGCGTCCCTGCCGGGCATTGTGGTGGATGAGACGGCGGCGGAGCTGGTGGGGGAGTGGCAGTACTCGACGCACACACCGCCGTATGTCGGCCTGGGTTACCTGCATGACATGAAGGCGGGCAAGGGGGCAAAATCCGTGACCTTCACGCCGGAGCTGCCGAAGGCGGGCTGGTATGAGGTGCGGCTGGCGCATTGCTACAACGTGCGCCGCAGCACGAACACGCCCGTGACCATCCACCACGCCGATGGCGACACGACGTTACGCATCAATCAGCAGCAAGAGCCCGAGCATGGTCGTCTCTTCCGCACCCTCGGCACGTTTCGGTTTGAAGCAGGGCGCAAAGGCTGGGTGCGTGTGTCGAATGAGGGCACGGAGGCAACCAAGGTCGTCATCGCAGACGCGGTGCAGTTCCTGCCGGTGAAGAAATAAAAAAGCCGGAGTCCTGCGACTCCGGCTTCGTGATTGATTGGGATTTTAGTCCTGAGCAGCTTCGGCGGCGGCTTTCTTGCGCTTCTTTTTGCCACCGGCATTGCGCAGCGCCTTTGGAATCGGGTCTTCCTTCTTCTGGAGCGCACGACGCAGCTTGCGCAGCGCGATGTTTTGAAGCTGGCGGATACGTTCGCGAGTGACGCCGAATTCCTGGCCGACTTCTTCGAGCGTGCGCGGCTTCTGACCGGCGAGGCCGAAACGGGCGTCGATGATCTTGCGTTCGCGTTCGTCGAGAACGGTCAGCAGGCCATCGAGCTGGCTGTGCATGTTCTTATGCGAGAGCAGATCGAACGGCGTCTGCGCGTTTTCATCGCCGACGATTTCACCGAACTCGGTGCTGTCGTCGTCGCTGATGGGCGCGTCGAGCGAGGCCGGGCGCATGGATGCGACCTTGAGCTGGCTGAGTTTGGCGCGGTCGATGCCGATTTCCTCGGACAACTCGTCGTCAGTCGGCTCACG
>CAMCWM010000345.1 GCA_945882215.1 Akkermansia muciniphila | reverse complement strand
AAGCGGCTCAGTGTTTCATTTGCCATGACCGCGACCATTCAATCAGAACGGCTGGATTTGGTTCCCCTCACCCCCGTGTTCCTGCGCGCCATGCTGCAGCACGACCTCGCAGAGGCCGAGCGGACACTCGGATGCCAGCTTCCAGACGGTCTGGTCGATTCCACCGATGTCATGGCTCTACGACTTGAGCAGCTTGAGGCCGATCCATCTTTGCAACCGTGGTTGCTGCGGGCACTGGTGCTCCGAGAAGGTCGCGTGATGGTCGGCCACATCGGCTTTCACACGGCGCCCGACGCCGAGTATCTTCAGCCTTATGCTCCGGGAGGCGTGGAATTCGGGTTCACCGTATATCCACCTTTCCTCCGCCAGGGTTATGCCCGCGAGGCCTCGAAGGCGCTGATGCACTGGGCGCATCAGGTTCACGGTGTGACAAGATTTGTGATGACGATCCAGCCGGATAACGTGGCCTCACAGGCTCTGGCCGCAGGACTCGGCTTCGTGCGGATCGGCTCGCACATCGATGAGGTGGATGGCCTCGAAGACATCCTTGAACATCGACTGACGTTAGGCTCGAGCTGATCCCCCATGTCATCGATCAAGCAATCTCTGGGTTTAGTGTCACTGGTCGTGCGCGACTACGATGAGGCGCTGGACTTCTTTATCGGCAAGCTGGGCTTCCTGCTGGTGGAGGATTCACCCGTGCCGGAGCAAGGGAAGCGTTGGGTCGTCATCGCCCCGCCAGGCGCGCTGGAGTCGCGGCTGCTGCTGGCACGGGCCTCCACGCCCGAACAGGAGGCGCATATCGGCGCGCAGACAGGCGGCCGGGTCTTCCTGTTTCTTCACACGGACAACTTCTGGCGGGACTACGAGCGCTACCGCGCGCAAGGGATTGTCTTTGTGCGCGAACCGAAGCAGGAGCCGTATGGCACTGTGGCTGTGTTCCAAGATCTGTACGGCAACCTCTGGGATTTGCTGGAACCCAGGAGTCCCACCGAGGCATGATGATGACATCCCGTCTTGAGGGATCAGGTTCATCCTTCGCAGTCTTGGCTTTCATCCTTCGCAGTAAAGCTACGGAGAATGGAATGATCCCTCTCCTGGGGTGAAGGCCAGGGCGGTGAGTTCGCGGTAGTAGGCGGAGAATTGGAGGAGCTCGGCGTGGGTGCCGTGGGCGATGATGCGGCCCTGATGGAGGACGTAAATGACATCGGCCTCGATGATGGTGCTGAGGCGATGGGCGATGATGAGGCTGGTGCGATTGGCGCGGAGTTTGGCGAGCGCCTCTTGAATGAGGTGCTCGGACTTCACATCGACGGACGAGGTGGCTTCATCGAGCAGCAGAATGGGCGCGTTTTTGAGGAAGGCGCGGGCGAGGGCGAGGCGCTGGCGCTCGCCGCCGCTCAAGAGGACGCCGCGCTCGCCGACTTCGGCATCGAGTCCTTCGGGAATGCGGCGGATGAAGTCTTCGGCGCAGGCATCGCGCAAGGCGGACCAGAGTTCGTCGTCGGTAGCGTCAGGTTTGCCGAGCAGGAGGTTGTCGCGCACGGTTCCGGCAAAGAGAAAGGCTTCCTGCGTGACGTAGGCGAGGGACTGTCGCAGGGAGCGTTTGCTGAGGTCGCTCAGCGGGATGCCATCGAGCGTGATGACGCCGCTTTGCGGATCGTAGAAGCGGGTGAGGAGCTGGAAGAGCGTGCTTTTGCCCGAGCCGGTGGCGCCGACGATGGCGATGGTTTGATGACGACCTGCGCGGAGTGAAACGTCATGCAGCACAGGTTTGTCGGCGCGATAGGCGAAGGTGACAGCGCTGAATTCGACCTCGCCACGCACATTTTCGAGAGTGCGGCCGGATTCGAGGTCTTCCTCGGTCTCGTCATCGAGGATGGCGAAGACTCGTTTGGCGGCGGCGAGGCCGTTCAGCAGCGTTTGATTGACGCCATGGAGGCGAGCGATGGGTTCGTAGAGAAAACCGACGAGCAGGATGAACTGCATCAACTGGCCGGTGGTCATGCTGCCTTGCACGCACCACCACGAACCGGCCATGAGGAGCAGCACGAGGCCGAGATTGCCGAGCAAGGTCATCGACGGCGCGTAAAAGGCCCACGCGGCCATGAGGCGGGTTTGTTTGTCTTTGAGGCGATGGCTGGCGGCGAGGAATTTCCACTGCCGCATGTCTTCGGCGGTGTAGCTCTTGATTTGACGAATGCCGGTGAGCGTGTCGTGCAGCGTGGCGTTGAGCGCGCTGGTGGCCTCACGCGCGGCGGTGGCGCGTGGGGAAACCCAGCGGGAATAGATCCAGCCACCGGCGGCGATGAGCGGTGTGGGCGCGAGGACGATCAGCGCGAGCTTCGTGTCCGCGATGAGCATGACAACGGCAGTGATGAGGATTTGCAGCACCGCGGTGAGGCCCTGCTCGATGCCTTCGAGGATGACGCGCTGCGTGGCGGGCACGTCGTCGGCGAGCTTGGTGAGGATGTCGCCGGTGCTTTGATGATCGAACCAGCGCAGCGGGAGAAGCTCGACCTTGCGATGCAATTGGCCGCGCAGATCGGTGATCATGCGCTGCTCGAAGGTGCAGTTCACGCGGGTGCGGAAGTAGTAGAGGCCTTCCCGCACGGTGAAGGCGAGGATGGCGAGACCGCCGGCCTGCCAGATGAGATCCGTGCGCTTCTGCGGGATGATTTCATCCATGAACCAGCGCACGACGCCGGGGAACACGAAGATGAGCGACGTGCCAGCAACAGCGAGGGCGAATTGCAGCGCGGCGATGCGCCAGTGGCCGCGCGCAAATGTGAGCAGGCGACGCAGCGCGCTGCGGTTCGTCATTGGCTCGGGCTTGTCGTCCATGGGTGAGGCTAGACGAGCGAGCGCGGCGAGAGATTCAAGCTGATGTGGCGAGGTGTTCGCCTCGTTCTGGCGGACGAGAAAGCGAGGGCATTTTGTTAGGGCAAGGCTCTTTGAGGCCAATCCCAACCGGCAAACCCACTGATCACAGCATAAGCAATCAAAAGACTGAATGCGATGCCTGCCAGGCCGCACAAGACATCCGCAGTGATGTAAAGCCAGCTCTCATACTTCCATCGTTCTCGCATCTGACTGCGGAACGAAGCCGAGAAGATGAACCGCCACCCACCGAACGCTGCACGAAACCAATCTGTGAACTCGAGCGCGTCGAAGAGGGATGGCATATGCTTGATTGTGGCCTAGCCGACGAGATGAACCTGCGGCATCGGAACGACGAACTTGCCGCCGCGGGCAAGGAAGTCCTTCTCGCGCTTCAAGAACTCGGGCATGAAGTGCCAAGGCAGCACGAGGTAGTAGTCGGGCTTCGCGGCGCGGGATTCGTCCTCGGAGATGATCTTGATCTGCGTGCCGATGGTGTAGCTGCCCCATTTGATGGGATTGCGATCCGCGATGGCAGAAACGAGATCGGGCGTGACGTTGCAGAACTGCAAGGTGGTGCTGCCCTTGGTGGAGGCACCGTAGCCGTGGACGACTTTGCCTTCGGCCTTGGCCTTCTTGAGGAAGGCGGTGAGGTCGGTGCGGATGCGCTCGATATTTTCGCGGAAGACGGCGTAGGGCGCGTCGGAGTCGATGGCCATTTCAAACTCGCGGATGCGGAGTTCTTGAACGCGTGCTGCGGCTTCAGCCGATGGTTTGACCTGGCCGGCGTTGGCGACGACGAGCCGGAAGCTGCCGCCGTTCACGTCGTTGAGATGCACGTCGATGACTTCGAGACCGTGGTCGCCAAAGAGGCGCTCCAGCACGGCGAGCGAGTAGTATTCCAAATGCTCGTGGCAGATGGTGTCGAAGCTGTTGATGTCGAGCATCGCGGGCAGGTAGCTTTGCTCGAGAATCCAGATGCCGTCGGTGGCGAGCACGTCAGCGATGTCCTGCACGAAGGCGTGCGGATTCTCCAGGTCGTAGAACATGGAGATGCTGGTGACGACGCGGGCTTTTTCTGTGGCGTGGACGCTCTTGAAGGCGCGGGCGGTGAAGAAGTCGTTCACGACTTCGAAGCCTTTGGCGCGGGCTTTGAGCGCGACGTCGGATGGATCAATGCCGATGTGGCGAAGGCCCTGCGTTTGGTAGCTGGAGAGGAGCGTGCCGTCGTTGCAGCCGATGTCGAGCACGATGTCCTTGGCCTTGAGGGCGACGGTCTGCTCCACGAGCTGGGTGATGCCGGTGAGGTTGTCGATCATGGACTGATTGATGCCTGACTCGTAGTAGTAGCGATGGTAAAGCACCTTTGGCGGCACGGAGTGGCGCATCTGTACGAGGCCGCAGGCGTTTTCATCGACGGAGGGGTCGCAGCGCACGAGGTCGAGCGGGACTTTGCGCTTGATCAGCGCAGCACCGTCGGCGCTGGCGAGGACGCCGCCGATGAACTGGTCGCCAAGGCTGACGACGGGCGTGAGGCTGCGGGAACCGCAGATGCGGCAGGTGTTGCGGGTGATGAGGACAGGTCGGAAGGCTTGAATTGCCATCCGGTCAATTGGCATTGATGCGCTGGCGTGTCCAGCCAGAGTTGCAGAGCACCGCTCAGGTACGTGCGGTGGCGCGATTGTCGAGGAACCACTGGTAGGTGCGGGCCACGCCTTCACGGAAATCGGTGCTGGCCTTCCAGCCGAGTTTTT
>CAMCWM010000344.1 GCA_945882215.1 Akkermansia muciniphila | reverse complement strand
CTAAAAAAGCCAAAACTTCGCCAGCCAAGGTTTCTGCGGTGAAACCAGCTCAGGCACCCCTCAAACCTTCTCCCAAGCCCGCCACAAAACCGCAAGTTGCTGCCAAACCTGCCGCAGCCGCAAAACCTGCTGCCGCCTTGAAGACCGTCCCTGCGGCAGTGGCGCCAACAAAACAGACTCCTGCACCCGCCGCGATTGCACCTGCTCCTGCGAAAAAAGGCCCCTCCCAGCCGTTGCCCGCGTCCGGCCCCACCAAATCCGGCGCCCTGTTTTACGACTCCCACATGCACACGCCCTTGTGCAAGCACGCTTGGGGCGAGCCTGAGGAGTACGCCCAGCAGGCGCTCAAGGCCGGTCTCAAAGGCATCATCTTCACCTGCCACTGCCCGATGCCCAATGGCTTCTGGCCCACCGTGCGCATGTCGGAGAGTGAATTCGACACCTACGTCGCCCTCGTTCAACGAGCCGCTGAAGCCTTCAAAGGCAAGCTCGACATTCGCCTCGGCATCGAGAGTGAGTACTATCCCGGCTGCGAAGAATACATCGCCCAGCTCCATCAACGTGCCGACTTCCATTACGTCCTCGGCGCCGTTCATTGGCAGGCCAAAGAATACCTCAACAAGTTCGAAACCGGCACCATCGAGAACTTCCGCCGCACGTACTTTGACCACCTCGCCAAATCCGCCGAATCCGGTCTCTATGACTGTCTGGCGCACCCCGATCTGGTCAAAAACTACCACCCGGACTCCTGGTGCTTCGCCATTGTCAAAAACACCGTCTCCACCGTGCTCGATCGCATCGCAGCCACGGGCGTCGCCATGGAACTAAACACCTCCGGCCTCAACAAAAGCTACTCCGAGATGAACCCCGGCCTCGAAATGCTCCGCATGATGGCCGACCGCAAAATCCCCATCGTCGTCGGCTCCGACTCTCATCGTGCCGTGCGCGTCGGCGAGCATTTCGTCACCGCCTTGAACCATCTCACTGAAGCCGGCTACGAAAAAGTCAGCTACTTCCTCAACCGCCAGCGCATCGACCTCAAAATCTCCGATGTTCTCGCCAGCTTGAAGAAAGCCGCCGACCACAACGCGTGAGACCCGCCTGCGGCGGGAATGACGAAGGCAGAATTTCCGAATGACGAATGAGTTCGCCATTCATCCCCCTCGTCATTCGCTCTTGCACTTTCATTCGTCATTCTGATTTTATCATTCGTCATTTTTTATGTTCCGCACCGGCATCGGCTACGACGTTCACCCCTTTGAAGAAGGCCGCCCGCTCGTGCTCGGTGGTGTCACCATTCCACACAGCCGTGGTCTCAAGGGCCATTCTGATGCCGACGTGCTCAGCCACGCCATTGCAGACGCCATTCTTGGCGCCTTGGGTGAACCCGACATCGGCCACTGGTTCCCGCCCAGCGATCCCAGCATTGAAGGCATCTGCAGCCTCAAAATCCTCGAAAAATGCGCCCAGATCGCCTCTGACAAAGGCATGCGTATCGAGAACGTCGATTCCTCCCTCATCGCCGAGGCTCCACGCGTCAAACCTCACGCCGCCGCGATGAAGCAGCACATCTCCACCGCCCTCGGCATCCAGCCCGACCAAGTCGGCGTCAAGGCCACCACCAACGAACGCCTCGGCTTCGTCGGTCGTGAGGAAGGCATCGCCGCCATGGCCGTTGCCTGCGTCAGCAGAAAGTAACTCGGCGGAAAGAACAGGCTTGGCGGCCTCGTGTTCCCCGCCACACTGGAATTCTCTGGTTTCGTCATTCGTCATTTCCTCTCCCCATGTCCGACTCCGCCTCCGCTGCCTCCCTCGTCGCCAATTTCCAAAAACTCAAAACCGCCCTCGGCAGGCGCATTGTCGGACAGGAGGCCGTCATTGAGCAGCTCTTCATCGCCCTCGCCGCCGGTGGTCACAGCCTGCTCGAAGGCGTGCCCGGCCTTGCAAAGACGCTCCTCGTCAAATCGCTCGCTGATGCGATGCACCTCAGCTTCCGCCGCATCCAGTTCACGCCCGATTTGATGCCCGCCGACATCACCGGCACCGAGATCATCCAGGAAGATGCCGAGACCGGCCGCCGCAAACTCACCTTCCAGCCCGGCCCCATCTTCTCGCAAATCATCCTCGCTGACGAAATCAACCGCACCCCGCCCAAGACACAGGCCGCTCTGCTCGAAGCGATGCAGGAAAAGCACGTCACCGTCGGTCAGGAAACCTTTCAACTGCCGAAGCCCTTCTTCGTCCTCGCCACGCAGAACCCCATCGAACAGGAAGGCACCTACCCCCTTCCCGAGGCCCAGAAAGACCGTTTCCTCTTCCTCATCAAAGTCGATTACCCCACCCGCGCCGACGAACGCGAGATCGTCAACCGCACCACTGGCAGCGAAAGCCAGGAAATCGACGCCGTGCTCACCGCCGAGGATCTGCAAGCCGCGCAACAACTCGCCCGCAAAGTCCCCGTGCCTGATCACGTCATCGACTTCGTTCTCGATCTCGTCCGCTCCACCCGCCCGAACGAGCCTGGTGCCTCCGACTATGTCAAATCCATGCTCAGTTGGGGTGCGGGCCCGCGTGCCAGCCAGATGCTCGTCCTCGCCGGCAAAGTCCGCGCCCTGCTCCAGGGCCGCACTCACGTCACCACCGACGACATCGAAGCCCTCGCAGCCCCTGCCCTTCGCCACCGCTTGGTGCCCACCTTCCACGCCGAGGCCGAAGGCATCACGGTGGATCAAATCATCGCCGAGATCATCAAGACGACGAAAAAGAGCGACGCACGCGTGTTGTGAGCATGGTCAAGCCGTCAGATGGGTCAAGTGGTAGCCATACACACCTTCATGACCAAGCCTTGACCATCTTGACCAATCCTTGACCTCCCTCTGATTTCCGTAACTCCCCGTGGCAACTCTCAGCGACATCCTCCAAGCCGAAGACATCACGTCCCTGCAGCACCTGCAGCTCTTCGCCCGTACCGTCGTCGAAGGTTTCACCACCGGACACCACGCCTCGCCACACAAAGGATTCAGCGTCGAGTTCCGTCAGCATCGCCCATACGTTCAAGGCGATGAAATCCGCCGCCTCGACTGGAAGGTCTTTGGCCGCAGCGACCGCTTCTACATCCGCGAATACGACGAGGAGACCAATCTCCGCGCCACCATCGTGCTCGATGCCAGCGGCAGCATGAATTACCGCGGCGGCAAAGGCATCCTCAAGTTCGACTACGCCCGCAAGCTCGCCGCGTCACTGGCTTACTTGCTCATGAGCCAGCAGGATGCCGTCGGCCTCATCACCTTCGACTCCAAAGTGCGCGACATCATTCCCTGCCGCACCAAGATCACGCATCTGCACCTGATGCTCGAAGCGATGGTCAAAACCACGCCCGGCAAAGATACCAGTCTCGCTCCTGTCATCGAATCCCTCGCCCAGCGCCTCAAGCGTCGCGGCCTCGTCATTCTCATCAGCGACTTTTTCGACGATCCCGCCGCGCTGCTGCAATCCATCGGCGTTCTTCGAAAAAAAGGCCATGAAGTCATCGCGTTGCAGCTCTGGGACCGCGACGAGATCGACTTTCCCTTCGGCAACTGGGCGCGCTTCGAAAATCTCGAAAACGACGACGATTTCCTCCTTCTCGACCCCGCCACGATTCGTCAACGCTACCTCGAAGTTCAGAAAAACTTTGCCGAGCAGCTCAAAGACGGCTTTCGCAAGCACCAAGTCGATTACTTGAGCCTGCCAACAGATGAATCGCACTCCGCCGCCCTGCGGAATTACTTAGCCCTGCGCATGCGATGACATTCCTCAACATTGCTCTCCTGGTGGGCGGCCTGGCCTTCTTGATCCCGCTGATCATCCATCTGCTCAACAAGCGGAAGGTCGTCACCGTGCGCTGGGGGGCCATGCATCTGCTGCACGAGGTCATCCGGCAGCGAAAGCGCAAGATGAAGATCGAGCAGCTTCTTCTGCTCATCACGCGCATCGCCATTCCCATCGTGCTTGCGCTCTGCCTCGCGCGCCCGGTGATCACGGCGCTGCGCAGCCTTGGACTCGGCAGTTCATCGCTCATCGTCATGCTCGATGACTCCTTCTCCATGCGTGCTCCGGCGGAAAAAACCGCCACGCCAGGAGCCAGCGTCGCCGATCAGGCCCGCGCCGATCTCCAGCAGATCACCGAAGCACTTCCCAAAGGCTCCGCCGCCCAAATCGTGCTCTCCGGCGGCACGCCGCGCAAATTGCTCGATCAAGCGACCACCGCGCTTGATCTCATCCCGAAGAAGCTCGGCGATGTTCCCTCCATGTCCGGCCCCGTTTCGGCCAATGATGCGTTTCAGGCCGCCACCTCGGCTTTGAAGGATGCGCCGAATGCCGCCCGCGAAGTTGTCATCGTCTCCGATTTCCAAGAAGCCGATTGGAAAGCCATCGCGGATGGCGCGGCGCTGCCAGCGCTCGAAAATCTCTCCAAACAGGAACCCAAGCCGCAAATCACCTTCTATCGCATCGGCAGCGATCTCGCCGAAAACCTCAGCATCGCCAGCGCCGACCTCTCCGCGCTCGTCGCCGCCGAAACACAACCCATCGGACTGCGTGTGCGCATCAAGAACCACGGCAAACGCCCCTGGCAGGACATTCCCGTGCATCTGGAGGCCGATGGTGCCCGCCT
>CAMCWM010000343.1 GCA_945882215.1 Akkermansia muciniphila | reverse complement strand
ATGATGCCAGCCTCGGCCCGGGTGCCGTGACTGGCGGCGAGGGCGAGAGTGAGACGCAGCGCGCGTGCGTTCATGCGTGGATTCAGGGCAGCAGGAGGAAGTTCAATTCCAGATCGTAGCTGTCTTTGGAGAAATTTGAAGGAAGCGCTGAGGAAATTTTTTTCACCCGGGAGGCAGCCTCCAGAATGGACTGGTCCAGCACATGGGAGCCTGAGAACTTGCTCATCTGTGCTTTCAGGATGGTTCCATCCTTGCCAATGGAGATGTTCAACCGCGCTTCCCGTTGGGCGGCGGGCACAGCGGTGATGGGTGGGGCGGTCCAACTGGCGAGGAACGCCGTGTTCACGGCCTCATCGACGGCGTCGAGGTTCACCTCTTCCTCCACAGCCGTGCCATCCTCCACAGGCGCTGGCGGCGGCGGAGGCGTGCGCAGGGTGTTGAGGCGTGCGATGTCCAGCAGTGTGGGGCTGGCCATCGGCGGGGCTGGGGTGCCAAAGGGCGCGGTGGCCAGCGGTTTCTCGGGTGCCCGGCGGAGTGTGATGCTGCGGTTGGCGGCAGGCTTGGGAGCAGGTGTGGCAGACGCAAACAGCGGCGTGCTTGACTCATTGGGTACTGGCACCATTTGATGCTGCTGTGGCGGCGCGGCCACCAGCGTGGCCTTTTGCACAGGTGGATCGTCGCTCTTCTTCGGTTCAACAGCCGTGGCTTTGGCCGCTTTGGCAGCTTTGGGTGCCGCGGCACTGGTTTTGGGAACGTTGGCGGGCGGCGTGAGAGATTTGAAATCACCGGGATACATCCATGCCAGCCGTGATTCCCCGGCATCGATCCTTCGGGCGCTGCTCTCCTGCCGCCACCACCAGACACCGAAGGCTGCGGCCATGTGCAGCGAGACGATGACAAACATCGCCGCCGAAATCGGTTCCAGCGTGGTGCGAGTGCGTTTCATCGTGAATCAGGGGGCGTCGGCATGCGTGGTGACGGCGGTCTTGCGAATGCCCGCCGTCTCCAGCATGTGAATCGTTTCCACCAATTGCTGTACCGGCAGATCACGATGGATCCGCACTTCGATGCCGAGACCGGGCCGGCTCTGCGCAAGCTGTTTGAGCGAGGCAGGCAGATCGGTGCGCGCGAGCATGGCACCGTTGAGCGTGACGGACTGGTCGCCATTCACCAGCAGCGTCATCTTTTCAGCCGGAGCCGCCACACTTGCTGGAGTTGGGGCCGGCATAGCGGGCTTCCCCTGGCCTGTCTTGAGCAAAGGCACGGCCAGCATGAAGACAAACAGCAGCACCAGCACCAGATCGAGCAGCGGAGTGAGGCTGATCTCGGTGATGAGGCGGAGCTGGTGCCGGTTCGAATGACGTTTCATGCGCGGAGTGGGGCGGCGTGCATGGCGGAGGGCAGGGGGGATGAGTTCGTGCCGGTGAAGGCGGGCATGGACGGGCTGCCTAGGGCGCTCATGCTTGGCAGGATTTCGGTGCTGAAACGATGGTCCACAAACGTGCGGTCCAGCCCGGCGCTCAGTTCGCTGGCGAAGTTGTCCAGACGCACGACCATGCCACGGATGCGGTTCACGAGAGAGTTGTAGCACACCATGCTCGGGATGGCGACGAGCAGGCCCAGCACCGTGGTGACCAGCGCGGTGGTGATACCTGGTGCCAGCGTGGCGAGATCGGCGGTGCTGCCCGCCGTCGTGAGCATGCTGAAAGTGTCCAGAATTCCCCAGACCGTGCCGAGCAAACCGAGAAACGGAGCGCCGCTCAAAGCGGTGGCCACCCAGCTCATGCGTGCTTCGAGACGCAGGGCCGCCTCCGCCACGCTGCGCTCCATTGAGTTCTGCACCGCGCCCATTTGCGAGGGCGTGATGCGGCCCGCGCCTTGCAGACGTGCGGCGAAGGTGGCGCCGGGCTCGTCTTCGCCCAGCAGATACCACGCCATCTCGCGGCAGGCGGCATGGTAGATGTGGTAGTAGGAGGAGTACTCGCGATGCTCGCGTTGTTGAAACAGCTCCAGCGGGTGATTGCTCTCGCGGTACTCACGCAGGAAGGACAAGTTGGAGCGATGCACGCGGGAGAGCAGGAAGTGCTTGCTCAAAATCACCGCCCAGCTCGTGATGGAGAGCAGCGCCAGGATGCCGCAGATGATCCAGCAGGTCAGAGAGCTGTGTTCCAGGCCATAGAGCAGACCTGGCGAGAGAAAGGATTCCATGGGCGGCATTGCGGTAGAGTGGGAGTTGCCGCTAGTTAATGGACGTTAAAGGTTCGGCGTCAACGGTGAATCAGTAGGCAGTGTGCGGTGAGCGGTGGAGCGGGTACATCTTGCTGGTCACTTAAAACCAACCACATCTCGAAAAAGAGCGGCCTGACCGGGGCAACTCTTCACCCGACATCGCATGAAAAAGAAAACTTCTCGGAATGGTGTTGAGACAACGAAGGAGCTGTCACCCACCCTGAGATTCGCCAAAGTCATCGGTGTGCCGAAAGCTTGGTGGGCGGTGGGGCGTTCCTTCGGCCTCTCATGATGACTCGCGCTCCTTTTCTTCTCTCTCTCGGACTCTGCCTGATGGCAGGCACCTCTCACGCGGAAGGGCTGTGGCCGGAGTTTCGCGGGCCGACGGCCCAGGGGGTTTCCACCGCGAAGGGACTGCCGACAGAGTGGGCACCGGACAAGAACATCGTGTGGCGCTCGGAGGTGGCGGGCAAGGGCTGGTCGTCGCCAGTGGTGGCGAATGGCAAAATTTTCATCACGACGGCGGTGGAACTGCCGGTGGATCCTGCTGCTGCTGCGGCAGCGGCGGTGGCACCTGCGCCGGTCGCGCCTCCGGTGGTGAAGGCTCCGGGTGATGCGACCAAGCGTCCTGCTCCCGCGAAGAAGGCTCCGCCACCGGCACCGAAGCCGGTGAGCCTGCATGTGCTGGGTTTGGATGCGGCGACGGGGAAGACGGTGTGGGACACCCAAGTGCTAAAGGTCACCGATCCGGCGGCGCTGAAGATGCACGGCAAGAACAGTCAGGCGAGCCCGACGGTGGTGTATGAGCCGGGACGCCTCTATGCGCATTTCTCGCATCACGGCACGGCCTGTCTGGACGAGGCGGGCAAGGTTCTGTGGCTCTCCCAGGAGAACGGTTATACGCCGCAGCATGGCACCGGCGGCAGCCCGGTGATCGTGGATGACCTGCTCATCTTTGATGCGGACGGGGCCAAAGATCCGTGCGTGGTGGCGCTGGACAAGGCGACGGGCAAGACGCGCTGGAAGATCGCCCGCCCGCCGACGGAGGCGAAGAGCAAGTTCTCCTTCTGCACGCCGCTGCTCATCGAGGTGGCAGGCCAGAAGCAGCTCATCTCCGCTGGCAGCGGCATCGTGCAGGCGCTGAACCCGAAGGACGGCAGCGAGATCTGGCACGTGATGTATGGCACCGGCTACTCGGTGGTGCCTCGGCCGGTGTTTGCGCATGGCATGATTTTCATGAGCACTGGCTACGACAAGCCAGTGGGTCTGGCGATCAAAGTGGATGGCAAAGGCGATGTGACGAGCACGCACGTGGTGTGGCAGGAGACGAAGTATGTGCCGCACAATCCCTCCATGCTGGTGATCGGCGATGAACTGTACATGCTGGCCGACAACGGCCTGCTCTCGTGTCGCGATGCGAAGATGAACACGGTGCATTTCGAAGAGCGTCTGCTCGGCCCGAGCTCCGCCTCGCTGCTGTATGCCGACGGCCTGATCTACGCGATCGATGAGAAGGGCGCGTCCGCCGTGGTGAAGCCCGGCAAGACGCTGGAGGTGGTGGCCACCAGCGAGTTGAAGGAGAAGACCCTGGCCTCCATGGCGGTGTGCGACCACGATTTGCTCATCCGCACGGAGCTGGCGCTGTATCGCGTGGGGAGCGGGCGAGCCAATGCGGAGTGATGGGGGCGGCTTAGCTGGAGGAGGGATAAGAAAAAGGGGTTGACGGTCGGGGGACTTGTCCGTTCATGCGGGCGAACTTCCCACCCTTTTCTACCCATGAACATGATGCTGTGTGTGATCGTCGTGCTGGCGCTGTGCCTGACCTTGAGTGCTCATGCCGGACTGCCCCGGGAGTGGATGAGCACGGATGGGCGGAAGATGCAGGCGGCGCTGCTGAGCGCGACGGCTCAGGAGGCGGTGCTGGTGCTGGCCAACGGGCAGAAGGTGACGGTGGCGCTGTCCGGTCTGAGCCAGGGGGATCAGGATCACGTGCAGCAGTGGCTGGCCAATCAGGCGGCGCTGGCCACGAACTTCGGCATCCAACTGGTGCAGGCGAAGAGGGTGCCTGGAGCGACGTATTTGAAATACAACACGAGCGGGGGCAGCGCACGGCTGATTGGCGCGGGCAAGGCGCTGAGCACTTCGATTTTTTCTTCAGGGGGCATCTTGTATACGATCGAGCCGAAGGAGGGGGATGTGATGCTGGAGGTGACGGCGAGGATGCTGCCTGCGGCCAAGCCCGGTGGCAGCTCCTCACTGGAGCTGGCGAAACTGAAACTGATCTATCGTGACAGCGGCGGCCAGACGAACACCGCGACGGTGGGGCCGCGCTGGCTCAAGGGCGATGGCACCGGGGCGAAGCTGGGAACGCACAAGGAAGTGACCCTGAAGGATGGGAAGGTGACGGACTTCGGCGTGGGCTTCATGATTCCCAAGGGAATGGA
>CAMCWM010000342.1 GCA_945882215.1 Akkermansia muciniphila | reverse complement strand
GCGAGCGTGATTGGGAGGAGGAATCGGTGCCTTATCGCCAGAGATCGAAGGCTTACAGCATACCGGAAAACATTGTGCCGTTGATCGAACGGCTCACGCGTGACGCGGATGTGATGGTGAAACTCCATGCGATGCTCACCCTGCTGAGTCACGGAATGGATGTGCAACCACTGGCGCTGCGTGAGGCGGTGGCGGGACTGGCATCGGAAGAGGACCGGCGGCAGATGCTGGAGCCATTTTTGCAGACTTCCTACCGTCAGCTTTCGGCGCGATTCGGCTTCCTGCTCGATCATGTGGAGAAAAAGTGGTTCGACGATGATGAATGGAAGGCAATGAACGCCCTGCTCAATCCGGACGGAAGCAAGAAGTTCGGGCAGGCGTTGACCAGCTTCGCCGCGCTGGTGCAAACGACAGCTTCCGCAGAATCGAAAACGAAACCACAGGCTGAAAACACGCCGGTGGCAAAAACTATCGCCGCCAGCGCGGCACCTCTGCGGGTGCTGTTTTTCTACAAGCCTGGCTGCAAGGACTGTGAGCGTATCCGTGACATGCTGCGCGTGATCAGCGAGGCGCAGCCGCTGGCTGTGGAGGAACACAACATCGAGCGCAGTGACGGCGCGGAGCAGAACCAGACGCTCTGCGTGCGCTTCAAGGTGGAGCCGGCACTGCATCAGGTCACACCGGCTGTTTTCACCCAGGCTGGCGCCTTGGTGAAGACGCAGGTGACTTTCAATGCGCTGGCCAGGCTCATCGAAAAGACCAGTGAACTGCCAGCGGATGAAAACTGGCATCGCGTGGATGACAAGGCGCGGGCCGCAGCCGGTGGCGAGATCGCGGAGCGTTTTGGCAGCTTCAGCATCGGCTGGGTGGCGCTGGCGGGACTGCTGGATGGCATCAATCCCTGCGCCTTCGCCACGATCATCTTTTTCCTGAGCTATCTGCGGATCGCCCGGCGCAGTCCGCGTGAGATCTTGATGGTGGGACTGGCCTTCATCGCGGCGGTGTTCCTGGCCTACTTTGCCGTGGGCCTTGGTTTGAGCCATCTCGTGGCGAAACTGGAAGCCTTCGCCTGGGTGCGGATATGGTTGAACCGGTTGCTGGCGTTGGTGGCGTTGGTGCTTGCCTGGTTGAGCTTTTGTGATGGCATCCGTGCGTTGCGCGGGCGTATGGAGGAGAGCACGCTGCAACTACCGGAATTTCTCAAGACCCGCATTCGCGGCGTGATCCGCGTGCAGGCCCGCAGTGTTCATTTTGTGGCCGCCGCGTTCGCCAGCGGCATCATCATCAGCCTGCTGGAACTGGCCTGCACCGGCCAGGTGTACCTGCCCACGATTGTTTACATGATGAAACAGGGCAGCCTGACCGCCGTGGGTTATCTGCTGCTTTATAACGTGGCCTTTGTGCTGCCGCTGATCGTGATTTTCGTTCTGGCATGGCTGGGGATGAAGAGTGACGCGCTGCTCGTCTTCCAGAAAAAGCACACCGCAGCGGTCCGATTTGCCACGGCGCTGCTATTCCTGGCTCTTTGGATCGTTCTACTGGTGGCGTGAAATTTTCGCCATCATCGAGACATCCCATGATCCGCATCATTGCCTATTGTTCCCTGCTTTTCGCCAGTGCCGCTCTTGGGCAGCAGATTGACCTCGAAAAAATCTTTGAGGAGCGCAATCTGGGGCCGGTGGGGGAGTTGCTGGCGCGTGGGGATTACGAGCTCGTCGCGCGCATTGGCGAGGCGGCGGCGGAGAAGGGGCTCAAGGCGCCGGAGTGGCGAATCATGCGATTGAAGGCGCTGGTGGAGCTGGGGCAGATCGAAACGGCGCTGGATGAATCCAGGAAGGCGCTGGTGATTTTTCCTGGCCACTTGGAGTTGCTGATGCTGCGACATGATTTTGCCAGGATGCTGGGCAAGGCGGACGTGGCGGCGGAGGCGCTGAAGGGCATCAATGAAGCTGCGAAGGCGAAAGCGGCGAAAGATCGCACGGCGATGGAGACGGTGGTGCTCGGCAGGGCGGCGTTGGTGCTCGGTGCGGATGCGCAGAAGATCATCGCGCAGTATTTCAAGGCGGCGCAGACGAAGGACGCGAAGCTGGAGGCGGCGTATCTGGCCGAAGGGCATCTGGCGCTCGACAAGGATGATGCGAAGCGGGCGGGGGATGTGTTTCGCGCGGGGTTGAAGGCGCATGGGGAGACGGCGGATCTGCGCTTTGGCCTGGCAAAGGCGTTTGCGACGAGTGATCGCGAAAAGGCGGTGGAGAATTTGCAGAAGACGCTGGAGTTGAATCCCCATCACAAGGCGGCGCATCTGCTGCGGGCGGAGTTGTTGATCGGCGGGGAAAAATTCGTGGAGGCGGAGGCGGCGGTGCAGCAGGTGCTGGAGATGGATGAGCAGCATCCGCTGGCGTGGTCGCTGCGGGCGGTGGTGGCGCATCTGTTTCATGCGGATGCGAAGAAGATGGACGCGGCCTATGCGGAGGCGCTGAAGCGTTGGGACAAAGACCCGGCGGTGGATCACAACATCGGGCGTTGTTTGTCGCGCGCGTATCGGTTTGCAGAGAGCGCGGCGCATCAGCGCAAGGCGCTGGAGTTTGATCCGAAGTATCTGCCGGCCAAGGTGCAGCTTTGTCATGATCTGCTCCGTCTGGGCGAGGAAGCAGAGGCGTGGAAGCTGGCGGAGGCGGTCCGCAAGGAGGACGGCTACAACATCCAGGCGCACAATCTGGGGCTGCTGGAGAAGGAGATGAATGGCTATGTGACGAAATCGTTCGAGGACTTCATCCTGAAGATGCCGAAGCGTGACTGGCCGATCTATGGCGAGCGTGCGCTGACGCTGCTGCGCGATGCGAAGACTGTTTTGGGCGCGAAATACGGCCTGGAGTTGAAACGACCGGTGCTGGTGGAGTTTTTTGGCGCGCAGCAGGATTTTGCAATCCGCACGTTTGGCGCATTGGGCGGGCAGGGGATGCTGGGCGTGTGCTTTGGAACGGTGGTGACGATGAACAGCCCCGGCAGCCTGGCGAGCGGCCGCAACAACTGGGAGAGCACGCTGTGGCATGAGTTTTGTCATGTCATCACGCTCACCGTGACGAAAAACCGCATGCCGCGCTGGTTGAGCGAAGGGATCAGCGTGTATGAGGAAAAGCAGCGCGATCCCGCGTGGGGCATGCCGATGGATGCGACGTTTCGCGAGATGGTGCTCGATGAGGAGACGCTGACGCCGGTGTCGCAGTTGAGCGGGGCCTTCATGAACGCGAAGACTCAGGAGCATGTGATGTTCGCGTATTATGAGTCGAGCCAGGTGGTGGAGTATCTGCTGGAGAAATACGGCAAAGAGAAGCTTCAGGGCATTCTGCGCGATCTGGCGGCCGGGAAGCGCATCAACGATGCCATCGCGGCCAATGCGGCGGATTTGGATGAGATCGAGGAAGGTTTCACGAAGTTCATCAAGGCGAAGGCCCATGGCTTTGGTGCCAAGGCCGATTGGAAGGAGCCCAAGCCCGAGGATTTGAATCCTTTCGATGACGGCTCTTTCTCGACCTATTTGAAGAAGCACCCGAACAACCTGCCCGCGACGCGGAAATACGCGCAGGAGATGGTGAATCAGAAAAACTGGCCGGAAGTGATCAAAACCGCCGACATCTTGATTCAACTGCTGCCGGAGGATTTCAGCGCCCAGAGCGGCCACGCGCTCAAGGTGATGGCGCTGCGGCAATTGAAACGTGTGGATGAGGAAACAGCGGTGCTGCGGCAGATCGCGGCAAATTCATCCAGCGCGCAGAGCACCTTCCTGCGCCTGATCGAGCTGGATGTGCCGAAGCAGCGCTGGACGGAGGTGAAAGCGAATGCGCAGCGGGCCACAGCGCTGAATCCCTTTCTGGTGACGCCCCAAAAGGCGCTGGCGGATGCTGCGGCGGCTTTGCAAGCGGGTGATGAGGCGATTGCGGCTTACGAACGTGTGCTGATTCTCGATCCATCGGGCGCGGCGCAGACACACTTCAAACTGGCGGAGCTTTTGCGGGAGAAGGATGCGGCGAAGGCAAGGCGGCATCTGCTCGATTCCCTGGCGCTGGCTCCTCGGAATCGCGATGGACTGGTGATGCTGCGGGAGTGGAAGTGATCGAGGCTTAACGACCAAGCTCAGCGACCCGGCCCGCGGGACGCCACGATTGCAACCGGAGCGCGATGGCCAGGTTCGCTGCAGCGCATGGTTAGGCGTTGCGGGGGGTGTCATTGGCGCTTCCGAGCAAGGACAAACAGTTGTTGCTCGGCTGGGGTTAAGAACTCTGGATACTGTATCTGCGACTCGATGCGAACAACGTCGGAATAGCGCCCCTCAAAGAACAACTTTCGAGCCTCGGCTTTGAGGCGTGGTTCTTGGGTGGCGTGGTAGTTGCATTTGCGGCTGTCGCGGGCTTGGGCTTCGCGCTCCGTCTCGACATAGTCCGGTTTGCGAGGCGTCGTGCCAAACCAGTCCTGAATCTCGCGACGCAACTCCGATGGAACACCAACCCAAGCGGTGGACGACGTAAGACGAAGATCGTGGGAATGCACCGCTGCAATACCGATGATGTGCTGGAACCAATGAAGGTAAGTCCACTCACGGGGCTTCGGTGAGTGAAGGTGGTGTCGAGCGGGGTCCCAGTGAGCGTCTGCGGCCTCGCGGTAAATCATGGGAAA
>CAMCWM010000341.1 GCA_945882215.1 Akkermansia muciniphila | reverse complement strand
CAGAAGGCGGGGCTTCTTGATTCGCGGGCTCTGGAGCCGGTGCTGGCGCGGTTTTGCGCGCGTCACGGGCAGTACGACCGAGTTCGCGCTCCAATGCAGGATCGCTCATGGTTCCGTCGATCTGAGCGGCGCGATCAAAGTGATCGATGGCCTTGGTGCGGTCGCCTTCGCTCAAATAAACGCGGCTCAGAAGCAGATGTGCCTGGGCGTTGGTGGGTTCGAGAAACAGCACGCGTTCGGCACGCACGGCAGCACCGGAGGTGTCTCCCTCCATGAACGAAACCTTTGCGATGCCGAGCATGGCATCGGTCTGATCCGGGTCTTCATTCAGCGCCCGGGTGAAAACCTCTCGTGCCTCATCCAGATGAAGCTCTTCCAAGCATGCGCGGCCATAGAGCAACAGCAGGGAAAGATTGTTCGGCGACTGTTGCAGGGCGTCGCGGAGTGCGGAGGATTTTGGCATGGTCTTGAGGGTGAGACAGCCGCAGGGGCGATCACGCTGAGATTTAAGAGCGTGTGGTGATGTGTGCCAATGATTTCTTGGCGAGTGGCCTTCACAATCTGTGTGGGAAACCGTCTCGCCGCGGAATCTCACGTGCTTGCATTCTCACGACCGTGGCTTCTCCGAACAAACAAGCGAACGGCATGAGTAATGCCGCAGATTGCATGACAGTTGTCAGCGCGTGTGGGTTACCACTTCTTCTTGAAGCCACCACCACCGCCGCCAAAGCGTTTGTCGCCGCCGCCACCGCCGAACGGGCGTTTGGGCGGACCGCCGTAACCACCACCGCCGCCACCTTGGTAGCCGCTGCCTGCGTCTTCGCGGCGCGGGCCGTCATCGCCGCCACCACCACCGTAGCCGGGGCTGGGGCCTTCGCCTTCGCGTTGCTGCCAGGGTTTGCTGCCGAAGCCCGGCTTTTTGAAGCCGCCTCCGCCGAATCCACCGCCAGCTCCACCGAAACCGGGTTTTTTAAAGCCGCCGCCACCACCTTGGTAACCACCACCGCCGCCTCCGTAGCCACCTTTGCTGAAACCACCGCCGCTGCCACCTTTGTAGCCGCCGCCAAAGCCGGGCTTTTTGATGAATCCACCGCCACCGCCGAAACGCTTCGGACGGATGCCGCTGATGTCATCAGGACGATCCGCGTGATCCATGCGAACATCACGCCCACGCAGTTGAGCGCCTTTGACGCCTTCGAGCACAGACTCGACGACGTCGCCAGGCACCTCGACGAAGCTGCATTTTTCCAGCACATCGATCGCGCCGATGCTGCCGGGGGTCAGGTCTTGGATGGTGTTGTAAAGCATGCCGGCGATGTCCTGCGGACGCACTTGGTCCATGCCGCCGACGTTGATGAACAGGCGCACCATGCCGGAACGCGGGCCTTTTTGGACGTAGCTGCTCTGTTTCTTGGGCAGAGGGCGCTCTTCGTCGGAGGTGTCGTATTCGTTGTCGAATTTTGCGGGCGCGGGTCTCGGAGATGCAGCGGGCGCAGGGGCGGCTGCCTGATGATTCGTCGGGCCGGCGTCTTCCTCGTGTTCTTCGACGGGAGCGGGGGAAGCGGATGGGACGGGCGAGAGGGCTGGGGCCGATGCTTCCACGGCGGCTGTTTCGACAGCGGCGGGAGCTTCCGGTGCAGGGGACTCGGTCACGGCTGGAGCTTCACCGTCGGCTGCGGGGGCCGGAGCGGCCTCAACAGGGGCGGGCTTTGGCGCAGGTGCGGCGGACGGAACAGGTGCCGGGGTGCGCACTGGAGGAGCCGGACGGGCTTGGAATTCGCGCTGCGGGACGTCTTTGCGCTTGGGCGCACGGTCTTCCATGATCTGCTCGGCTTCGCGGACTTGATCCTTCATGAGGAGGTCCATGAGAGCGCTGGCAATCTCGGTGGCGGTAAAGCCGGCATCCAGCAAGCGCTGAATGCTGTGCTCGTGGGAGGTGTAGCTGCTGGCCTCGAGCACGGCTTTGACCTTCTCGAATGTCTTATCGACGCGGGTGGCTTCGAGATCTTCCTGCGATGGTACGGCTGCGCGGTCGATGCGGATGTTGATGAAGCGCTGGATGCGCTGCATGAGGTAAATCTCGCGTCCGGCGACGAGGCTGACGGCCTTGCCTTTGCGGCCGGCACGACCGGTGCGGCCGATGCGATGGACGTAGTCTTCGGCATCGTAGGGCAGCTCCAGATTGACGATGAGGTCGATGTCGTTCACGTCGAGGCCACGCGCGGCCACGTCGGTGGCGCAGAGGACTTCGACAGCGCCGCTGCGGAAGTTCCGCATCACACGTTCGCGCATGGTTTGATTGATGTCGCCATGCAGCCGGTCGGCGGCATAACCACGGGCCACGAGGGCATCGGTGGCGTCATCGACGGCACGCTTGGTGTTGGCGAAGACGATGGTGAGGCGGGGAGCCTCGATGTCGAGGACGCGGCAGAGCACTTCGGTCTTGGAACGGCCATGCACTTCGTAGTAGCGCTGTTCCACGGTGGGAACGGTGAGCGCCTTCTGCTGGATGGTGATGGTGGCGGCGTCGCGCGTGTAATTTTGCACGAGGCGGCGGATGCGCGGCTCGAAGGTGGCGGAGAAGAAGATCGTCTGGCGCTCCTTCGGCACAGCGGCCATGAGGCGGTCGATGTCGTCACTGAAGCCCATGTCGAGCATTTCATCGGCTTCATCGAAGACGAGCATCTTCAGGCCGTCGAGCTTGATCAAGCCGCGCTCCATGAAGTCGAGAATGCGGCCTGGAGTGCCGACGACGATCTGGGAGCCGCTTTGCAGCGCGCGAATCTGGCGGTCATACGAAGCGCCGCCGTAAACGGGCGTGGCGCGGATGTCTTTGAAGCTGGCGAGCTTGTGGATCTCCGCGCAGACCTGCATGGCCAGTTCGCGGGTGGGGCAGAGGATCAGCGCCTGCACGTTGCGCTGGGTGGCATCGACACGCTGCACGACGGGAATGCCGAAGGCCATGGTCTTGCCGGAGCCGGTCTGGCTCTGGCCCACCACATCGCGACCGGTCAGGGCCACGGGGATGGCCTCAGCCTGAATGGGGGAGGGTTGCTCGAATCCGAGTGATTTGACGGCTTCGAGAAGCTCCGGGGCGATTCCCAGTTCAGGGAAAGTGTGTTGACTCATAATGCGGTTCCCCTGGGTTTTGAGGGCGGTCATACTCCCACCGATGGGGGAGATAGCAAGGTGTTTGATCGAAGCGCCATCTGCCCGCTCCTCGTGTGAAAAAAGGCCGTCAGGAGGATGGACGATTGCAAAAGACCCCTCATAATGGCGTTTCTGTCACCCACCAACCTGCGGGTCTTCTGTGCCTGCATCCAACCATGCCAACTGCCACAGCCTCTGCTCCCTCCTCGTCTGCACCTGCTCAAACTCTGCGCAACGCCGTCATCCGGCTCGCTGGAAACTCCCAAGATGGCATTCAGTCCATCGGCGGCTTCCTCGCCCGTCTCGCGGGTCGCACGCAGCATGATGTGATGACCTACATGACCATCCCGTCCACGATTTCGGGCGGTCCTTCGATCTTCCAGCTTCATCTTGGCTCCGGTCACGTCCTTACGGCCGGTGACGAGGCGGATGTGCTGGTGGCCTTCTATCAGCACAGCTACGACAGCCACATCGGCTCTCTGCGCGAAGGTGGCATCTGCATCTATGAGTCCGCCGAGGTCACGGAATTCAAAAACGAGCGCGGCATCCACCACATCGGCGTGCCGTTCACCGCCGCCACCATCGAGGCCATTGGCGGCAGCGCCCGCGACCGTGGCAAGAACATGTTTGTTCTGGGGCTCCTTTGCGCCGTTTATCAGCTCGACCGTGAAAAGCTCGCTGGCATCGTTTCACGCCAGTTCGGCAAGAAGGATGAAAGCGTGCTGCGCAATGCGATGCTCGCCTTTGACGCGGGCTACGCCTATCCCATTGGTGACATCGGCACCTTCAATTTCGAGGAAGGCGAGCACAAGGACGAGCACCGTCTCAGCACCGACGGCAACACCTTGATGACCATGGGCCTGATCGCCGCCGGTGTGCGCTACGGTTCCGCGTACCCGATCACTCCTTGGTCCAGCATCATGGAAACCCTGCGCAGCGAGCTGCCGAAATACGGCGGCATTTATGTGCAGGCCGAAGACGAACTCGCCGCCGTCTCGATGACCATCGGCGCGGCTTATGCGGGCCATCTTGCCGTCACCGGCAGCGCCGGTCCGGGCCTCAGCCTGAAGATGGAAGCTCTCAGTTATGCCAGCATGGCGGAGATTCCGCTCATCGTCATCAATGTGCAGCGCGGCGGCCCCTCCACCGGTCTGCCAACAAGCGTGGAGCAGTCTGATCTCCTCCAGGCCATCTACGGCAGCCACGGTGATTGCCCGCGCATCGTCCTCGCCCCGCAGGATGTTGAAGATTGCTTCTACATAGCTCTCGAAGCCGGCAAACTCGCCCGCGAATATTCCTGCCCGGTCATCATCCTCAGCGATCAAGGCCTCAGCAGCCGCATCGAGGCCTTCACCGAGCCTGATCTCGACAAATGCTGGGTCGAACCCACGCTCGACATCGCGGAGCGTGCCGCAGACTTCAAACCCTATCCGCTCGACAGCGTCACCCGCCATGCGCCTCCCGGAGCCAAGATGGCCAGCGGCCGTTATCCGCATGTCACGGGCCTGGAGCATGACGAATGGGGC
>CAMCWM010000340.1 GCA_945882215.1 Akkermansia muciniphila | reverse complement strand
GCAACATGGTCTCATATCGAGGGCAACATGACCCCATGTCGTGGGCAACATGATCTCATATCGAGGGCCCAGTGTTCAGCAGAGACAATGGAGGCCATGGGAAGGCCGCCGCGACTGGGTGCGTAGTTCCTGCATGCCGCTCCGCTCCTTGCTGCTCGTTGTCCTGCTCACCCACCCCGTCTTCGCTCAAACCGGCACGGTTCCGGCCGATCGTCCGCGATCACGCCCTCCGTCGGCGCTGACCGGCTGGGCAGATTGGGAGAAGGGCGAGGAACTTCTCAAACGCATCCAGGTGCCGTCTGCGCCGGTGCTTTCGGCGGAGGAGGAAGCGAAGACCTTCAAGCTGGCGCCGGGGTATCGGGCGGAGCTGGTGGCGTGTGAGCCGATGGTGCAGTGCCCGATCTTCTTTGAGTTCGATCCCGAGGGGCGCATCTGGGTGGTGGAGTATCAGGGCTACATGCGGGATGTGCAGGGCAGCGGCGAGGGCGATCCGATCTGCCGCGTGGTGGTGCTGGAGGACACGGATGGCGATGGCAAGGCGGACAAGAGCACGGTGTTTCTCGACAAGCTGGTCATGCCACGCAGCTTCGCCTTCGTGAAGGGTGGCATCCTGCTGCAGGAGCCGCCGAAGCTGTGGTTCTGCGAGGACAAGGATGGCGATCTGCGTTGTGACAACCGCACGGAGGTCGGCACGATGGGCGTGGGCGGCAATCCACAGCACACGGCGAATGGCTTGCGGCGCGGCATCGACAACTGGCTGCACTGCGCCGACTGGCCGCATCGCTATCAATGGCAGGACGGCAAACTTATCGACGAGCCGACGCTGCATCGCGGCCAGTTCGGCGTGAGCTTTGATGAAACGGGCCGCTTCATCTCCTGCTACGAAAACAGCGCCATGCACATGGACCTGATCCCGGCGGAGGCGATCCTGCGGCATCCGAACCTGGCCAAACTCGCACAGCGAGGTGGTCGCGGCAGCTTCGGTGTGAATGTGAACGTGGCGAAGGACGCGGCGGAGTGTTTTCCCATCCGCGTGACACCGGCGGTGACGCTCGGTGCCCTGGAACTGCGCGACGATGGCCGCCTGCGCACCTACACCATCGTCTCCGGCACCTGCTACTACGATGGCGATCAATTCCCACCGGAGATGCATGGCAATGTGTTCGTGCCGGATTCGGCAGGGCATCTGGTGGGCACCTTGAAGCTCACGAAGGGCATCGCCCCACAAGCGACGCGCTTCTTTCCAGCGGAGCAGGAGCTGATCGCCAGCACCGACGAGCGCTTCCGCCCGGTGAATGCGCGCGTGGGGCCGGATGGAGCACTTTATCTCGCCGACATGTATCACGGCATCATCGAGCACGTCATTTTCATCGTCCCGTGGCTGACGAAGCAGATCGAGCAGCGCAAACTCTACGAAGGCAACGATCACGGGCGCATCTGGCGAATCGTGAGTGAGCAGAAGGCGAAGAGCGAAGGGCGGAGAGTCGGCATGGAGCAATGGAGTGCTGGAGAGTTGGTGGAAGCGCTCGGACATCCGAATGGGTGGCAGCGGAACACGGCGCAACGGCTGCTGGTGGAGCGTGGCGACGAGGAGACGGTGCCGCTGCTGGAGAAGGTGATTCAAAAGGTGAATCCACCGGCCATGCAGATGCTGCATGCGCTTTGGACCCTGGAGGGTCTGAAGGCCTTGAAAGAAGAGCACCTCGTCATGGCCGTCATTCATGAGGATGTGCGAGTGCGGGCTGCGGTGGCCCGCTTCAGCAGAGGACGGCTCTATTCCTTGTTGAACCCAGAGGAAGATCCTCAAGTGAAGCTCCATGCCGCGCTGGCGATCAGCGCGAAGGGGGACAGCAAGACGCTGCCGCTGCTGGCTGAACATTTGACGCATCATGAGGATGATCTGAACCGCATCGCGGTGATGACGGGGTTGCATGGAGCGGAGACGGCGATGCTGGATCTGTTGTTGGGACGAGAGGATTGGCAGAAGGAGTCGGCGCATCGCCGCGAGACGCTGCGATTGCTCTCCCAGCTCATCTGCATGGACGATCTGCATGCTGATGTCGTGAGGCGTATCGAACAAACCTCGGACTGGCAGCGCGAGGCGCTGATCGATGGCTTTTTGGCGACGCAGCCGAATGATCCACGGCAGATCAAGCCGGTGAAGCTGGCAGCGAAGCCAAAGTTTCTCGATGAACTGGCCGCGAATCGCGAGATCGCCGCGCGTGAGCGAGTGCAACGGTTGCGGATGTGTCTGACGTGGCCGGGAGCGGAGAACGTGGTGACCTCCACTCGCAAGCAGCCGCTGAGCGATACGGCGCAGAAGCAGATCGAGCGTGGAGCGCTGGTGTATCAAAGCGTGTGCGGCCTGTGTCATCAACCGACGGGCTACGGCATCCCGAACGTAGCTCCACCGCTGGCAGAGAGCGAGTGGGCCACCGGCGAGCCGGAGCGGCTGATCCGCATCGCGCTGCATGGCTTGTATGGCGAGATCGAGGTGAACGGGCAGAAGTGGAACCTCGCCATGCCCGGCCAGGGCGCGAATCCCGTGCTGAATGATGCGAAGCTGGCCGATGTGCTCAGCTATGTGCGCAATGCCTGGGGCAATGAAGCGAGCGTGATTGAAGCCGCTCAAGTGACGGCGGTGCGTGAGCAGACCAAGACGCGCAAGATGCCGTGGACGGCGGACACGCTGATGCAGGTGGATGTGAAAGGCGGCAACGCCATCCAGGCCGATGCGGATGGCGTTCTGCTGCTTCCAGCGAGTGCCGCGAAGACCTACGGGCAGAAACTGGCCTATCGTGCCTCGCTGAACGTGCTCGCGCCCTGGCGCATCGACACGGACATGGCGGAGTGGTTGATCCAAGTGCCGACAGACGGCGAATACGAGGTGCTGGTGACCTTGGCGGCAGATGAGGCGTCCGCAGGCGATGCGTATGTCGTCGAAGCCGAAAACGCGAGCGTGAAGGGTGTGGTGAAGGCCACGGGCGGCTATGAGAGCTTCCAAGAGCAGTCGGCAGGCACCTTGAAGCTCAAGGCGGGCGTGCAATCCCTGCTGATGCGGCCGGAAGGGGCGTTGAAGCAGGAGCTTGCTGATGTGCGGGCGGTGCGGCTGAAACGGAAGTAACGGAGCGCGAGTATGGCTTTAGCCTACTCGCCACTTTGCTCGACTGGCGGCGCGTGGGAAAAGCCAGGCGAGTAGGTTTCACCATACTCGCGCTCCGCTTGCCGACGTGACCTGCGAGCGCTGCGTCTGCGGCGGAAATGATGAACAGGCTTTACAGAGATGGGGTGGTCTGATCAAAATGGCTGCCATGACAAGAGTCCGATTGATGCTTCTGACTGTCGCATGGATTGCCAGCCAGGAGAGCGTTGACGCGCAAGTGGAACAGCCCGCCGCCGCGACAGGAACCAAGCCTGCGATCCGCGTGCTGCTGGAGACGATGCACCATGAGGCCACCCTGAAGGACCTGCGCTTCAATTTCAGCCAGCTCATCCTGAAGACCGTGCTGGGTGAGGAGGGCGCGCTGGTGGAGGACTCCACGACGGTGTTTGGCAGCCCCGAGAACCTGAGCAAGGAGGGACTGAAGCCGTATGATCTGATCATTCTGAATGGCAGGCTGAGAGGGCCGCACACGCCGGAGGCCTTTGCCCCTGAAACGCTCAAGCTGTTCGAAGATCATGTGTTTCGCGGAGGCTTCTTGCTCGTGATCGCCGGCAGCGCCGATCTTGGCACTGGTGAGTCCCTGCCCTTTTACAATCCGCTGCTGACGCAGTTCGGCATGACCTTCAATGACCGGCCGGCGACAGTGCCTGGGACACAGATCCGCCCGTCCCAGTTGGAGCATGACCGCGAGCATCCGCTGCTGCATGAGCTGGAAATGCTTTATCCATGCCACGGGACGACCTTGAAGCTGACGAATCGCAAGGCGCTCGCGCTGGCCTTCCTCGGCGACGAGCCCTGTCTGGCCGTGGCACCGCATGGGTTTGGCTGGGTGATCGCGCTGGGCGGTGGCAGCGGCTGGATGAATCAAGGCATGGACCCGCAACGGCAGCCGAAGGCCAACTTCGCCAAGGCGAACCAGCAGTTCGTCCGCAATCTGGTGCTGCTGGTGGGTGCGGTGCGGAAAGGTGTCAGCCGATAAAGCCGGAAAAGCCGACAGGGCACAATACTCGCGCTCCTGGGTTGCCAGTGCCGATTCTCCGGTCTATCTCGGCGCGTGGAAGACACCGACTATAAAGTTAAACTGGAGATTTTCGAAGGCCCGCTGGACCTGTTGCTGTACCTCATCAAGAAGGAGGAGATCGACATTTACAACGTGTCGCTGGAGCGCATCACCCGGCAGTACCTGGATTACATCGACACCTTCAAGGCGCTGAACATCGAGCTGGCGAGCGAGTTCATCGTGATGGCGGCCAATTTGATGTACATCAAAAGTCGTGAGCTGCTGCCCAAGGATGTGCAGCCGCCGGAGGAGGACGCGGAGGAGAACGACCCGCGCTGGGAGCTGATCCGTCAGCTCGTGGAGTACAAGAAGTTCAAGGAGGCCGCCCAGTTCCTCGGCGTGCAGGAGGTGAAGGGCGATGAATTGTTCGTCACGACGCCGGAATTGCCGGATCTGGACGCCCCGGTGGAGACGCTGGGCCAGGTGGGCATCTTTGACCTGATCCGTGCCTTCCAGCGCATCCTCAAGCGCTTCGAAAACGCCAGCGACTTCC
>CAMCWM010000339.1 GCA_945882215.1 Akkermansia muciniphila | reverse complement strand
CGATGGTTGAGGTTGGGGGCTTGCAGGAGGTTCCAGTAACCACCGGCGGCACCGCCTTTGACATCGGGACAGCCGAAGATGACACGGCGGACGCGGCAGTGGATGATGGCCCCGGCGCACATGGGGCAGGGTTCCTTGGTGACGTAGAGATCGCACTCGTTGAGCCGCCAGTCGCCCAAGGCGCTCTCGGCCTGGGTGAGCGCGAGCATTTCGGCATGGGCGGTGGCGTCCTTGAGCGTCTCCACCTGGTTCCAGGCGCGGCCGATGACGTTTCCCTGATGCACGATGATGGCTCCGATCGGCACTTCATCCTGTTTGGCGGCCTTGCCGGCCTGCCGCAGGGCATCGCGCATGAAATGCTCGTCGTCGAAAGGGTTGATGATGAGGGAGTCTGCCACGCGGTTTTATAAACGGCTGCGCGGCCAACTCAAACCTTGAACTTTGAACCTTGAACCTTATCTCAGGGCATGGATCACACGACCGACCTCATCCTCCCGTCCCTGCTGGCCTCTGACTGGTCAAAAATCGGCTCCGAAGTAAGGCGTGCCTCCGACGCCGGGGCGCAGTGGTTGCACCTGGACGTTATGGACGGGGCGTTCGTGGACAACATCTCCTTCGGGCCGCAGATGGTGCAGACGGTGCGCAAGCTGACGGACATGTACTTGGACGTGCATCTGATGATCCACCGCGCAGATCATTATCTGGAGCGTTTCATCAAGGCGGGCGCGAACAACATCACGATTCACGTCGAGGCGAACTACGACAGCTCGGTGGCGGAGACTTTGCAGCGCATCCGGGCCGCCGGGCTGCACTGCGGCATCGCGCTACACCCGAGCACGCCGTTTGAGGCGGCGCTGCCGTTTGTGAAGGACATCGACCTGCTGCTGGTGATGACCGTGGTGCCCGGATTTGGCGGGCAGCCGTTCATGGAGAAGGAAACCATGCCGAAACTGGCCGCCGCGCGTGATTACCGCGACGCGCACGGTTTGAAATTTCACCTGGAGGTGGATGGCGGCATCTACACGCACACCGCGCCGATCGCGAAGCAGAACGGCGCGAACCTGTTTGTCTGCGGCACGTCATCCTTCGGCCCGTCGGACATGAACCAGTCGATGCGTGATCTCGCGGCCTCCGTGGCCTGACATGAAAAAGGGCAGGAGATGAACTCCTGCCCTTCGTGATTTTTAGCTCGCAGGCGGCGGAGGCGCTGCAGGCTGGGGAGGCGGGGAGGTGTGGTTGTCGTCATGATGGTCATCGTCGTGATGATCCTCATGGTCGTGTTTGTCTTCGCGCGGATCGTGACCTTCCTGATGCTTGATGTCTTGATGCTCGGTGACGCCTTTCAGGTGAGTCTTGAACTTGCGGTGACGCTGGCGCTCCGGCAGAGGACTGATCTGCATGTTGATGTTTCGCCCGGCCATCCTCGGTTCCTGATCGACATGGCCCATGGTGAGAAGATCTTCTTTGATCTTCTTGGCCAGCAGATGCCCCAGCTCCTGATGCGCCATCTGGCGACCGCGGAACTGAAGCTGAATGCGCACCTTGTGGCCTTCAGCCAGGAAGTCTTCGGCATGCGTGATCTTGATCAGGTAATCATGCGGATCGATGCCGATGCGGAACTTCATTTCCTTCACCTTGCCGCCCTTCTGGTGCTTGTGAGCTTCCTTCTTGTGCTTCTCCTGGATGTATTTGTATTTGCCGTAGTTGACGATCTTGCACACGGGTGGATCGGCATTCGGCGCGACCTCCACGAGGTCCAAACCACGCTCTTTGGCGATACGGATGGCCTGTGACGTTGGCAGGATGCCCAACTGATGCTGCCCATCCTCTTCGACGACTCGCACCTTCGGCGCACGGATGCGCTCATTCACACGGGTCTGATCCACAAATCGTCCATTGGGCCGGTCACGGCCACCGGGTCTGTTCCCGCCGCCAGGACGAAACGTGCCGTTGCCTCCAGCCGGATAAGCACCTGCTGGACGTGCAGGCCCTGTGGGACGCAGCGCCGGACCGGAAGGCCCTAGAGGGCGCGGTGCCGGACCAGTGGGTCCTGCGGCAGGGCCGGAAGGGCCTGCCGGACGTGGCGGTGGCACGCCTCCGCCTTGGTTTTGCTGGGGACGCGGCGCAAAGTTGCCGCCGCTCAATTGCTGGAATGGATTGCTTATGGGATACCTCCGGGTGTGTTCAAAACTCCAGGCCGCCGTGTGGCAACCACCTGGAAAATCATTCGAGAAAAACGCGCTGCAAACATCATATCAGCACGGACTCGATTCCGACATGCATGCGCCTGCTGCCTCCCGTTCATGCGGGGTGTGTGGACGCGACAAAGAAAAAAACATGCGGGGAAAGTCAGAAAGGAAAGCGCTTACAGAAAAACGCTGGCGGAGCCAAGGACTCAAACGCTCTGCATAGGTAACGACTTTCACGACATTGAGCAAGCCGATTTATTGCCACCCGGCGGGCTTAGTGATCTTTGCCACAAACGCGGCACATGAAGCGATTGCCCCTGTCGGGAATCTCGTAGCTCTTCCCGCCGCAGAACGGGCAGGCCACGGAAATGCAATTCCTCACAAACCAACGTGTCGCCATGGCAACACCCACCCCCCCGACCAGCATCATCACCAGCGGCGGTAGGTGATGCCTTTCCAACCAGCTCCCGATCAGGTGAATGAACCCGCAACAAAAGCCGCCCATGAAGACTGGGCCGAAAAAACTCAGGGCAAAATGCTGCGAGGAGGTCATGCGTGGACGCGAGTAATCTTCATGTCATCACGGCATTGCGCAAGCCTTCACGCATCACTTCCAGCGGTGCCGGGCGGTCAAACCAATGCTCAAACGAGATCGCCCCTTGGTGCAGCAGCAAAGTGAGTCCGTCCACCACCTTCGCGCCGGCCAGTTTCGCGGCGGCAAGCAGCGGCGTCTCGCCATCTGCGCGGTAAACCATGTCAAACACGAGGTGACGCGCCTCAAGTGCCTCCGCTGGCAGGAGTTCGGCATCGCCAGATTTCATGCCGAGCGAGGTCGCATTGACCACCAGGTCGATTCCCGCCATTTCCGCTGCCACAGCCTCATCCGTCCATGCGATCACCTTCAGTGTGGACCTCGGTGACAACTTTGCCACCTCCGCTGCCAGAGATTCTGCCTTCAATGCAGTGCGGTTGGCCAGGACAAGCTTGGGGCATTGCTCCAAAGCACATTGCACTGCCACCGCACGGCCCGCGCCGCCACCAGCCCCCAGAATCAGCACGCGCAGATCCTTCACCTCCACTCCAAACGCCTCCTTCACACTGCGCAGGAAGCCCGGCCCGTCGCTGTTGTAGCCGTGCAGTTTGCCCTCACGAATCGCCAGCGTGTTCACTGCGCCGAGCTGCCGCGCCAGCGAATCGAGCACGTCCACGGCATCCAGCGCCTCAAACTTGTGCGGGATCGTGATGTTCACGCCAAGGAAGCCGCATTTCGCAAACTGCCGGAATCCCTCCACCACATGCCCGACAGGCATTTGCACGCGAATGTATTGCGCATCAATGCCACAGGCCTTCAACGCCGGATTATGCATCTGCGGACTGCGCGAGTGCGCAATCGGGTCGCCTATCACCGCCAGCCGCGCGGGCGGTGTGAAGCGACCCGCCACCGCGTTCCAGTTCATCAATTCGTCAAACGTCAAAAAATCTCCCACGCCGCAGTCATGGCGCAGAAGCACTGCCTGTCAAAGCTGCCCGCAATTTTCCCCTCGACATCTCGTTTCACTCACGCTGCAATCACCGTCCAGCAAAAACCTACCTTTGTCATTCCAACCATGAAACTCCTCTTCCCTCTCGCCACCCTCGCCTTCGCGACGGGCCTTTTTCTTGTCCAAGCCGCCGATTCAGCCGTCAAACCTCTCCGCGTCCTCATCGTCGCTGGTGGTTGCTGCCATGAGTATGACAAGCAGCCCATGGCGCTCAAAGAAGGCATCGAGTCCCGCATCAACGCCATTGTGGACATCGCCTACAACCCCGACAAGAGCACCAAGGCCACGTTTGAAATCTACAAGGCCAAAGACTGGTCCAAGGACTTCGACGTCATCATCCACGACGAATGCAGTGCTGATGTGACCGATCCCGCCTACGTCGGCGCCATTCTCGACGCCCACAAGGCTGGCAAACCCGCCGTCAATCTCCACTGCGCCATGCACAGCTACCGCTGGGGCAATTTCCGCGAGCCGGTGAAGGCCGGTGCCGACAACGCCGGCTGGTATGAAATGCTCGGCCTCCAATCCACCGGCCACGGCCCGCAGCAGCCTATCTCCATCACCTTCACCGACAAAACGCACCCCATCACTCAGGGCCTCGAAAACTGGACCACCATCAACGAAGAACTCTACAACAACATCCAGGTTCTCACCGGCAAACCTCTCGCCACAGGCGTCCAGATCGTTCCGCCCAAGGCCAAAAAAGGCGAAACACTGCCGCCTGACGCCAAAGCCACCGAAGCCACTGCCGTCGTCGCCTGGACCAACGAATACGGCCCGAACAAAACCAAAATCTTCTCCACCACCATCGGTCACAACACCGCCACCGTCGGGGACGCCCGCTACCTCGACCTCGTCACCCGTGGCATCCTCTGGACCACCGGTCACATCAACGAAAACGGCCAGGCGGCCCCCGGATACGGCAAATAAGTCATGATGGGCACTTGAATTTGCCATCCATCCCCTCGCAAATGCCCGGCGGTCACACCTCC
>CAMCWM010000338.1 GCA_945882215.1 Akkermansia muciniphila | reverse complement strand
CGGCATTCTTCGAGGACTTTTTCAGCGACGGCGGCTCCAGAAATGAGGGTCATGCGCTTTGTTGGCGCATAGCAGGCGGCATTTCAAGCCGCGAGCATCTTCCGCTTGCCGCCCTGAGCAAGCATGGCGGCGAGTTCCGGCATGTAGCGGGTGATCTCGTGGGAGAGCATGGAGAGGCGCGTTTCGGACTTCCAGTTGCCCTTGAGGCTGCGGTCTGTGTCGGTCATTTCGACCTCGACGAGAGTGGAGAAGACGGTGGAGTCGGCTTGAAGATCGAGTTGCAGAGTCATGATGAGAGGGAAGGTTGATCCTGCGTCAGAAGAACGAGTTGTCCGTCCTTCAGAGTCCATTTGCGTCTGTCCAAAGCACCTGTGTTCAACATGGAATCGATCCCATTGCTCAAGAGCATCCTAGCCGCCTCGGCGGGGCTGCTGCCAAACGTGCCCTTCAAGGTCATGTCTTCGAGGTACTGCTTGATCTGCGGTGTGATCGCGATCGTCAGTGACAAGGAGTCGAAGGTGTTTGAGGGGCGGGCCATCCAATATTAATCAGGTAATAATGCCATTTTAATTCCAACCTGACCCGATGGTCAAGGTTGGCTTCGATTTATTTGAGGTTTTTACCCCATAAAAACCCCTGATTTATTTAAGTTTTGTTAAATAGCTGGCAGTTCTCGATGGAAATCAGCTCTGAGGCCCGTTCAAAGCCGCCCTGTTTTATGAAAACTCGTTTTATCACCACCCTCTCCGCCGCAGCCTTGTTGACCGCCGCTTTCCTCAATCTTCACGCCAAGGACGAAGGCGCGGACTGGCAATACTGGTTTGCCGATGGTTCGCTGCAAGGCGGCCAGATCATCAGCGGCCAAGCCACCTACAAGGTGGAAAACGGCGTGCTCATCGGCACCACGGTCGATGGCAGCCCAAACACTTTTCTCGCCATCGGACCTTTCAAGGATTTCGAACTCGAGTTCGAGGTGAAGGTGGATGACGAGCTCAATTCCGGCGTGCAGGTGCGCAGCCACATCGCCAAAGAAGGCGATCCCGCGCCCGAAGGCAGCAAAGGCGGCAAGCCGCTTCCTGCCGGGAGGCTCTACGGCCCGCAGTGTGAAATCGCGATCAATGGTACCGCCGGGAACTTTTATGACGAGGCCCGTCGCGGAACTTGGTGGAGCCTGCTGACGGAAACCGAGGCCGTGCGCACCGAGGAAGCGAAGGCTGCCTTCAAAAAGGGCGAGTGGAACCACTACCGCATCGTGGTGAAGGGCGATCACTACCAGAGTTTCGTGAATGGCGTGAAAACCGCCGACTTCAGCCAGCCCGGCGATCCCGAAGGCCACATCGGCTTCCAGGTCCACGGCATCAAGAAGGGCACAGGCCCTTACAGCGTGCGCTGGCGCAGTGTGAAGTTCCGCGAGACGAAGTAACCGAGCGCGAGAACGAAAACCGACGAGGCCATCACCGTTTGCCAGCGCTGCCACCAAGGCTGCCAGTGGACGGCGATGGCCTTTGATCTATCACCCGCGAGCAGCAGCATCCACTTTGGCGGCGCATCGGGGTTGGTTTGATCACGCGTCCAAAGCAGCACGTCGTGCAGTTTGCCTTTCGGCATCTCAAAGACGATCTCAGGCGTCTTACTGCGCCAGCGCCACGCGGCGGTGATCAAGGTGTGAGGCTGGGCCTCCGTATCGGAAGGCAAATACGATGCGGGTGCGAATTCCGCCCAGTTGTCGTGCTGCGTGACGCTAGCAGCAGACAATTCCGTCAGTAGGACAAGGGTTTCATCACGGCGAAGCCGGATGGGATCAATCAAAGCTTCGCGGGCCACTGCTTCATCCGCGATGAGCGGATTGCCGCCGTAGTCGGCGGTGATTTCGAGCAGCACCTCGGCATTCGGCAGCAATGTGAGCTTGGCGCTCAAAAACTCAGCTCCATGCCCGAAAGCACACAGGGGGGCCAGAACGGCTCCCCCTGCGGCGAGAATGAGGATGGATCGCGCAGCGCGCATTATTTCTTGAGGTTCCAGCGCAGCACGCGGCCCCACTTGTTCCACTCGGTTTCCAGAATGTTGCCGTCGTTGTCGAAAGTGATGCCGTGCGGACTGGTCACGATGCCCTGCTGCCAGTCTTTGGGCTCAATCCCAGGCGTGTTCGTCGGCTTGGGGCTGGTGCCGAGGTCGGCGACGCGTTTGTTGTCCTTGTCCCACACGCTGACGTTGCCTGCGATCTCCGCCACGCACATCAAATCGCCATGGAAGCTGGCGGAGGAGGGATTGCGCATCTCGGTGGCGATTTCGCCGATGAAGGTGCCATCGAGCTGGGTGTGCAGCATGCGCTTGTGACCACGGTCACAAATCATGACGCGGGCGGGTTCAAAACGGCGGTCGATGAAGACCTTGTGCGCGTTGGCGAGTTTCAAAGGTTCGCCGGGACCGCCGAAGACGCTCTTGAACTTGCCTTCAGCGCCGAACACAAAGATGTGGCTCTGGCCGTAGCCATCGACGACGTAAATGTCGCCATTCGGGGCCACGTCGCAGTTCGTGAGCTTGAGGCCCTTGCCAATCTTGTCGGCAGGGAACTCGCTGGTGGGGATGGTCATGACCACGGTGCCGTCGAGGTTACACTTGATGACTTTCTGCTCGCCCAGAACGGCGGCGTAGAGGTGCTCGCCGTCACCATATTTGCGGATCACAAAACCGTGCAACGAAGGCGGCAGCGCCAGCGCTTTGATAAACTTGCCGTCCTTGCCATAGACTTGGATGCCGGCGTTCGCTTCTTGAACGCTCACATAGATGTTGCCCGCGGAATCGACGGCGATTTCACCGTGGCCATTGCCGATGGTTTCTTTGCCTGGAGGCGGCGTGATGAAGTTCGGGACGAATTCATAAGCCACTTCAGCAGCGACGCTGCCGGAAAGGGCGATGACGGACAGGAGGGAGAGGATGCGGTTGCTCATCAGGACGATTCAAACGAAGGCCGAGGGCGGCGTCAATCGCGCAGGTGTGAATTTGACTGGATGATCCTGTCATACGGCAGGAAACTTCCGGTCACAGATCGAGTTCACACTCCACTCCCTTCCATGAAAAAGCTCGGCTTCATTATCCTCGGCGGCATCATCCTGGCCGTTTCAGCCATCGGCCTGCGCGCCCAGTCCCAGCTCGCGGAATTCGACGCGCGCTTCAAAGCCTTCGACAAAAACAACGACGGCGTCATCAGCGGCGACGAAATGAATAGCGCGGAGTATCTGAAAATGCACGATGCCGACAAAAACGGCACGCTCACCCGCGATGAGGCGCTGCAAAGCGTGCGCAAGACGCAAAATCTCGTCGGTGGCGGCTCCGACGCCGGCGGCCTGTTCAAGCGGCTCGATAAAAACGCCGACGGCAAGCTCACAGAGGACGAACTGCCGAACAAACGCTGGTTCAACGGCCTCGACACCGACAAAGATGGCAGTGTGACGCTGGACGAGGCCGTCAAAACGCTCGCCAGCCTGCGCAAACGCGGCGCTGCCGAAAGTACGAGCACCAGCAGCCCGATCAAGCCCGCGAGTGAAGACCCTTCGTTCAAAGAAGCGCCGCAGATCCTCAAAGGCAGCGAACATGGCGTGGGGCGAATGGTCGAGGACATCGCGCTGAAGGCTCAGGACGGCAAAGATCTCAAACTCAGCGTCGCCGCAGGCAAAAACGGCCTCGTGATCGCGCTGTTCAGCGCCAGTTGCCCTATCAGTGGCAAGCTCGCGCCGGAAACGGTGCGGCTGGAAAAGGATTTGGCGGCTCAAGAGGTGAAACTTCTCCTCGTCAACGCGCCTCCCGGCCAGAAGGGCGATGAGATCACGAAATTCATCACTGATCACGGTTTGAAATCCACGGTGGTGCTCGATGCCGATGGCAAGTTGGCTCAGTCACTCGCCGCAACAACGACCACGGAGGTCTTCCTGCTCGATGCGACGCGTACGCTCGTCTATCGCGGCGCTTTGAATGACCAATACGGCCTCGGCTACGCCAAGGAGCAGCCTGCGCACCATTACCTGCGTGATGCCGTGGCGTCGATGCTGCGCGGAGAATCGGCGGAAATCGCAGCCACCAGCGCACCGGGCTGTGCGCTTGATTTGCCTGCTCAATCGACCGTCGCCAGCACGAATGTCACCTATCATCGCGACATCGCCCGCATCATGCAGGCCAACTGCGTGGAGTGCCATCACAGCGACGGCGTGGGGCCGTTCGCGCTCGATTCTTATGATGCGTTGATCGAACACGCGGGCATGATCCGCAAACAGGTGGAGCGCGGCGCGATGCCGCCGTGGTTCGCCGCTGCTTTGGAAGGCCAGACGCACTCGCCCTGGGCGAATGATCGCTCGCTCTCCGAACGTGATCGCGCCGATCTGCTCGCCTGGCTGGCCTCAGATCGCCCGAAGGGCGACGTGGCCGACGCACCGAAGCCGCGCCAGTTTCCCAGCGAGTGGAGCATTGGCAAGCCGGACGCCATCATCGCCGCCGAGAAACCGATTTCGATCAAGGCCGAGGGCACGATGCCTTACCAGCACGTCACGGTGGCGACGGACTTCCCTGAGGACCGCTGGGTACGCGGTTATGAGATCCTGCCCACCGAGCGGCAGGTGGTGCATCACGTCATCGTCACCGTCTTTGAAAAAGGCCGCAAAGTACGCGGTGGCGGCGAGGAGGGCAGCGAAGGCTACTGGGCCGCTTATGTGCCTGGAAACACGAAGCAGATCTATCCCGATGGCTTTG
>CAMCWM010000337.1 GCA_945882215.1 Akkermansia muciniphila | reverse complement strand
ATGTCCGAGGCGTGCTGCTTGATCGCATCACACACCATGCTGGCCACGAGCTGGGCGATGGGCTCATCGTGCTGGCGCGTGACATCGAAATCAGGCGTTTCATTGGAGAACTCCTCCACCTCCACCGCTTCGAGTTCCGCACGAGTGGGACCCGAGGAGTTGGAGGAGCCCTCGATCACTGCCGAAACCTCGGAGGCTAGCGTGACGACCTTCAACACCTCATCTTCCGGGAATCGAGCAGCGCAATAATCATCCGCCCGGTAATCCCAAGGATTGGCAACGGCTAGCAAGACCTGCTGCGCGCTGCGGCGCAACGGCACGAACATGCCACGTGACATCACAACGGGATCGCAATAGCCAACAAACTCACTATCCACCATCTCACGCACCTGCGGAAAGGCCGGCAGCCCTGAAGCACAACCGACGGCACCCAGCATGCGTGTTTTCGACGAGCGGCGGACCAGAGCTTCATCCGACTGTGTTTCCTGTCCGACCGTGGCCGCCCGCAACTGGCTGATGATCAGCCGCTGTATCGTGTGATTTAACTCGATGCCGAGGTTCAGGTTCATGCTGTAAAATGTTGCTGCATGAGGACCTGCCAGGCGGGCAGGTCAGTGAAGAAGGTGAAGACAAAGGGCGCATCGCCTTCAGACGCGAGGTTCAACTCCTGGCTGATCCAAACGGACGCGATCTGGGCCGAGATAGGATTGAGGGAGGCGACATGGACGATACTCGTTTCGCCAGCCAGGGTCGCAGGGCAGCCGAGGGCCTGGCAGAGCGGGCGGAGGCCCGGGCAGTGTTCGTAAAGAGCCGTGGCTTTTCCCGACAAGGGGCCAAAACTCCAGTACTGCACGCGGTCATGCAGGCTGTTACGCAGAATTTTTTGCATGCGGGCCAGTTCCCCATCGACTGTGAGCGAATGCTTTTGCGCTTGAGTCTCTGCAGTGAATTTCAAAAAATCGGGTATCATGCAGGAGGCCGCACCGAGTTCCGCACCGTAAGCGGCCAACAGGGGCGTGACCTCGTCCGCCAAAAAAAAGTTACTCTCCTGTAGATACATCACGGTTGTCGCCGCGATGCGGTCGAGCACAGGACGGAGGCTGTTGCGGTCCGTATGAGTCGGGAGCGGAAGATTGGGGAGCGGGACTGACATGGGAAGATTCGTGTTCGGTATGCGCTCGCAGGTTCAGTGGCGTGATCTTGCACACCGCCCACGATTTACGGACCATTGTCCTTGTTCATGAACATGCGCTTAAGCCACGACTGCTTTGGCATGGGGGCAGGCGTGGGAGCGACTTCCGTATTGCGGATGTTGGGAAGATTTTGGTGCCGGTCACTCGTGGGGAGGTCGATGTTGGTATCCTGGATGTTATCCGGCTGCATCCCGGATAACTCACGCATATGCCAGTTCATTTCGGACATGGCTCCGGAATGCGAGGCATCGTAAACGTAAGGTGTGATAACAAAGACGAGGCTGACCTGCTCGAGCTTCTTACTGTTGGAGCTAAAGAGTTTGCCCACCAGCGGGATGGTGCTGAGAATGGGCACTTTGTTGTTTCCCTCGCTGGAGCTGTAATCATAGAAACCGCCAAGGAAGAGAGATTGCCCCGCAGGGATGCGGCTGATGGCCTCGACCGTGGACTCACTCACCCGTGGAAACACGTTGTTACCCCGGCCTGCAATGAGTTCGACGATCTTTGCCACACGCGGGCGCAGCTTCATGCGAACGGTGCCATCAGGCAGCAGCGTAGGCGTCACGGAGAGAGTGACGCCGATCTCGCGGTTCTTTTCCGGCTCCTCGGTGGCGCTGGGATCTTCCGCATCGATCTTGTAACGCACCAAATCGGTCACATTTTGGCCTGCGGCGGTGTTGGTGATGTTGGAGGTGATGACAGGGAAGCGATCGACGATGGAGATGATGCCCTGCTCATTGTCCTCGGTAATGATGGTGGGACAGGCCTCCTGAGTGATGAGATCAGCGTTTTCCAGCGCACGCAGGATGGCCTGCACCTGCAGGTTGTCGAAAACGAGACCCGCGCCCTGCTGATTGATCTGGTTGATGGAGTTCAACGGCGCGGCCGTGCTACCTGAACGGGTCAAGGTGCTGACGTCCGGCAGATTGAAGAGGGCGTTCAGGCTCTGCCGCATGGTAAGGCTGGTCCCGATGTCTCCCAGTGAGCGGCTCCAGTCCACGCCGACCTGGTGGCCATGGTTACGCTTAATGCGCAGAACCCGGACGTTCACCATGATCTGTGGCTTCGCTATGTCGATCCCTTCTAGCAGTTTGCGCACGCGTTCGAGTTTGATGCTATTGTCGCTGACGAGCAGCGTGTTGGTTTTCTCCTCGAACTCGATCATTCCGACATCACGCGTGAGCATGGGCCGAATGATGGCCTTTAGCTTTTCGAAATCAGACTGAATGGCACCAGATGAACCGTCGCCGCTCTCCGCCCCATTGGCCGATGCGGCGCTGGACGTGCTGCGATTCAGCGGCGCACCGCGCAGATATTTCAGCGCATAGCTCATCACCTCGACCGGGAGCTTGGCGAGCTGTGCCTCATTCATGAGACTGACACTGGATCGCTGCTGATGCAGCGCGAGACCAAAAGTCACTGCGAGTTCCTCCATTTGCTGGAGCGGGTTATCAACACGAAGATGTCCGGTGATGCTGTACTCTAGGCCGTTTAGTTCATTGTTGTAAAAGTACTGCAGGCCAGCGCTATGGGCCAGATATTGGAAGACTTCGTTGATTGGTGCATTGTCGATCCAATAACCATCAGTTGCTTGTTGAGGTGGCTTGGGCAGAATACCGGATTGTGCAGTGGCATCCACCGCAGTCCCGGAAAGGTTCTGCAAAGACTGGTTCTGAGCCGCCGCCGGCACCTCCTGCGAGGCAAGGGAGAGGCACGCACCAAGATACGCCAACAAAAGAATTTGAAAAAGAGATGATCTCATGGTTTGGCTGGAAGTGAGGGTTCCACAGGCGTGATCCGACGCTCAAGTTGTGATGTTATTGTTTGCAACGGTTCGATGCTGAGGCGGGGAAGGATGTCGTGTTTGAGAACCCCTGTTTCATCGCGCTGATGATCGCGAAAGTGGAGCTGTGTGGCACTGACCTCAGTGATCTGCGCCAGGAAGACTTCACCTTTAAAAGCCAGCTCGATGATATCCCCTTCCGCCGCCCGGCGACCGCCGATGAGAAACTCTTGACGCTGTAGATTGACGCCGTTGATCTTCAGCGTCTGCAGGGCTTGGTTGAGCGTGATCTTCGGAGTGGCGCGGTAGATGTCTTCCGTGATCACTGGGGCATCATTCTCACGTGGATAGGTAGCCAGGCCAAAGGGATCCATGTTGCGCTGGCGTACGCAGAGCTGCTTCGCCTGTGCCTCGATGCTTTCGGCATTGGGCAGCAGCTCCGTGCGTGGTAGCCAGCCCACGGTGCCATTGCCAACAAACAAAGGCGCGCGCTTAGGCACAGCGACTTTCGGGGCGGCAGGTTTGGTCTGCGCCTGAACCGCCACCAGAGAGATGCTAACCATCATGAAACTGAGCAGGAATTGCTTCATTTTTTCTCCTCCAAGGCCTTCCAGCAGGTGTGTGTTATCTCCATCATGAGGTACTCGCGCTGGTCCAAAAGCTGGTTGGTCTTGCGGGTGATCTTCAGTTCTTCAAGCACGGCCTGAGGCATGAGAGACTCGACCTGAAGCAGCGCCTCCTGCATGGGGCCAAGACCGCCTTGAAAACTGCTCTTTACGCGCGCCGCATCGGTTTTGATCTGACTACCGAAACGCCCGTGGTCCAGCGGGAAGACGATGCCACTGCGCTCAAGTTCGATCTCCCTGAACTTCGGCAGCAGGGTGTCGAGGATGCGGGTGAAAAGCTGACCGGGATCGCCTTTCAGCAGAATCTTTTGGTCCTGGAAGGTCTTGCGTTTCGGGGCCAGATCGGCCTCCAGTTTCTTCATCGCGGCCAGACGCTGAGTATGCTCTATGTAGCGCTCCTCTTTCTCCACACGCAACGTGCCCAGCTTGCTGACACCAGCGATCACACCGCCGAGCAGCAGGCAGTTGAACATCGTGGGCATGATCAGCCCGTAACGAAGGATGGGGCGTGTGTAGGCGCTCATGGCGGCGATTTCAGAAAGGTTTTTCCAGGGGCAGGGCGAGTGCATCCTTATCAGTCAGCGCCTGGGTAATGGTGGCCTCGAAACTAAATGGAAAGGTCAGCGTAGAATCACGCGCCATATCCTCGGCTGATGCCTGCGGGTTGAAGCGCGTATTGCGTCCCTGTGCGAGCGTCACCGTCATCAGACGGGTAGGCTCAGGACGATAGGCGGCATCACCCGTAGCCTCGGCCACACGCTCAAAGAAGGCGCTCAGACCGCGCTGGCTGTTCAGCGTGCTGAGCAGCTCCAATGCCTTAGGTTTGACCAGCCCCTTCAGAGTCCAGGTGCGGTTCAGGCCTGTGAATTCGGGCTTGGCCGCTTTTGCCGCAGGGGGCTGAACTCGCGCTGCCTCGGCACTGTAAAAAAAGCTGTCGAGCCGCACCCCTGAGTCTTCGGGAAAGAGCTGCAACAAGAACTCCAGCGTCACCCATCCGCGCGAGCGTGGCTGCAGGAGACGCGCGGTGGTGTCGATGTGCTTTTTCTCATTCAGTAGATTTGTGTGCTTGTCCTGCGTCTGCTTCATCTGATAAGGCGTCAGCTCCCAGGAAGGATGGTTCATCGCCGCAAACAAAGACCAAGTACCATAACTCCCCATACTGATCAGACCAAAGGCAAG
>CAMCWM010000336.1 GCA_945882215.1 Akkermansia muciniphila | reverse complement strand
CCGGAGACGAACGCGGCCTCCGTGTTCCCGCCGATGGCATACAAGTGCCGTCCGAGGCTCGTGTGCTGCGTGACGGCATACACAATCATCGTCACGCCGCCGAGAATGAGCGAAGGCAGCGGAATGCCGCGAAACTGTCCGGTGACGAGCACAAACAGCGCGATGGCCTGCGCGGTGATAAACAACCGCATGAACGCCATTTCCTTGTTGTCCACGGCGAAGCCATGCTCCAGGCGTCGTTTGCGGGCGCTGATCGTGGTGACAATCAATGCCGCGACAAGCACGACCGCCAGCATCCAACCAAACCTTTGCGGCAAGTAGTAAGTAGTGAGCAGTGAATACAGATTGCTCTGGCCGCCGGGAGCGACGGGCACGGTGGCGTTGTCGATGACGAGCCAGAACAGGCCTTTGAAGATCAATAGCGCTCCAAGCGTGACGATGAAGGACGGCATGCGCTCGCACACGATGAACGCGCCCATCGCCATCCAGATCAGCACACCGCAGCACAATCCAAGTCCGAGCGCGGCGGGTGCGGGCAGGTGATGATGAAACACCAGCACGCTCGCAATGCCGCCGAGCAAGCCCACGCCACTGCCTGCGGACAAATCAATGTGCCCCGGCAAAAGAATGAGCAGCATGCCCATCGCCAGCGTGGCGGTGATCGAGAGTTCCGTCGCGAGCATCGACAGATTGCGCGCCCCGAGGAACGCTGGCTCCTTGAAGGCAAAGAATGCGACAATCGCGAGCAGCGCGATGGCGATGGGCAGTTCTCGAAAGCGGAAGCTCACAGCGGCTCAGTCTTGGAAGGCAAGGAAGATGCCGATGATGATGAGCGCGATCACGATGGCGATGGTGATCTTCACCCAGCTCAGCGGATACTCGCCGGTAATCTTGCCCGTGGCTCCGTTCACAGCGACCTGGTAGTTTTTCGTGCCGTAGGTGTAAGTCAGCAGCCAGACAGGCAGCAGGACGTGCTTGAAGGTCTGCGCGCTGTATTCGGGGGAGATTTGCAGGTTGCGATGCGTGTCGCCGGGGATCTGGGCGATGCATTGGCTGCGCAGGATGTCATCCATGCGACCGCGTGAATCCTGCGCCGCGTTGATGAGGTCGATTTGATACTGCTCGACGACCCAACCGGAGAGATACCCGGGATCGTAGGGCAGCAGATCGGTCGTGGTGGGAAAGGGCTGGAGCTTTTCGAGCAGGTTCGGATGCACGCCTTTGGACGCAGGCACGAGCACGTCATCAAAATCAGTGCTCACATGACCGGAGGCGTATTCCCAGCGTGTATGGCGCGTGCGGTTGCCCTTGCTGTCCGTCGTGTAGTAATAGTGACCGGCCTCCGCCTCCCACGGACACTCGGCATGCGCGTCAAACGTCCAGTAAGGCAGATAAAGGCCGTGCAGCGTGTCAGTAAGCGCCTTCTGGCCAAGCGCGTTTGGCGCCCAAAAGTGGCTGCCATACCAGCGGCGGATGTCCTCGCGCACCTGGCTCTGCGCGATTTTGAATGGAAGCTGGCTCCCAGGCCGGATCGGCGCGCCGACATCGTCCACGGCCATGATCGCGGGTGATCCGCAGAAGTCGCAGTTCTGCGCCACACGTTTTTCATCGAAGACCGAGATCGCATGGCAGCTCTGGCACTTCACGGTCTTGCGCACCGCCGCCCAGCCGCGTTGATCATCAGGAATGGCCCGCAGCATGGCGACGAGGTCGTTTTCCTCCACCAGCGTACCGTCGGCCTTGAGCTCGGCGGGCGATTCGGTGCCGCAGTAGGGGCAGACGAGCGCGTGCTTTGATGGCGTCCACACGGCTTCCGCGCCGCAGGCTGGACAGGCGAATTTTGAAATGGCGGTGACTTCGGACATAAGATCGAGGGGATGCAAGCCGGGGGCGATTAACCGGAGAAAAGCGAATCCTGTCCATTCCAAAAACCGGCATGGAACATTTTGCCTTGTCACACGTTGGACGGCCTGACCAAAATGCCACGTATGAAGCCCAGCCATTTTCTCCCAGCCGTCCTGCTTGCTCTTTCCGTGTCTGTTCACGCCGCCACTGTCAAAGACCGCGAGGGCGCGGTGCGTGGTGAGAAGGCAAAGATGGAAAACGACACCCGCTGGAACTGGAGCGACATCGACGGCGGCTTCCGCCTGGCAAAGACAACCGGCAAGCCGCTGCTCGTCGTGCTGCGTTGCGTTCCCTGCCTGTCCTGTGCGGGCATCGACGCCAGCGTACTGCAGGAACCGGAGCTGGTGCCGCTGCTGGATCAATTCGTCTGCGTTCGCGTCATCAATGCCAACGCGCTCGACCTGGCCAAGTTCCAGTTTGATTACGATCTCTCGTTTTCGGCGATCATGTTCAATGGCGACGGCACGATCTACGGTCGCTACGGCTCCTGGCTCCATCAAAAAGATCCGCTGAACAAAACGACGGCCAGTTTCAAAAAAGCGCTCGATGCCACACTCGCCGTCCACAAGGGCTATCCGGCGAACAAAGCCACGCTCACCGGCAAACAGGGCGGACCCACACCTTACAAGACACCCGTCGAGTTTCCGACGCTCGCCGCCAAGTATCCGAGCAAGCTCGACTGGGAGGGCAAGGTCATGCAAAGCTGCGTTCATTGCCACATGGTCGGCGATGCGTTCCGCGCGCACTATCGCAGCCAGAACAAGCCCGTGCCCGTCGAATGGATTTATCCGCAGCCTTCCATCGAAACGCTCGGCATCACACTGGCGACCGATGACATCGCCAAAGTGGAGGCTGTCGCCACTGATTCACCCGCGGCCAAAGCAGGCGTCCAAACCGGCGACAGCTTTATGTCGCTCAATCAGCAGCCGCTCGTCTCCATCGCCGATGTGAGCTGGATTCTGCATCGCTCGCCGGATTCGGGGTCGTTGCCCGCCACGCTTCAACGCGGTGGCAAGGAAACTGCCGTCACCCTCGAACTGCCCGCCGGCTGGCGCTTGAAGTCAGACATCGGCAAACGTGCCGGCACCTGGCCGATGCGCGCGATGGCCTTCGGAGGCATGAAAATGGACGATGTCCCGGACGAAGAACGCGCCACCCTCGGCCTCAACAAGGACCAGATGGCCCTGCGTATCATGCACGTCGGCCAGTGGGGCGAACATGCGAAGGCGAAGCAGGCGGGTTTCCTGAAGGACGACATTCTCGTTGAGGTCGGCGACCTGAAACAGCGCATCACCGAAAGCACCATCATCGGCCACCTGCTGCAACATCATCTGCCGGGCGAAAAACTCCCTGCCGTCGTGCTGCGGGGTGGAAAACGGGTCGAATTGAAGCTTCCGCAGCAGTGATGGAGGTGAAGCCGGGGCCGGTCAGCGCAGCGCACCAAATCCTGTCCAAGCTGATTGAAGCCTGCCGGCAGCCGTGGCGTTGATCCGCAAAACTACTTGTGCGCAAGGTGCTCACCCGCTTGCCCACACTGACCAACCGGCAGATTAAAGACGTGACTCCAGAAGCCTGCAACGGTCCAAGTCAAAACGCAACGCTCAGACCAGAGGTGCTCGACGTGACCGGACCGTTTGCTGAATGATGAGAAAAAAACGCGGGAGTCTTTCGACTCCCGCGTTTGGATGGGTCTCGATGAGAGACGCCGGGCTTATTCAGCGGCGGCGGCTTTCTTCTTCGGAGCGGCCTTCTTCTTGGCTGGCGCCTTTTTCTTCGGCGCAGCTTCTTCGGCAACAGGTTCGGCTGCGGCTTCAGGGGCTGCGGCGGCCTTCGGCACGTAGGCATCGACCCACTCGATGTAGGCCATCGGGGCGGAGTCGCTGCGGCGCTGGCCGAGCTTGGTGATGCGGGTGTAGCCACCGACGCGGTCCTTGGAGGCGACAGCGATCTCCTCGAAGAGCTTCTTCACGCTGTCCTTGTGACGAAGCGAGGAGAGGGCGGTGCGTCGCGCATGCAGGGTGCCGCGCTTGCCGAGGGTGACGAGCTTCTCCGCGTAGGGGCGGAGGGCCTTGGCCTTGGCGAGCGTGGTACGAATGCGGCGGTGCTCGATGAGCGAGCAGGTGAGATTCATGAGCAGCGCGTCGCGGTGATCTTGCTTGCGCTGAAGTTTGACGATTTTTCTTCCGTGTTTCATGTCCTAAATAAGTCTTTCTACCTGTGATTGATTACTCGTCTTCGTCGTCAGCGTCGGGAATATGGCTGTCCACGAGCTTGGTGAAGTCGATGGAGTCGGCCTCTTCATCGTCGTCGCCGATCATGCTGCTGCGGGCGAGGAGGGAGACACCGCCAGGGGTGGCCTCAAGCAGCGCGGGATCGAACTTCATGCCGAGAGACAGGCCAAGCTCGGCGAGCTTTTCCTTGATCTCGGTGAGGGACGTCTTGCCGAAGTTGCGGTAGCGGAGCATCTCGCCCTCGGTCTTCATGGCCAGCTGGCCGACGGAGGTGATGTTCGCGTTGTTGAGGCAGTTGGCGGCGCGGACGGAGAGCTCGATCTCGTTGACGCTCATGTTCAGGAGCTTGCGCAGCTCGCTGTTTTCCTCGCTCTGGGCTTCCGGGGCGGCCTCGAACTCGACGGCCTTGTCGTCGTAATTGACAAACACGTCGAGGTGGTGGCGCAGGATGGCGGCGGATTGCAGGAGGGAGTCTTGCGGAGTGATGCGTCCATCGGTCCAGATGTCGAGCACCAGCTTGTCATAGTCAGTGTTCTGGCCGACGCGGGTGTTTTCCACGGCGTACTTCACACGAGTGACCGGGCTGTAGATGGAGTCGATCGGAATGACGCCGATAGGGGTGTCAGGACGCTTGTTTTCCTCCCAGGTGGAGAAACCGCGGCCAACTCGGACTTCAAACTCGCACTCGAACTTGGTTTTGCGGTCAAGCGTGCAGATGACGAGATCCTTG
>CAMCWM010000335.1 GCA_945882215.1 Akkermansia muciniphila | reverse complement strand
CGCAGGAAGGTCTGAAGGCCAAGTTCGCCCTTGTGCGCGGCCTTCGAGACCCTAGTATCGCCCTCCCCCAAAAAAACCACATGCGTTTCCGTAACCTGACGCGCCGACGCGAGATCGGCGCCAACTCCTACCTCCTCGAAGCCGGGGATCATCGCGTCGTGCTGGATTCCGGCATGCACCCGAAACGTGCGGGCTTCGACGCTCTGCCTGATTTCGGCCCATTGCCGCACCAGTCTGCAAACGCCATCCTCATCACCCACGCACACCACGACCACATTGGCTCGCTGCCCGTGTTGCAGCGCAAGCAGCCAAACACGCCGGTGCTCATGACCGAGATCACCGGCGAGCTGTCCTCCGCCATGCTGCACAACTCCGTCAACGTCATGACGAAGCAGCGTGAGGAGGAAAGCATCACCGAGTATCCGCTCTTCACGCATCGTGAGCTCGATGAGATCCGCGCCCGGTGGATCTATCGCGACATCGACCGCCCGTTCACCATTCCTGACACAGAGCTGGAAGCCACCATGTTCGATGCCGGCCACATCCTCGGCTCCACCGGCGTGTTGATCCGCGAAGGCAGCAACACACTCTTTTACACCGGCGACGTGAACTTCGAGGCGCAAACGATCTGCCGTGCCGCCGATTTCCCAACTAGCGGCATTGATGTGATGATCGCCGAGACCACGCGTGGTGATTACGCCCGGCCTGAAGGTTTTACCCGCAAGGCCGAAAAGGAACGTCTAGCAGGCGTCATACGCGACACGCACGAAGCTGGTGGTGCCGTGATGATTCCCGTCTTTGCCCTCGGCAAAACACAGGAAGTCATGCTCATGCTGCACGAGTTGCTTCAGGAAGGACTCATCCCCGAGATGCCGCTCTACATCGGCGGCCTGAGCACCAAGGTCACAGTGCTTTACGATCACTACGCCTCCCGCAGCCGCCGCAGCTATCCTGGCTTCCGTTTGCTGGAGGACATGAAAATGCTCGTGCCGCGTAAAAGCAAAAAGCGCCAGGAGATCATCTCCAGTCCGCGCACGCTCTACGCGCTCTCCAGTGGCATGATGACCGAGCATACCGTCTCCAACACTTTCGCGCAGAAGTTCCTCGATAACCCGCGCAACGCCGTCTGCTTCGTCGGTTACACCGATCCTGATTCCCCCGGCTACAAGATCCGCAACGCCCAGCCCGGCACCATGATCAAGCTCGCCCGCGATCTTCCCGCTGTGGCGCTCAACGCCCGTGTCGAAAGCTTCGATCTCAGCGCCCACGCCTCGCGTGAGCAGATCGCCGAATACGTCGAGAAAGTGAAGCCCAAGAAGCTTCTGCTCGTCCACGGCGAGGAGCCCGCTCAGATGTGGTTCACCCGCCGCTTCGCTGAAACCATCCCCGGCACGGAAATCATCCGCCCGGAGCCGCATCAGCCCATCGATCTCTGGTAAACCTCGGCCAGTCATGCCGCGCCTCATTGCCATCGTCGCCATGTCCAGCAACCGCGTCATCGGACGCGAGGGCAAGCTGCCGTGGCATTTCCCTGAGGATTTGAAGTTCTTCAAGCGCACCACCCTTGGCCATCCCATCCTCATGGGCCGCGCTACTTTCGATTCGATCGGCAGACCGCTTCCCGGCCGCCAAAACATCGTCTTGAGCACGACCATGGCACCACGTGAAGGCGTGACTGTCATCCGCAGCATTGCCGAACTTCCCCAGATCTGCGGTGATGCTGAAACCGTCTTCGTCATCGGTGGTGCGCGTGTTTTTGAAGATCTGCTGCCACAGTGTGACGGTCTCTACCTCACCTGGATTGCCGCGCCACACGAAGGCGATGTGCTTTTGCCACCCTTCGAACATCTCTTCTGTCTCAAGGAAATCGTAGGACAGGCCGAAGGCTTGGAGTTTCGCTACTACGAAAGGCTGCCGGACACAAAATGGCCAGAAAAAGGCTCTGGTTGTTGAACTCCATCGAGCGACAGTGCGGATCGGATGACTGGCCTCGTTGGCTTTTGTGGCGGTGGGCATCTCACCCCTAGGGTGAGGCATGGGAGGTTTTCCGCAGCCGAAATGCTTGATTTCCTGTCTCATGTCCCGAAGATGCCCGCATCGCCGCCAACCTAGACGATGAAATTTGCCATTTTCGGAGACATTCACGCCAACCTTGAAGCCCTGCAGACCGTTCTGTGGGACGCTCAGGAGCAGGGTTGTTCCAATTATGTCTGCCTGGGCGACATCGTCGGCTACGCCGCCAATCCGGTCGAGTGCCTGCAAACCGTGCGTGACATGGGCTGCCCCGTGGTGCGTGGCAATCACGATGAAGGTGCTGCCAGCGAAAGTTCGCTCGAAGAACTGAACCCCCTGGCCCAGAACGCCCTGCTCTGGACTCGTTCACAGCTCAGCGAAGAACAACGCCAGTGGCTGCGCGATTTGAAACTGGTGCGCCAGGTGCGCGACTTCACCATCGTTCATGCCACGCTCGATTCCCCCGGCAACTGGGGCTACGTGACCAACCGCTTCGACGCGATGGCCAGCTTCAGCTACCAGTTCACCCAGGTCTGCTTCTACGGCCACACCCACGTGCCGCGCATCTTTGAAAAGGATGATGCCGTGCGCGCCGCCCGCGGCACTGATGTCATGCTGCAACGCGGTGTGAAGTATTTCGTCAATGTCGGCAGCGTCGGCCAGCCGCGCGATGGTGACTGGCGCGCCGCCTACGCCATCTACGACGTGCAGGCCCAGACCATCACCATCCGTCGTCTCGAATACGACATCGAAACCGCGCAGGCAAAAATCCGCGCCGCAGGTCTGCCATCGCTGCTCGCCGATCGTCTTGCCCTGGGGAAATGAGCGCCGCCACGCGCCAGTTACCAAATCTGCGCGACTTCCGTTCCGCGCTCATCATCAAGCCAAGCTCCCTCGGCGACATTGTCCACACGCTGCCTGCTGTGAAGGCGTTGCGTGACGCGCATCCTCATCTGCAGATCCGCTGGCTCGCCAATACCGAGTGGATGCCGATCCTGCAAGGCAGCCCGCTGATCGACGATGTCATCCCGTTCCCTCGCAAAACGTTTCGCGGCCTCGTCGGCCTGCTGCGCTTCTGGAACTGGCGGCGCACCTGGATGTGCCTGCCACGCGAGGAGCCGGAGATCGTGCTCGATTTTCAAGGCCTGCTGCGCAGTGGCCTCGCCAGCAGTTGGCGTGGGTCGCAGTCCGTCATCGGTCTTTCGGATGCGCGTGAAGGTGCCCACTGGTTTTACAACCACACCGTGCCCGTCAATGCCGGAGCGCATGCGGTGGAACGCTACCTGGAGCTGCCGCGTGCCCTGGGCATCCAGATCGAGCCGGAAGACATCACCTTTGAACTCACGCCCGGCACGCCGCCCGCAGTCTGGCCGGAATCACTGCCTGGATTCATCGCGCTGCATCCGTGGTCGCGGGGAGAGGGCAAATCGCTCTCCAACTCCGCCTTGCAGGCGCTTAGCGACTCACTGGCGCCGCATTCCGTTGTGCTCGTCGGCATGACGGACGACAAAACCCGGCCCACTGGCGCACACCTTCACGACTGGAGCCACCGCACTTCATTGCCCGAGCTGATCTGGATCATGCGGCAGGCGAAGTTCTGCATCAGCGTCGATAGCGGTCCCATGCACATCGCCGCTGCGGTCAATTCGAAGACCCTCGGCATCCACACTTGGAGCGATCCACGCAAGGTGGGGCCGTATCCGTGTGAGGTCCACGTTTGGAAGGCCGGACGCATCGCCCGGCGCGGTGATTTTTCACCCCAGGAATGCCAGGCGGAAGCCGTGGTCAGCGATCAAGACGCGAGAGGCATGGGCGAGTGGGTTCTTAAGGCTCTCTGAACCGCAACGGCCCGCCGCTGCGCATTTCGGTGAGCTTGCCATCGCGGATCAGCACGCCGCCATTTACGATGACATCGCTGAAGCCTTCGGCGTGGTGGTTCGGGTCGTTGAAGGTGGAGGGATCGTTAACCTTGGCGGGATCGAAGATGACGATGTTGGCAAAGGCTCCCGCTTTGAGTAGTCCACGATCTTTGAGTCGGAACTTCTGCGCGGGCAGGGAAGTCATGCGACATACGGCTTCTGGAAGTGTGGGCAGTTTCAACTCGCGAGGCAAATGCCAGGAATTTTGTGCCAGAGAAGGTTTGGGAGCGGGTGTGGCTGGCTTGCTGTAAAATCAACAGGCAAAAAAATGCGGAGCCAGTTTCCTGGCTCCGCGTGATGAGGTGATCAGTGAAATGAATCTGCGCTTATTTCTTCTGCAATGGCGCGACTTCCGCGCCCGCAGGCACCTTGTCGGCCGCGACGATCTTCCACACCGCGCCGCGTGCTTCCTGATACGGATCAGTCTTGCCGCCGTAGCCAGCGGTGCCGTGGCAGAGATAAAGCGCACCGTCTTCGCCTTCACCGCCGCCGGTGGGGCGCAGCGGGGTGTCGAGATCGAGCAGTTCCTGCATCTGCCAGGCGCCGGCACCATCGCGTTGCAGGCCCCAGACTTTGCCGGAACCCCAGTCGGCCACGAAGCACACGCCATCGAGACTCGGATAATCTTTGCCGCGATAGACGCCGACGCCGATGACGCAGTTGCCCTGATCGACGTGGCTGTATTCCGCGACGGGCAGTTTGCCGATCTGTGCCCAGTTGTCGGGATTGACGCTCGTTTCGGTGCCGTTGGGGTTCTTCTTCAAGATCTGTGGGAAGGGATGGCTGCCGCACATGGCCTTCCAGCCGTAGTTGATGCCGCCTTTGCAGCCCGCAGGCTCGACGTTGATCTCTTCCCAGTGGTTCTGACCGATGTCATAGACGTAGAATTCGCCGGTCTTGCTGTCGAAGCTCATCGTCCATGGATTGCGGATGCCGTAGCTCCAGATTTCAGGGCGTGCCTTCGGCTGGATCTTCGAGAACGCTTCTTCGCTGATGCCGAA
>CAMCWM010000334.1 GCA_945882215.1 Akkermansia muciniphila | reverse complement strand
CGCGTTCGGCGCCCACACCGCATACTGGCAGCCCGCCACGCCATGCACCGTCTTCAAGCGCGCACCGAGCACCTCCCACAGCCGCTGATGCGTGCCTTCGCGGAAAAAGTACATGTCCTGGTCTCCCAGCAGCAGACCGAATGAGTAGGGATCGCTGTTGCGTGTCGTGTCCCCTTCGTGCGAGGTCACTTCCAGTTCGTAGAGTCCCTTCGGTGTCACTGCTTCGAAGAAGCCGTCGGCATGCTGCTTCTCAGCCACCACGCGTTCGCCGCCCACGATGACCGCCACTTCTCGCGCGTAGGGCTGCACGGTGCGAACCACCTGTTTCCCACCACCCACGTCATGCGCTCCCAGAAAGGCGAACACGTTTTGGTGGCGTGCTCCCAGCACGGCCTGAATCTCGGTTTTGTTCGAATGTTGGCTCATCGGGGGCATTCATGGAGCTTTTCGCCCGGAAAGCAACGGTTCCAGCATCTCCCGCACGATTCCCTCACAGGACAGCCGCCGCATCAGTTCCCGCCGTTGCTGCCGTTGCCTGACCCCGGCATGCTCACGAATCCTGGCAGCGATGAGCCGTGGCTCTTCATCCAGCGCAAAAAACTCCGCCCCCACCGCCACCTCGCGATGCGCCGGGATGTCCGAGCAAAACACCGGCACTCCATGCAGTGCCGCCTCGATCAAGGGCAGTCCATACCCCTCCGCCGTGCTCGGAAAAAACAGCGCATCCGCCATCTGATACAGGCTGCGCACGTCCTCATCGCTCAACGGGGCCGTTTCGCCCAGAAACCACACGCGGTCCCGCACACCGAGCGTTTCGGCCAGTTCGCCCAGTTCTGTAAAATAGACGCTCCCATCGTCCTGATGCGGATCGGGAGCCGCAGTGACGTTGTAAATCGCCTCGGGCAGTTCCGCGAGCACCCGCAGCCCCAGTTCGATGTTCTTCCGCCGCACGAACCGTGTGGGCTGGAGCAGAATGAGCGCCTCATTCTCGAGTTTCAGGCCGCAAACCCGCTCCATGATTCCCAACACGTTTCCTGCGTCCACACCGTTTGGAATCACCGTGATGGATTCTGTCGTCACTCGCGCATACTCCTGCCTGCGCACCTCCGAAACCGCCACATGCAGGGCCTGCGGCACCTTCTCGCACCAGCGCACGTCGTGAACCCAGTTGATCCAGCGGATGTGCGGTGTCGCGGCGGCTTGCTGGAGGAGTTCTCGTGTCCAATCGAGATCAAAGGGCATCGTGAAGACATTGTGGACGATCACCGCATCGTAAGCTCCGCCGCGCCACTCGCTCCGCGTCAAAACCTCCACCTCATGCCCGAGCGCGGAAAGAACCTTCGCTTGATCACCAATCACCCGCTCCACGCCGCCGATGACCGGCAGCTTGGAGTAGTGAAGGATCGCGATGCGCATGCGGGAAAGTAGTCCAGTTGCGCCGCAACTGGAAGCTTGGGATTCCCGGTTGCGGCGCAACCGGACTACTTTGCTACACGACGATGTTCACCAGCTTGCCAGGCACAACGATGATCTTTTTCGGCGACTTGCCTTCCATGAACTCCTGCACGCGGGCGCTGGCGAGGGCGATCTTCTCGACCTCCTCCTTCGTGGCCTGGATTGGCACTCGGGCTTTGTCGCGGAGCTTGCCGTTCACTTGGAAGACGATTTCGACTTCGTCTTCGATGAGCGCGGCGGGATCATAGGTTGGCCAGGTAGCGTCGCTGAGCAGGCCGGGATGGGCCAAGGAGGGGAACTTGCTGGCGATGCGGGCGTTCAGCTCGTCCGCGAGATGCGGGGCGAAGGGACTGAGCACTTTGAGGAAGGTGACGATGGCGGCGGCGGGCTTCACTTCAGCGCCGGTGAAGGCATTCGTGCAAACCATCATCTGGCTGATGGCGGTGTTGAAGCTGAGTTTCTCGATGTCTTCACCCGCCTTCTTGATCGTCTCATGCAGGGCTTTGGTGAGCTGCTTGTTCGCAGGCACGTCTTGCAGGGCCGATGACACGCTCCAAGTGCCTTCATCATCGACTTCCATGACCAGGCGCCAGACGCGAGCGAGGAAGCGATACACGCCTTCGACGCCCTTCATGCTCCACGGCTTCACCTGCTCCAGCGGCCCCATGAACATCTCATACAGGCGCAGCGCATCGGCTCCGTATTCGGCCACGACATCGTCGGGGTTCACCACGTTGCCGCGTGACTTCGACATCTTCTGGCCGTCCTCGCCCATGATCAGGCCTTGGTTCACCAGACGCTGGAACGGCTCCGGCGTGCTCACGTAGCCGAGGTCGAAGAGCACCTTGTGCCAGAAGCGGGCGTAAAGCAGGTGCAGCACGGCATGCTCGGTGCCACCGACATACAAATCGACGCCGCCGGGCTTGCCGCCGCCCATCCAGTATTTCTCCGCAGCTTCGCCGACAAAGCGCTCGCTGTTCTGGGCATCGCAGTAACGCAGGTAATACCAACACGAACCCGCCCACTGCGGCATCGTGTTGAGTTCACGCGTCGCGGTGGCGGAGTAGCGCACCCAGTCGGTGGCCTTTGACAACGGCGGCTCCGGCGTGCCGGTCGGTTTGAAGTCTTCCAGCGTCGGCGGCAGCAGCGGCAGCTCGCTTTCGGGAATGCTGCGATGCTTGCCATCTTCCCACACCAGCGGGAACGGCTCGCCCCAGTAACGCTGACGGCTGAAGAGCCAGTCGCGCAGCTTGAAGTTCACGGTGCCTTTGCCGAGGCCTTTTTCTTCGAGCCAGGAGGTGATGCGGTGCTTCGCGTCAAGCGTGGTCAGGCCGTTAAGAAAGCCGGAGTTCACGGCAAATCCTTCGCAGCTAAGACACGTGGCTGGCTCCATCTCACAGACAGCGCCACCTTCTCCGCCCAAACGCGGGGCATCAGCGACCACTTCACGGATGGGCAGATGAAACTTGGTGGCGAACTCCCAATCACGCTCATCATGCGCAGGCACGGCCATGATGGCACCAGTGCCGTAGCCTTGGAGCACATAGTCGGCGATCCAGATGGGGATTTTCTCCTCGTTGACCGGGTTGATGGCGAAAGCGCCGGTGAAGACGCCGGATTTCTCCTTGGCGAGTTCGGTGCGCTCCAGATCGCTCTTACGAGCGGTCTTCTCGCGATATTCCTCGACGGCGGCGAGCTGTTCCTCGGTGACGATTTCATCCACGAGGCGATGTTCGGGCGCGAGCACCATGTAGGTGGCTCCAAACAGCGTGTCGGGCCGTGTGGTGAAGACGGTGATCGTCTCGTCGTTGCCAGCGACCTTGAATTTCACCTCAGCACCTTCACTGCGGCCAATCCAGTTGCGTTGCAGCATGCGAATGCCTTCCGGCCAGTCGAGGCCGTCGAGTTCGTCGATCAAACGCTGCGCGAAGGCCGTGATGCGCAGCATCCACTGGCGCATGGGGCGTCGCTCGACGGGGAAACCGCCGACTTCGCTCTTCCCATCCACGACTTCTTCATTCGCAAGCACCGTGCCGAGTTCTGGGCACCAGTTCACCGGCGCGGACGAGACATAGGCGAGACGGCGATGATCGATCTCCTCGCGGCTGAGTCCTTGCGCTTCGAGTTCGGCGATGGGGCGGGCTTTGCCTTCGTCATTTACATACGAGTTGTACAGCTTCAGGAAGATCCACTGCGTCCATTTGAAGTAGCCGGGGTCGGTGGTGTTCACCTCGCGATCCCAGTCGTAGGCGAAACCGAGGCGCTTCAACTGGCCGCGGAAGCCTTCGATGTTCTTTTCCGTCGTCGCACGCGGGTGCTGGCCGGTTTTGATGGCGTATTGCTCCGCTGGCAGGCCGAAGGCGTCCCAGCCCATCGGATGCAGCACGTTGAAGCCGGACATCTTCTTGAAGCGGCCGATGATGTCCGTGGCGGTGTAGCCCTCAGGATGGCCGACGTGCAAACCCGCGCCGCTGGGATAGGGGAACATGTCGAGCACGAAGTACTTCGGCTTCGAGGCATCGAAGTCGGCATCACCGGGGTTCGGCGTGCGGAAGGCCTTCTTTGCCTCCCACACATCCTGCCACTTCGGTTCAAACTCAGAGAATGGAAAGGCTTTGCGCTGCTCGCTGGACATAGGGGCGCGGAAGAAGGCGAGGGTAGCAGCGCGGTCAAGGTGGCTTCGCCGTCAAGACTCGCTTCGCGGTCAAGGAGTCAAGACGGCACCACCTTGACCTCTTGACCATTCATTGACCTTCTTGACGCCTACTTAAACAGCTTCGAGCCCGCCTTAAGATGCGCTTCGTGCTCCAGCATGCGGAGTTCCACGCGTTCGCGGATGGTGCGCTCGCCGATGCCGTCGTGCTTGGTGGCCACGAGAGCCTTCAGCAAGTCGATGAGAGATTTCAAATCGTCCATCATCACAAACTCGGGCGCGATCTGGCGGGCGTCGTTGAGGTTGTGGTAGTTGCCCAGCGGGAGGGAGATGCCTGCACTGCGGATGCCTGCGGCCTGAGTGGCGGTGGCTTCGCAGGCCCCGGCATCAAGCAGGCAGCGCTGCACGCGGATGCCCTGCTCTTTGGCGGTGGTCATCAAGACGGCCACGGCTTCACTGTCGAAGATTGAAACACGATCCCCGACACGCAAGATCGGGCCGCCGCCCATGACGGCCCCATTGACCGGACGACTGGTTTCGAGAGAAAGGAATACGCTGTCTTTGCCAAAGGGCCACTTCTGCGCGAGCTGCCAGGCTCCGAGCCAGCCCACTTCCTCCGCACGTGTGAAGGCCGCATGCACCGTGGTCTGGATGTTCAGACGGGCGAGTTCGAGAAAGGTCATCACGATGGCGGAGCAGCCGATGATGTCGTCGCAGGCCGTGGCCTCGATGCGGGTGTTGGTGATGTTGACCGGAAAATTCCAGGTGGCGATCTGGCCTTTGACCTTGCGCAGGCCGCGTTTCACCCCGGCATCAATCTCCGCCTTGCCCACA
>CAMCWM010000333.1 GCA_945882215.1 Akkermansia muciniphila | reverse complement strand
CCCACACCACCAAGAAAATCCCATTCATCGCGCTTCGTGCTGCCGGGCGGTTTGACAAACGCGGGATGATCCATGTGCGCGCCGAGCACCCAGGTGGGCTTGCTCTTGGACTTGCCGTTTTTGTAGGTGGCCAGCAGGTTGCCAAACTTGTCACGGCGCAACTTCACATGCGGGCAGCCTTTGAGCAGCGCCTCGATTTCCGCACGAACGTGGTATTCGTGAAACGGAGCGGTCGGCTGCTTGAGGAGTCGTTTGAGAATGTTGTTGAGGTTGGGCGATGCCATGCGCCATCGTAACTCGATTTTCGTAAACACCAAACGCCACGTGAAGAAGCTCCGATATTTCTTTGAGACCGCCCTGCTTGAAACAGCTGCCTGGTTGCTGCCGCGGCTGCCACGCCGATGGGTGATGGCCCTGTCACGCGGGATCGGCTCGCTGGCTTATCTGGGTGACAAACGCGGCCGCAAAACAGCCCTGGACAACCTGCGCTGCGCGTTTGGAGATCGTTACACGCCTGCCGAGCGTCAACGCATCGCACGAGGTTCCTATCAAGTCTTCGCCCGCACGTTCATTGATCTCTTCTGGTCGGCCAAGCTGACCGCGGACACCTGGCAGCGGCATTTCGTCATCAACATCACCGATCCCGAAGCAGAGTCGAAGGCGCATCAAAACGGCGCTGTGTGGGTGACACCTCACTTTGGCAACTTTGAACTCATCAGCCAGGTCTGGGGCTTTCGCGGATTCCCCTTCACCGTGGTGGCGCAGGATTTCAAAAACCCGGCCATCACACGCATCTTCAAGCGGCTGCGGGAACAATCAGGACACACCTTCATCCCGCAGGAAAACGCGATGATCAAACTCATGAAGGCGCTCAAACGCCAGGGGCACGCGGGATTGCTTACCGACTTGAACATCGCTCCAGGTCGGTCGGCGGCGGCCATCGAATGTTTCGGCCTGTGGACCTGCGTGCCGACGCTGCACGTCGAACTCGCGAAGCGGCTGGGGCTTTCCATCATCACCGGCGTTTGCCGTCCTCTGCCCGATGGCCGGTATGAAGCCAATCTCTTTGAAGCCATTGAGCCGACCACAGAAGATGACACGCGTGAAATGACCCAGCGCGTGTGGAATCATTTCGAGAAAGCCATTCGCGAGCATCCCGAATGCTGGCTCTGGATGTACAAGCACTGGCGTTACCGCCCTGTCGGTCTGCCCGGTGTTCCCCACACCGATTACCCATACTATTCCAACTACTCCCAAGCTCTTGTGGACATGATTCCTGAATCATCCCGCCCTCACGAAGAGCTGAAATCTTGACGTGGCGGGAACCTGCTGAAAGACTTGGCTGCACGCGCCAGTTTTTCCATTGCCCCACGAGTCCGGCGCTCGTAAACCTTCCGCTCCAAAAATACCCCAGCCAATGTCCATCCCCCATCTTCCCGCTCTCCGCAAAGGCCGTCCCTATGAGTCGCTCGACAAGGCCCAGGTCAAAGATCACAAAAGCGGCGAGGTCTGCGCCGAAATCAGCCAGGTGAATGCCGGCATCGTGCGCAAGGATCTGGCGAAGATCGGTGAAGCACGGGCGGCGCTGAAGAAGTTCACAGTGGAGCAGTTGATCGAGATCACGGCGAAAGCAGGCGAGCTTTTCCTCAATGGCACCCTGCCACTCGGCGACAAAGGTCACACACAGACGCCGCAGGAATACATCGCCACGCTTTCACGCACCAGCGGCCTGCCGCATGTGATGGTGAAGCGCAACATGGCCAAGCTGCACTTCGCGCTGACGAACATGAAGATGATCCTCAACGGCCTCACGCGCGGCCTGGATCTCAGCGTCATTGATCGCGGCTTCGGCACGCAGTCCGGCTGCCCGGTGTCCTATTTCCCCACCACGAAGTCCCTGGGTCTCGTGATGCCGAGCAATTCACCTGCCGTGAACTCACTGTGGCTGCCAGCCATCGCCTTGAAGATTCCGGTGGTCATCAAGCCGGGCCGTGAGGAGCCGTGGACGCCTTATCGTCTCATTCAGGCCTTCATCGCCGCCGGAGCGCCGCCTGAAGCCTTTGGGTTCTACCCCACCGACCACGAAGGCAGTGGCGAAGTCGTCAAACTCAGCGGTCGCAACCTCGTCTTCGGCGATGTGGCGATGGCGAAGATGTATGAAGGCAATCCCGCCGTGCAGGTTCACGGCCCCGGCTGGAGCAAGATCATCATCGGCGAGGACAAGATCGAGAACTGGAAGGACTACCTCGACGTCATGGTCGCCTCCATCAGCGACAACGGCGGACGCTCCTGCATCAATGCTTCTGCGGTCATCGTGCCGAAATACGGCAAGGAAATCGCCACCGCCCTCGCCGAGCGCCTCGGCCCGGTGATGCCGACGACCTCTGACGACGAAAACGCCCGTCTGGCTGGCTTTGCGAACGTGAAAATGGCCGACTACATCGACAGCGCCATCGACAACGACCTCAAGACCCCCGGTGCTGAAGATGTGACCGCACAGTTCCGCAATGGTCCACGCAAGACCGAGTTCCAAGGTGGCACCTTCCTGCGCCCCACGATCATCTGGTGCTCCGACAACAAACACCCGCTCTCCAACCGCGAATTCCTCTGCCCTTACGCCAGCGTGCTCGAAGTGCCGCAGGGTGAAGTGCTCGGTCGCATCGGCTACTCCCTCATCGTCACCGCCATCACGCAGGATCCGGCCTTCATCAACGACTTGCTTGAATGTGGCGACATCGACCGCCTGAACATCGGGCCGATCAGCACCATGAAGATCAGTTGGGACCAGCCGCACGAAGGCAACATGTTCGAGTTCCTCTACAAGCGTCGCTCGATTGACTGTGCTTGAGGTTCGTAGTTCCGCCTTGAGGCGGTCAGAACATCCCGCCTGAAGGCGGTACGACAAAACCCAATCCAATGTCCCTCGCACCCTTTGACCATCAGCCGCGCACGCGGCTCATCTACGGCACCGGAACGCTGGCGCGGGTCGGTGAACTCGCGGCCGAAGTCGGCGGGACCCGGTCGCTCGTGGTGAGTGATCCAGGCATCGTCAAGGCAGGCTATGTGGTGCGTGCGGTCAGCTTCCTCGTGGACGCCGGACTTCAGACACGCGTGTTTGGGGAGGTGCGTGAGAATCCCAGCACCGAGGATGTGGATGCCTGCGTGGCTGTGGCACGTGAGTTTCAGGCGGACATCATCATCGGCCTCGGCGGCGGCAGCAGCATGGACACGGCCAAGGGCTGCAACTTCATCCTCACCAACGGCGGACGCATGCACGACTACTGGGGCACCGGCAAGGCGACGAAGCCCATGCTGCCGCTCATTGCCATCCCGACCACGGCAGGCACCGGCAGCGAGTGCCAGAGCTACGCGCTCATCTCGGATGCCGAAACGCACGTCAAGATGGCCTGCGGCGATCCCAAAGCCGCCGCCAAGGCCGCCATCCTCGATCCCGAGCTGACCGTGTCGCAGCCGCAGCGCGTGACCGTTTGCACCGGCATTGATGCGCTCTCGCATGCGCTGGAAACGGCGGTGACGAACAAGCGGAACGCATTTTCCTCACTCTACTCACGCGAAGGATTCCGCCTCTGCCACAGCGGCTTCAGTCGCGTGCTGCGAGATCCAAAAGACATCGAAGCTCGCGGCATGATGCTGCTCGGCGCGGCCTACGCGGGCACCGCCATCGAAAACAGCATGCTAGGAGCCGCGCACTCGTGCGCCAATCCGCTGACGGCGAAGTTTCACGTCGTCCATGGCGAGGCCGTGGGCGTGATGCTGCCGCATGTGATCCGCTTCAATTCCAAGCTGCCTGAAATCGCCGCCGTGTATGAAAGCTACTTCGACGGCGATCTCGCCGACCGTGTGAGCGAACTGTTGTGGGAGGCACAAATGCCCCGCCACATCGCCGACTATGGCGTGAAAGAAGAACACCTCCTTGATCTCGCCGAAATGGCCGCCAAGCAGTGGACCGCGCAGTTCAATCCGCGTGCGGTGACGGTGGAGGACTTCGTGGAGCTCTATCGCGCGGCGTTGTGACCCTTGCGTGGCGAGGATAAAAAGAAGCTGGTGCCCTCCGGGCCGAATAACTCGAACTTTGGTCCGGCACAGTGTTTCACCACACCTTACACTGGCAGGGATTTGGTCTTCATGTGGACAAAGGAGGCATCAGCCAACACGCTCTCCTACAATGCAGCAGGCTCAGGAGCGTTCCTCGGAGCCGACACAGTCTGCCGCAGCCTGCACAACAACGGCACCTACGAGGCAGAGACCGGCACCCTGAGCACCAACTTCCAAGTGCTCCAATTGCTCACAACCTCAGCCGTTCCTGAGCCTGGACGCGCCCTGCTGCTCTCCACCGGCGCCGCCCTCCTCCTGATGCGTCGGCGGCGCGGTTAAATTCAGGTCGTGGAGGAGAGAACGGGAACCGCAGCATGGATTGCTGCTTGGGAGTGCTTTTTTGCTCGCCATGACTGTAGAAGTACGCTCATGCTGCCGTTTGCTTCGACTTCTTTTACCATGTCCACTCCCTCCTCCCCCGCTCCCAAAGGCGCTGTCGCCGCCCTGATCGCCGCGTTTCTCGGCTGGCTCTTTGATGGTTTTGAAATGGGGCTGTTCCCGCTGATCGGCAAACCGGCGCTGCAGGATCTGCTGCCAAAAGAGTCAGCGCTGGTGCAAGGGCAGTGGTTCACCGTGATCATCGCGGTGTTCCTCGTCGGCGCGGCAACGGGTGGCGTGCTGTTCGGCTGGCTGGGCGACAAACTGGGCCGCGTGAAGGCCATGACGCTGGCCATTTTTACCTACGCCATCTTCAGCGGCCTCTGCGCCTTCGTCACGGAAGCTTGGCATTTTGCCGGACTGCGCTTCATCGCCTCCCTCGGCATGGGCGGCGAGTGGGCGCTCGGTGTGGCGCTGGTGAATGAGATATGGGGTGGCAAGAATCGCGCCTGGATCGCCGGCATGATCG
>CAMCWM010000332.1 GCA_945882215.1 Akkermansia muciniphila | reverse complement strand
TCTGCTTTGAAGACACCGTGGGCCGCGTGGCACGCAAATTTGTACGCGAGGCACCGCAGATGATCGTGAACATCAGCAACGACGGCTGGTTCCTGCAAAGCGTGGAAACTGAGGTGCATCTGGCCAACGCGCTCTTCCGCGCCATCGAGTTGCGCCGCCCGATGGTGCGTGCGACGAACACCGGTGTGACCTGTTTCATCGACACGCATGGCCGCATCATCTCACGTCTCAGCGATCCCGAAACCGGCACGTCCTTCCTCGAAGGCACGTTGCCGGGCGAGGTAAACGTGCCGCGTCATCCCGTGATGACGCTCTATGCGCGGTTCGGCGACTGGTTTGCGCTGACGATGTTGATGTTATGCTGCGTGACGTGGATTTGGCAGAGGTGGGAGCAGTCCCGTCACTCCGAGGTTTGATACGCGAGGTGCGCGTCGATCAACCGTTGTTCTTCCCAGAACAAGGTGGTGCCAGATGGCAGTCCTTGTTTGAAGGACGCGGCGCCATTTCCTGAGGCGCGAAAGATGGCGTGAAGGGCGGCACGCTCGCCCGTCGTCCAGGCATGCGGCTGAGAGAGCAGCGGCAGGCAGGACTGGATGTCCGCCGTCTGTCCTAGGCGAAAGCGGGCAAAAGCAAGGAGGAAGGCGCTGTGAATGTCTTGCGGTTGTTCCTGGAGCATCTGCGATGCCTCGGCTTCGACGACTTCAATGCCTTCGCCGCACAGCACGCGGTAGTAACGCACCTGGCGCAGTAGATCCTGATTCCAGGCCTCCTCATGGACGCGCCGGGTGAGATGATGCAAAACAACTTCGGCGGAACCACCGGTCTGGCGTACTTCTTGAATAAAGGCGTCGGCCAAAAACAGCGCCACAGGAAAACGTGGGTCCATGGCTTCGCTGTAAGCGATGACAGCGATGTCATGGTGATCGAATTGCGCGGCCAGACGGGCGATGGCAACGAAAGCGCCCTGGTTGTCGCGCTTGCGGGCGGCGGTGAGGGCATCGCGCAGCAGGACGCCGCTCTTGAGGGTCTTGCCGCCGGTGGCGAGAAGTTCCAGATGGGCCTGCATGATGGCCTGCAGCGGACGTGGCAGAGGCGTGGCCGGATGATTGATCATGCTCGCAGCCTCAGCCCAGAGTTTGACGGCGATGAGGCTGTCGAGCCGCGTGGTGCAGAGCGCGGTTTCCTTCAAACCCATGTCGAAGGTGATCCATTCGAGCACGAGAAGATGCAGCCCGTGCCGCTGGAGCATTTTGGCGATGGACAGGCGCTCCTCGGCCTCGGTGTCTGCCTCGCGGTGAAACATCTCGCGCAGCCAGTCACGCAGCTTGGTTTCGTCACGGTCAGCGGGGTCGAGTGATGCCTCCAGCAGGCGCTGCATGACGCGGCGCTCGAGTTTTTTCCATGGCATGCGACTGATTAGAGCGGCGAAGCGATCGCGTTGCGCCGTGTCGTGGATGGTCATGCTGGCGAGCGTCCAGAAGCAGTGGGCGCGCTGGGTGGGATCGTAATCGTGCAGGGACTTTTCGAAGAGATCGAGAAGCTGATCGATGCCTGCATGCTGCTGGCTGGCCTCGGTGGAAAAAGCCTGTGATTTGGCGTGGCTCATGACGGCGGCGGCATCCTGCGGCACTTGAGCGAGAACTTTGGAGAGCGCGGCACGGGCGCTGGCATGGTCGCCGCATGTGGTGGCGATCTCGGCCTGGGTGCGCCAGAGCGCAGGCGATTCGCCTTCGGCTTGCGCAAATTTGCGCAGGGCGATCTGTGCGCCGGTCTGGTCGTGCAGACGCGCGAGGGAGGCAGCGTGGCGCAGTTGGTCATCCGGCGTCATGGCGTTCCTGCGGTCAAGGTGCTCGTAGAAGAAGCGCGCGTGAGCAGGCATGCCAGCCTGGTCAGTGAGCTGGGCGAGGGAACGAATGACCTCCGGCTCATCTGGAGAGCGCATCAGCGCATTGAGGAGGAGATTCACACCCTCCGCAGTGGTAAGTTCATTTTGCAGCAGCAGCGTGGCACGGCGGACTTCCCAGCGTGACCACGCGGCTTTCACTGCCTGCTTCCATGCATGACCGTGCGTGAAAGTGAGCACAGGCATCACCAGCGCCATGGCGGCGATGCTCCAGCGCGCCCATGAAGGCATGAACTCGACGATGCGGGAGAACAGCAGCGTGGGCCAGGCAGGGGTGCGTTGTTGGGATTGGAGCATGCTTGGCGTAACGAGTGGTCAGGAGCAAAATCGTGCACCTTCTAGCAACGACGACGGCGCCCAAGCATGCCGCAGAGTCCAAGCAGCAGCAGCGTGGCACGGCCAGGTTCTGGGACGATGCTGAGGATGCCGGTGTCGCTGTTGAAGCTCCAAGATTTGTCGCCACCGCTGAGCAGCGGGGCGATGATGTTGGCGAGGGCGAAGCTGCCGGTGCGCGTGCCGGCGTTGGTCACATCCCACAACCGCCATTGGTCCCCGATGGCCCAGGCGGACATGTTGTTGGGGTTGTCGATGAGGAGGGTGGAACCGCTGAGGAGCGATACGTCGCCATAGAGGATGAGGAGATCGCTGGCGGTGAGGCTCGCGGTGTTGTCGCCCGCGCCAGCACCGCTGAAGAGGTCGAAACGCATGCTGCCGGTGGCGCCGAGTGTGATGCCAGAACCACTGGTGGTGCCGAGTTCGAGATCGGTGCGCACGGCCGTGCCGAGTGTGGTGTCGCCGATGGTGAGGGTGCCGTTGAGGGTGATGGCGTTGCTGCCGGTATTCACTCGACCGGTGCCGGAGAGAAGGGTGTCCGCATTGACCACGATGCCGCCGCTGCTAGTGGCGGAGCCGCTGGTGTTGTTGGCGACGAGACTGCCGCTGCTCACGGTGGTGGTGCCGGTGTAGTCGTTCGCACCCGTGAGTACGAGCGCACCGCTGCCTGCCTGCGTCATCGCGCCGCTGCCGCTGATCGTACTGGCGAAATCCGTGCCCTGGGTCACGGTGTTGCTGCGCTTGAAGACGAGGGTTGCGTTGTTGGTGATCGCGCTGCTGGTGGAGAGCGAGCCGGTCGTGCTGCCATTGCCGATTTGCAGCGTGCCTGCGCTGATGGTGGTGGTGCCACTGTAAGTGTTGGCTGCCGAAAGGGTCAGTTGCCCGACGCCCTCCTTGGTAAGGCTGCCAGCTCCGCTGATCTTGTTGGTGATCGTCGAGGCTGCAAAGGTGGTGGAAAGATAAGCAGCACCGTTGAGGACGATTTCACCCGCGCCTTGAACCAGCGCGCCGTTTTGCCGCGCCGTCAGACGACCGCTGTTGAAGTTCAACCGCGAGCTTGCCGCGCTCAGATTAACTAGGTTCACCGTCGCGGTGCTGATGCCGGTGCCATTGCCGAGATTCAGCGCTGCATTGGTCCCGCCGAGGGTCAGCGTGTTGATGTTGTTGAGGTCGCCACCGCTGCTGACGTTGATGGTGTTGCCGCTCCCGCCGCCCACTGAGAGATTGTTGTTGTTGAGTTTCCAGGAGGAACCGGTGCCGGTGATGGTCACGCTGTTGTTGCTGGAGGCACCGTTGACGCCAAGGGTGACGCCGCCGTTGGTGTTGATCGTGCCGGCGTTGCTGATGGTGATCGTGTTGCTGGAGCCCTGGTTGGCTAAATCGAGGGTGGAAGTGTTCCAAATCGAACTGGCGCCATCGACCAAGATCGAGTTGCTGATGGCATTGCTGTAGTAACCAACGTAGTTGATGGCGCTTGAGGTCACCGCAGCACCCGCCTGGATGTTGAAGGTGTTGCCAGTGCCACGGTCAAAAAAATCGGAGTTGTAGCCGATCGCCCAAGTCGTGCCGGCACCTGTGACCGTCACGGTGTTGTTGTTGAAGGCAGCGCCCGCAATGAGGGTGAGATATGTCGATACTGTGGCACCGCCGCTGATCGTGAGCGAGTTGCCGCTCGAGTTGGATCCCATGGTGAGATTCGGAGCGTGAGACCAGATCGCTGAGGTGCCGCTGATGTTCACAGCGCCGCCGCCATTGATGACGAGGTTGGTGTTGATGGAGCTGGCCCCCCGTGAAGGTCACCGTGCCGGTGCCTGCTGTCAAATTGTTGCCCGTGATGCCGGCATTCACCGTCAGGGTGCTGGCAGAATGGTTGGTCAGGGTCTGATTCGCCCCCAGAGCGATGCCGCCATCGAGCGTGACCGCTCCGGCGTTCGCGTTGACGGTGATACCGCCGTTGCCCAGGCTCAGTGTGGTGCCGGAGAGCGTTGTGGCGGCGGTGGCTGTGCTGCCGTCGCCAAAAATGAGGCCATTGATGCTGGTGGTGCCGTAATTCGGCTGGCTGGTGTAGCCGGTCTGGTTGAAGCGGGCGATGTGGGTGCTCAGATCGCTGGTAGGAGCCACGCCCCCGATCCAGTTACTGCTTGTGGCCCAAGTGGTGGTTGCCGCCGTGGGACTCCAGTCCAGCGTGGTGGCCGCCTGCATCGTTTGAGAGCCGAGCATCATGGTCAGGACCAAGGCCGCAGCACAAAGGTGAGTGGCTGAAGATGGAATGCTCATTGAAGTATTAAATATGGTTATTATAATAAAAATGGTAATCGAACAATTAAGGCGACCAAAGTAAATAACCCTTCATAAGTCCGACGGGCCTTGGGCTTGCCTAATCGTCGTTGTGCAAGATTGCACCATGCTCATCTCCAGCTTGCTATTTAGTGGCCATGAGACATCCAAACCCTTGGAGGCATCCCCTACTTGTTTAGCTGGATCAATCCTGCTCCCACAGCGGTGCTCGGTGAGCTGAGCGGCTTCGCGGTGCGCACGGTGCTGATTCAGCCAAACGTGGCGCAGGTGGATGCCTGGAGCGGACGACTGGCCGAGAGCATCTACGAGCGGCTCAATCAGTTCACCCGCATGTATGCGGCGGCCAAAGACGGTCAGAGTTCGACCGATCTCGTGATCTGGCCGGAGAGCGCGCTGCCGGTGAATCTGAACGACAAGTTTCACCAACTGCCGGAGGGC
>CAMCWM010000331.1 GCA_945882215.1 Akkermansia muciniphila | reverse complement strand
GGCTGATAGTCAGGTTTTACGAAGTTTGATTGAGACGCTTTACAACAATGGGCACCTCCTGCTAGAACCTTGTGAACGGCCGCAAGACCTCCCCGAGCAGGAACGTGCCCTGCTTGTACCGATGTCTCTAGGCCCGCCCGGTTACTCCTGGTGCTGGCTCTCCTGATGCCGGCTCCGCCTTCTCCCGAACATTGAACTGACTCCCAAGACCATGTCCTCCTATGCCGGCCTGAACCCCTTCATGTCCACGAGCGTGGGCGAGAATGATTTGTGGAACTCCGCCTCCTTTCTGGATGTGCCCTACATTCATTCGGTGCCGTTTGGTGCGCTGCGCATCGCCGTGGATCAGGTGCGTGCCCAGCATCGCAGCCAGGTGCGTTTTGTGCGTGGGGCGGGCGGTTCGGGCAAATCGCATCTCTTTGCGCGACTGCGGCGCGAGTGTGCCGACCGCATTTTTTACGCGTATGCGCCGAACCCGCCGCTGCAGCCGGAGGCGCTGGAGAACTTCATCCTTTCACGCTTCGTCAGCAGCCTGCGGCACCCGGCACGCAATGCGGAGGGCAAAGAAGCGCCCTACAGCCAGCTACGTCTGCTCGCTTATGCATTGCTCAAACCGGTGGTCGAGCAGGATCTCACACTGCCGGAGTTGCACGAGGCCTGGGCGGACATTGAGCTGGAGACGCGCAAGGAGATGATCCACCAGGCGGTGCAGCTTTTGGAGGCCGATCATCCCATGGTGCCCCGCAGCGTGCTGCGCTGCCTGCTCAATGTCCTGCGTGATGACAAGGAGCATCTCGCCGCGCAGTGGCTCTCCGGCGCCGCCTACCTCACGGAGAACGAGCTGAAGTATCTCAACGTGCCCGAGCCGCTCGCACGCTCGGAAATGGGTCTCGTCATCCAGCTTTTCGGCAAGCTGGCCTCGCAGGCTGGTTCTCCAGCGGTGCTGGTGCTCGACCAGCTCGATCTCGTGGCCGCGCAGCCCCAGTTTGATGAAATGCAGCGCCTGCTGTTCTCGCTGATCGATCAAAGCGAAAATTGGGTCGTTTTGATTGGCCTCGTGGCAGAACGCTTCGCCATGTGGGACGCCGCGCTCACGCAGGCATTGCGCGGACGCATCGGCGTGCCGGACTCGAACGCGCCGCTGGGTTTCCGCCTGCCGGTGATCGACATGCTGCCCGTGGCCAACGAGCAGAAACGGCTGCTGCTCAACTGCCGACTCGAAACGCCGGAACTCGTGGAGCAGCGCAAGAAGGATGGCATCACCTCCGCGATTCATCCGCTGCTGGAGGAAGACATGGACCGCCTCACGGCGGGTGGGGCAATTTTCCCGCGTCATCTGCTCGCCGCGGCCGCGGAAGTGTATGCCATGCGGGCCACGCAGACGGAACAGGCTCCACAGCCACAAGCGGTGGCAGCTCCCGCTGCCATTGCGCCCGTCGTTGCTGGCACGGGTCCAGTCATTCCTGCTGTTGTCGAGACCGCCCCGGTGCCGGTGCGTGTTGTTGAAGAAGCCAAGGCTGTTGAACCCTCTGCCGCCGTTGCCGTGGCACCTGTTGCGGTTCCGCAGGCAGCGCCACCTCCGACGGTCGTCACCAAAACACCGCTCGCGGAAAAAATCGACGCATTGCTCCAGCAGGCCGTTGATGCAGCCAAGGCGGAAATCGCCCCAGCCAGCGCCATCGACCTTGGTGAGCGTGTGAGGGATCTCATCGAACTCATGGTCGCGCCGCCTGTCACGATCAGCGAAGGGGACATCCGCAAGAGCTACGACAATTTCGATGGGGCCGACCGCTGGTTCGAATGGGGCGGTAGCAAGGTGCGCATCGCCACCAGCGATGCGATGCGTGGCAGTTTCATCGCCGTTCTGGAGCGGCTCAAGGAGGCCGGCGGAGACACACTTCTCCTGCGTCATGACGCCGCGCCTGTCTCCGGCCAGCTCACTCTGGAACTGCTCAACGTCTTCAAGGCGAAGAACACGTTTCATCACATGCCGGCCGCGGAATCTGCCATCCTGGCCGCGCTCGGCCGCATGCTGGCCGCGCAGCGTGAAGGATCCTACGACCAGCTCGCCACCGAGCCGCCAGCGACGAAGGACAACGTGCTCGCCGCCCTGCGCAACCATCCCCTGCTGCGTGGACTGCGCCTGTGGGACATGATTCAAAAAGCTCACGCGCCCAAACAGGCGCAGGCCGCGCCACCACCGCAATCTGTGCTCTCAACGATTGCCCGGGCGCCGGCGGCAGCGCCCGTCAAGCCGCCGCCTGTTCCAGGAGCCAAGCCGCCGCCACCTCCGCCGTCACAACCACCCACTTCTGGCACGGTGGCAAAACCGGTCGGCAGACCGCCTTCCCCTCCGGTGTCGAAACCCATCGCCAGACCACCGGGGGCTCCGCTTGCGAAACCGCCGCAGGGTGTGCTGCGACCGCCCATGGCGAAACTGCCGCCGCCTTCGCAGGGAAACGCCGCTTGAGTGATTCCAGGCGCTTTCCGGCTACAAAGCCGTCGTGCGTGGCGTTTACCGCGCCACCATGAAAGCACTCATTCTCCTCCTGCTCGGCACCTTCGCATTTCAAGCCTCGGCGGCGGAGGCAAAACGTCCGAACATCCTCTTCATCTACGCTGACGATCAATCGACGAAAACCGTCGGCTGCTACCCCGGCTCATGGCCGTGGGTGAAGACGCCGAACATCGACGCACTGGCGAAGAACGGCGTGCGTTTCCACGCCGCGTATCTTGGCTCCTGGTGCATGCCTTCACGCGCAACGTTGCTCACAGGTCGTCATCCGCATGGCATTGAGTCGATGTCGATGGCGGGCAAATATCCCGGCAGCACATACGATCCAAAGCAGTGTCCGTTCATTCCCGCCGAAATGCGCAAGCAGGGCTGGCACACCGCGCACATCGGAAAGTGGCACACTGGCACTGACAACGGCTGGGGACGCGACTGGGATCATCAGATCGTCTGGAACCGTCCGCTGCATCCTGAAAACGCCGGCGCGTATTACGAGACGCAGATTCTCTCCATCGACGGCAAGGAGCAGACCGTGGAAGGCTACCCTGCTGACAACTACACTCAGTGGTCGCTCGATTACATCCGTGGCAAAAACCGCGACGCCGCGAAGCCCTGGTATCTCTGGCTCTGCTACGGCAGCGTCCACGGCCCCTCGAAACCAGCGAAACGCCACTTCGGCAGCTACAAGGGCGCTGAAGTGCCTGTTCCTGCCGACATCTTCCCGCCGCGCGAAGGCAAGCCCGATTACCTCAACAAGATGCAGGCTTGGTCCAAAGGTGAAGACGGTCATCCCATCGCCAAAAAGGGCGGCGAAGCCTTCGGTGAAACGAAAAAGGCGAAGCGCTTCGACGACTGGGTCCGCCAGGTGAACGAATGCGTTCCCGCCATCGACGAAGGCGTCGGTCAATTGATCGCCGCGCTCAAGGAATCCGGCCAGTACGACAACACGCTCATCATCTACACCGCCGACCAGGGCTTCAGCATGGGCGAGCACGGCTTCCGAACCAAACTCGCGCCCTATGATGCGAACTACCGTTCCCCACTCATCGTCAGCATGCCATCACGTTTCCCGACGGGCAAAGTCTGCGACGTTCCAGTCAACGCGCCCGATCTCGCGGCCACCTTCCTTGCCATCAGTGGCGTGAAAGTGCCGTGGCAGGTTCATGGTCGCGATCTCACCCCGCTGCTCGAAAAGCCGGACGCCGCCTGGCCCCACGCCTGCTACTATGAGCATATGGGCAACGAATACGGCTCCAAGGTCAGCCAGACCATTCTCACTGGCGCCAAGCAGGACAATCATCAGGGCGTGCCGCTTTACTCCGCCGTCGTGCAGGATCACTTCAAGCTCGTTCACTACCTCGACGGCCAGTCCGGCGAGGAACTCTACGATTTGAAGTCCGATCCCGAGGAACTGAAAAATCTCATCGGTGACGCCACACACACTGATCGCATCGCCAAACTCCGTGAGGCCATGAAAGCCGAACTTGCTCGGACTGAGGCCGGTTTCGCCACTTCTGTGAAGTAGCACCTCACTTGCGCAACTTCTCCACCTCATCCAGCGGCACCTTCAGCACCTCAGTGACGTTCTTCTTGTTCGAGAACGCGATGAACAGGCTGCCCTCGTGCTCGATGACGTGCGGATACTGAAACGTCGTGGCCCTGGGCGATGGGATGTCCAGACGCGCCATGCGCGTGAACTGCTTGCCGTCCTCCGAGATCGCGAGATGCATCTCGCGTCGCCCTATCGTGGGGTTCGCATTGGAAACCAGCACGCGGAAGCCGCGACTCGTTTTCAGCGTGAACAGCTTGCTCGTCGAATTCGGATAATTCGTGATCTCCGGCTTGCTCCAGGTGCGCCCGTGGTCGGTCGAGACGGAGCGGAACAACCGCTGCGATCCGCCATTGTCACGGATGGCCGACATGATCGTACCATCAGCCAGCTCCCACCACACCGGCTCGTCTGGGCTGAACTTGCTCGCTTTCAGCGCCGCCAATCGGTCCACCACGGGAATGACCTCCCACTCGGTGAGCGATTTTACGCCGCCGATGAGCATCGAGACATTGAATCGCGCATCCCGCCGCGTCATCATCCACTCGCCCGTGGACAGCTTCTGCGGGGAGAAGTTGTTGATCGCGTTTTCAAACACGACGGCCTTCTCCTTCCAGGAGTTACCGCTCTTGTCCCAGGCGAACGCCACCAGCTTCAAGTCCTTGTCCACGCCAAAGGCCCCTTTGCCTTTGTAACTCGCCGCCAGTGCCAGCAGTTCGCCATCTCGCAGCCAAAATCCGCGTGCGATGTAGGCGCGGCCTTCCAGCGGCATGCCCGTGAGATTTTTCGGCGTGCTCCATGTCAATCCGTCATCACTCGTCGCATAGCGCACATGCTGCGTCGGCACATCCTCCACCACCGGCCCTGCGCTCCACATGCACCAAAATTTCCCCTCATGATGCAGCAGGTAGT
>CAMCWM010000330.1 GCA_945882215.1 Akkermansia muciniphila | reverse complement strand
AAACGACCTGGGTGTAAAAGGCAGGCACACCATCCTTCGCTTTGGGATCATGTCGGAACGCCTGCACCGGCACCTTGCACACAACCTCCGTCTCCTTTCCCTCAACCACGATAACAAACCGGTGTCCGATCGTCGTGCCGATGATGCTGTCCTTGCCGGGTTCGATTTTGCCATTGGTCACTCGTTTGCCATCTGGAGCGATCCAGAAGACCTCCACGGCTTTTTCACCCGCGTTGATGATTTGCAGTTTCGGGCGGTCCAAAGCGAGCGCAGTCGTTGAAACTGCCCAAAGAGCGAGAAGAATGGTTTTCATGCAAAGCGGTCGGGTGACATCAAATCGAGCGCCACGGGCGATTTCTCGCCGCTAAGCACGTCGGCGACGATCTTGCCCGTCGCGGGAGCTAAACTCAATCCCATCATCGAATGGCCAGAGGCCACGGTGAGATTTTTCCAGCGCTGCGTGCGGCCGAGGTAGGGCATCCCATCCGGAGAAACGGGACGCAAACCGCTCCAGGGCTTCACCTCGGCGAAGTCGCTATCGGAGAAGGCGGGGAAGTAATCGGGGAATGCCCGTGTGATGCCGCGCACGCGGCGTGGTGTGATCGATTCATCCGTTCCAGCCATTTCCATCGTGCCGCCGACACGCAGCGTGCCGTCCATCGGTGTCACGGCGAGTCGTGCTTCGGTGCAGATGCTGCACAACTCCGGGAGCTGCTTTGGATTCGTGAGCGTGAGACTGTAGCCTTTGCCCGCCTGCATCGGCAGCTTCACATCAAGCTCCTTCGCAAGCTGCGCCGACCACACGCCGCCACACAGCACTACTTCTTGACCCTCCACTTGACCTTTTGACGTCTTGACGGCGCGAAGCGCCTGGCCTTCCACCTCAAAGCCACGCACGTCCGTCTCCCACAGCATCTCGACACCGAGCTTCAACAGCTCAGCTTCCACAGCCGCGATGAAACGTCCGGGCGCAAGGTGGCAGTCCTTCGGGAAAAACACGCTACCGCAAACATCCATCGTCACTGCGGGATCAAGCGCGGCGGTGGCTTTTGCATCCAGCACCTCGGCGGGAATGCCGAGGTGATTCGCCATTGTAGCCATGTGGGCTTCTTCATCGAGCGTCTGCTGCTTTTTGCACAGCATGAGCAGTCCCTTTTTCACGAGACCGAAGTCGAGACCGATCTCCTCATAACATTGACGGCTCAGCAGGCTCAAATCGCGCAAAATTGGCGCGGCGGCATCCACGCGATTCTTCGTGGACGCTTTCCAAAATTCGAGACCCCAGGTGAGCAGATCGAGATTGAGCCTCGGCTTGATGTAGAAGGGCGATTCCGGGTTCCACATCCATTTGAAGCCCAGTTTGACCATTCCGGGCGCGGCGAGGGGGATGAAGTGACTCGGCACGATCATGCCCGCATTGCCAAACGAGCAGCCATCGCGCTGACGTGGCTTTTGGTCGATGATCGTCACCCGTATGCCGCGCCGGGCGCAATAAAGCGCTGTGCAGAGGCCGATGACGCCCGCACCGAGGATGGTGACCTGTTTACTCATGGAAGGACACATCTAATCGGGCATCGGGGCGATCGTCTTGGATGCTTTGGCGGTCAGCGCCCTGATTTTTGCCAAGCACAGACTCGACGCATCGTGCAGGCTCGTTAGCATCGGCGCATGGACCAAAATTGGACTGACAAAATCGTGATCGTCACCGGCGGTGGCGGAGGCATGGGACAGGCGGCGGCGAAGCGTTTTGCTGACGCCGGTGCAAAGACATTTGTGTTTGGACGCACGCTGGAGTCGCTCCAGGAGAGCGCCGCGCTTTCGCCGAACATCATCCCTGTCGTGTGCGACGTGGCGGACGGTGCCAGCGTGGCCGCCGCGATGGAAACCGTCCTAAAAACCGGTACGCCAGACGCGCTCATCCACACCGCTGGCATCAACACGCCGGATCGCTTCATGGCTCATGCCGATCCATCGAGAATCGCCAGCGAGGAGAGCTGGCGGAAGGTCTTGGAGATCAATGTCATCGGCGTGGCAAACATGATTCAGGCCGTTGCCAAACCGATGGCGGCGAATGGAGGCGGGAAGATCGTCGTCGTCTCTTCCACAGCCGGGCATGGCTATGATTCCTTCGCCGGTGTGCCCTACACCGCCAGCAAGTGGGCCGTTCATGGCATGCTTTTCACCGCCCGCATGCAGCTCAACGCGTACGGCATCGTCGTCTCCGAATACGCTCCGGGCGAGGCGGATACTCCGCTCGTCAAAAAGCGTCCCGTCCAGCCCTCCGCCAAGCACAAGGAAGCCATGATCACCTGTGCCGACTGTGCCGACGCGATGTTCTTCATCGCCAGTCAGCCGCACAGCATGAGCATCGTCCAGCTTCCCGCCTACCAGCCCTTCGGCGGCATGCCGCCGCAGATCACACTGCCGTGGATGGACGCGTTTGAGATCAAGCCGAGGTGAGGATCACAAGCTCCACCCCGCCCGATACTCCGGCGTCAGCAGAGCCGTCGCCTCGGCGTCGTTCGTGAATTTCATCGCAGCATTGTCCCACTCCAGTCGCGTGCCGCTGCGGCGCACGGCGATCATGCCCAGCAGGCCGATCTCACTCAAAGAGCCGCCGTATTCGAAGCTGGAGCCAGCGGGACGGTTCTCGCGGATGGCGTTGATCCAGTCGTGCTGGTGATTGCCCTTCGGCACACGCGGAATCGTCTTCTCCGGCACCTTGAAGCCCTTCATGCTCGCCTCAGGAATCAAGCGCACACCGCCCGCGCCGTGCGAACCGTGCATGATCTTGCCTTTGTCTCCGATCACCACCGCGCCGATGCCGACGACCTTGCGATTGTCCTGCTTCAGCTCTTCCGGCTGCGGGATGCCGAACTCGCCGTCGTGCCAGATGAGTTTCACTGGACCGCGTGCGCCCTTCGCGGGGAACTCATACGTGATCCGCGTGCCCTTCGGATAAAACGCCGCGTGCTTCACCGGATCATAGTCCTTCGTCTCCGCCGTGATCGCCGTGGGCATGCCGAGATTCAGCGCCCAGAAGGACGGATCGACGACATGGCAAATCCAGTCGCCAATGCAGCCGCTGCCATAGGCCGAAAAGCCTCGCCAGCTAAACGGCACATACGCCGGATGAAACGCCTGCGTCTTCAGCGGCCCCTGCCAAAGGTCCCAATCGAGTTCCTTAGGCACGTCGTGCTTTTCCGTCTGAATCGCCTGCTGCTTGCCGATCTGACAGTACACCTCTTTGAACGCATCGCAGCCCGCGTGAATCTCCGACACGTTGCCAATGGCCCCGGACTGCACCATTTCGACAAAAAGGCGGATGCTGTCCGACGAATGCCCCTGATTGCCCACCTGCGTGATCACCTTCTTCTCCAGCGCCGCCTTCCGCATCGCCCGCACCTCCGCCACGGTATGCGCCAGTGGCTTCTCACAATACACATGCTTGCCATGCCCGAGCGCTGCCAGCACGGCGACCGCATGAGTATGATCCGGTGTCGCGACGAGAACGGCGTCGATCTCGTTGTTCATCGCATCGAACATCTTGCGAAAATCCGTGAAGCGCTTCGCGTTCGGGAACTTTTTAAAGCTTCCTGCCGCGTTGCGTTCATCTACATCACACAGCGCCACGATGTCCTCGCCCGCCATGTCGCCCAAATCCGCCGCGCCGCGTCCACCCACACCGATTGCGGCGATGCGCAGCTTGTTCGACGGCGACTGAGCACCTCCCTGCGCACGCGCGACATGTGCGGGGACAAACTGAAAACCAAAAGCAGTGGCGGCGGACGTGGAGATAAAGGAGCGGCGTTTCATGGTGGGATTAGAAGTCGAACGAGACGTGATTCTTTCGGACTCAGCAGTGACAACTGCCGCAGCCCTTGCTTTTCAGCGCTGCGAGCTTCCGCTCGATCTCTAGCGAGGTCGGAGTGATCGCCAAACCGCCCAGTGAAGTGCAGCGGTGCTCTCGTGGCATCATTTCGGACACATGCTTCGCGGCATCGATGACTTCATCCAGCGGGATCAGCGGGTCATAGCCCGCCAGCGACATGTTCGCGCATGAAAGCGCATTGCTGGCAGCCATGACGTTTTTGCCGAGGCACGGTGCTTCCACACGATTCGCGATAGGATCGCAAATCAGCCCCAACATACTCTGAAACGCCATCGAGGCCGCTGCGATGGCCTGATCTCGCGAACCACCTGCGAGCGTGACAAGTGCAGCAGCCGCCATGCTGGCCGCTGAGCCGCCTTCCGCCTGACATCCACCCACTTCCGCCGCGAAGGTCCAGCGCGTGGCGATGAAGACGCCGATCAATCCGGCAGCGAGCATCGCTTTGGCCATGTCTTCTTCGTCTTTGCCCATCGACTCCGCCATGGCGATCACCGCGCCAGGCAGTGCGGCACAGGCACCCGCCGTCGGCGCGGCGACGATGACTCCCATGCTGCTCTTCACCTCCATGATGGCGGTGACGTAGAGGATGATGCGGTTCAACGCCCCGCCATCGAGCAAACGCCCCGCGTTCATCATCTCGGCAAAGCGCCCGCTCTGATGATGCAGCACTCGATCCTCATAACTCGTGCCCGCAATGCCGCTGGCGATGGATTTCCGCAGAATGCGCACGATGGCGACCATTTTGTCGATGACCTCGCGCTCAGTGAAGTTGCCGCGAGCACGCTCATACTGGACGGCGAGCTGCCAAAGTGGTGTGTTTTGGGCTCCATCATGCTTCAGCATGTCGGAGCAGCTCTTGAAGGGCACGCGGAGGTTTTTTCGCGATGGCACCGGAAGCACGGGGGAGAGCCGCTTGGTGGTGAGTGATTCGTCTGATCCGACGAATCGGTCTGATTTGACCTGAATGAGCTGTGTATCGCCCAAATCGTGAACAATGACCTCATCGGCCTCGAAATGTACCGCAGTGCCTTTCGGTGCCCAAATCAACGTTTCATGATACCCACCATCCATGTGCAGCTCCACGCC
>CAMCWM010000329.1 GCA_945882215.1 Akkermansia muciniphila | reverse complement strand
CTCAGCAAGGCGTTGTCGAGAATCTGCTCGGAGATGAGTCCTGCGGTTTCGGGGTCGCTTTGGTGGAGCTTGGAGAGGCCTTTGACGAGACTGTGGCGCGGGTTGATCTCGAACACGACTTTTGGGCCGGGCATGCCACCGTCTTTGCCGAGGGCTTTCATCATCTGGCGCATCTGCGGGGTCATTTCGCCTTCGGGGGTCAAAACGAGGGCGGGTGAGCCGACGAGACGCTTGCCGGGCCGGACGGTATCGACCTGGGCGGTGAGGCGTTCCTTGATCCAATCGCAAAGAGTGGTCGTTTCGGCTTCGGGGAGGGCTTCGCCTTCGGCGTCGCTGTCACCGAGGTCGATGTCATCGGCGTTGACAGACTTGAGATCCTTGTCGTCGAACTTGTGCAGGCTCGAAACGACGTACTCGTCGATGGTCTCGAACATGAAGAGCACCTCAATGCCCTTGGCCTTGAAGGCTTCGAGGTACGGGCCGCTTTCGATGGCGGCTCGGCTTGTGGCCACTTGATAGTAGATGGCCTTCTGCTCGCTGGTCATGCGCTTCACATAGTCGGCCAGGCCGACGGTCTCGCCGGGCTGCGTCATGCTGGACTCAAAGCGGAGCAGCTTGGCGATGACGTCGCGGTTGGTGTGATCGGTGGCGACGCCTTCCTTGAAGAAGCGGCTGAAGTCAGCATAGAACTTGTTGAACTTTGCCGCATCGTCGGTGGCCTCCTTGTCGAGGTGCTTGAGGAGTCGTTTCACGACCACATCGCCTATTTTGCGCACGAGGGCGCTGTCCTGCATGCTTTCGCGGGAAATGTTCAGTGGCAGGTCTTCGCTGTCGATCACGCCACGGACAAAGCGCATCCACTCCGGCAGGAGTTTCTTCGGCTTGGAGTCGATGAGCACCTTTTTGCAGTAGAGCGACACACCCGGCTCCATCTGGCCCATGCCAAAGGATTCCATGTTCTGCGTGGGCGTGAAGAGCAGCGCGTTGATGACGATGGGCGACTCGGCCTGGAAGTGCAGACGGTAGCTGGGATCATCGAAAGCGTGCGCGGTGAACTTGTAGAACTCCTTGTACTGCTCGTCGTTGATGCCTTCCTTAGATTTGAGCCAGAGAGCCTCGACGGTGTTAACGCGTTCGCCATTGAGCAGGAGCGGGAAGCTGACAAAGTTTGAGTGCTTCTCGATGATCTGCTTCACCGTGTGCTCCTTGGCGAAGTCGGCGGCGTCCTCTTTGAGATGAAGCACGATTTTGCAGCCGCGCTTCTGATCGGACGACTCGTCAATCGTGTAGCTGCTGCTGCCATCGCTGGTCCAGACGAGGTGCTCGCCGTCGTTGCGCCAGGAATGCGTGTGGACCTCGACCTTGTCGGCTACCATGAAGGCAGAGTAGAAGCCCACGCCGAACTGGCCGATGAGTTGCGCGTCGTTTTGCTTGCCGGCGTTCTTCAAAGCGGCGGCAAAGGCCTTCGAGCCGCTGTGAGCGATGGTGCCGAGGTTTTCGACCAACTCGGCGCGCGTCATACCGATGCCGGTATCGGCGATGGTGAGCGTGCTGGCGGCCTCGTCGGTGGTGATGCTGATTTGCAGCTCGGCGGAGGCGTCAAAGATGTCCTTCTCCGTGAGCTGGGTGAGGCGCATCTTTTCCATCGCGTCGGCGGCGTTGGACACCAGTTCACGGATGAAGATCTCGCGGTCGGTGTAGAGGCTGTGGATGACGATATCGAGGACTTGTTTGACTTCGGCCTGGAATTCGTGGGTTTGGCTCATGGTGATGATTTTTTGGGTTGGGGGCGGGGAGAGTAGCGGGTGGGGATGCGTGGTCAAGGCTTCGCGGGTCGAGCGTTGTCAAGAGGGTCAAGTGTCGAGTCTGCGGTTAACACGACACTTGACCCTCTTGACCTTTGACGGCGAAGCCACCTTGACTTTGAAATCCCCTCCCCCACACTTCGCGCACTCATGGGACTCCTCGATTCACTCGCCAAAAACGCGTTGGGCAGCATGCTCGGCGGCTCCTCCAAACAAGATCCGGCCACGATGCTTTCCGGCCTTCTCAACGACGCGGGTGGCTTGCAAGGGCTGATGGCGCAGTTTCAAAAGGCCGGTTTGGGTGATCAGTTCGCCTCTTGGGTCTCCGCAGGTGCGAATCAGCCCATCGAGGCGGAACAACTGCAAAACGCTGTGGGTGCGGAGGAGATTCAGCGGCTCGCCAGCAAGGTTGGCATGCAGGCCCACACCGTCCTGCCATTGCTCGCTCAGTTTTTACCCCAGGTGATCGACAAGCTCACGCCGAAGGGACAGATCGACGAGAATCTCCCCAGCGGCAGCCAGATTCAAAGTGCGTTGACCAGCGTGATCAGCAGCAGTTTCAGCGGGTTGTTTGGCGGTAAACGCTGAAGACGGCAGCCTGCGATGGCTGCTTGAAATCAGCCATATCGCCCTGCCGATGCCTTGAAAATCAAGGATGCCTTTGTGGTTGCCACGGGCGGGGGAGTTTGTAGTATCGGGGCGTCCGTTGACACACTCCTCCCGACATGGCCAAACGCACCACCACCAAACCAGCCTCTCCCGCCTCCTCCGCATCTTCCTGCGCCTACGATCTGAAACAGATACGCGAGATCGTCGGACTGATGGCCGAGAACAACCTGACCTATTTCCACAGCGAGCAAAAGGACGCCAAACTTGAGCTGCGCCGTGGCTCTGACCTGGATGCCGTCAAGGAACTGCTCAAAAGCATGCCTGTGGCCTCCGCCGCTCCGGTTTCCATGACAACTCATGCGGCCCCGGCACCTGTCGCGGTCGCTCCCGCTGCCATCGCCGCAGCACCGGCAGCCAGCGCCGACCCCGTCGGCCCCACCATCAATTCCCCCATGGTCGGCACCTTCTACCGCTGCGCCTCCCCAGGTGAAAAGGCTTTCGCCAGCATTGGCGACATCGTGGACGAAAACAGCAACGTCTGCATCATCGAGGCCATGAAGGTCATGAACGAGATCAAGGCCGAAGCCCGCGGCACCATCGCCCGCGTTCTCGTGGAAGATGGCAAACCCGTTCAATACGGCCAGCCGCTGTTTGAACTGAAAGCCTGATCGCCTCATCCTTGGCTTTTGCTTGAGGACTTGACCGGCTCCCGGTTCGTCAAGTGGATCAAGCCAGTCAAGACTCACTCCACACTCTCCCGCCGCTCATGTTCAAAAAAGTCCTCGTCGCCAACCGTGGTGAAATCGCCCTCCGCGTCATCCGCGCCTGCAAGGAACTCGATGTCAAAACCGTCGCCGTCTATTCCGAGGCCGATGTTGATTCGATGCACGTTCACCTCGCCGATGAGGCCATCTGCATCGGCCCCGGTCCGAGCAGCGAAAGCTACCTGAAGATCAGCCGCATCATCAGCGCGGCGGAGATTGCCAATGTCGATGCCATTCACCCTGGCTACGGATTCCTCTCTGAGAAGGCTGAGTTCGCGGAGGTCTGCGAGAAGTGCAAAATCAAGTTCATCGGGCCTTCCGCCCGCGTCATCAGCATGATGGGCGACAAGAACGTGGCGCGTGAAACGGCCCTGAAGGCAGGCATGCCGATCACCCCTGGCTCCGACGGCATCATTCATACCGAGGAAGAGGCTCTCGAATGGGCGCGCAAGATCGGTTACCCGGTCATGGTCAAGGCCAGCGCCGGCGGCGGCGGTCGCGGCATGCGCCCGGTGCTCAATGAGGCCACCCTGGGCTCCAGCTTTCAGGCCGCCTCCCTGGAGGCCATGAAGTGCTTTGGCGACGGCTCCATGTACATGGAAAAGCTCGTCGAGAAACCCCATCACATCGAGTTTCAGGTCGTCGCCGACTCCCACGGCAACGTCGTTCACCTCGGCGAGCGCGACTGCTCCATGCAGCGGCGCAATCAGAAGATCATCGAGGAATGCCCCTCCCCGAAAATCACCCCCAAAATGCGCAAACGCATGGGCGATGCCACGGTGAAGCTCTGCAAAGAGATCGGCTACGAGAACTGTGGCACCATCGAGTTCCTCGTCGATAACAAGTGTGAGAATTTCTACTTCATGGAGATGAACACCCGCATTCAGGTGGAACATCCCATCACTGAAGAAGTTTATGGTTGCGACCTTATCAAGGAGCAGATCCGCATCGCCGCAGGCTTGCCGCTTAGCGAGCACGTCGTGAACGCCCAGCCTCGCGGCCACGCCATCGAGTGCCGCATCAATGCCGAGGATCCTTCCCGCAACTTCGCCCCCAGCCCCGGTAAGATCACTCTGTGGTACACCTCTGGTGGCCGTGGTGTCCGCGTCGATACGCACGTTTATTCCGGCTACTCTGTGCCACCGTATTATGATTCGATGATCGCCAAGCTCATCGTCACCGGTGCCACACGCGACATCGCCATCCGCCGCATGCGCCGTGCGTTGGGCGAGTTCACCGTCGAAGGCATCAAGACCACCATCCCGCTGCAAAGCCAGATCCTGACCACCTCCGACTTCCAGCACGGTCAGTACGACATCACCTGGGTGGAAAGCTTCCTGCGCCAGGAAGGGATGAAGGCGTAACCTACCGGATCACACCCCAGTTCCGCCCCAGCGGGAAGTAGCAGAACAGAGCCGGGCCGACTAGATTGCGTTCCGGCACGGTGCCCCAGTAGCGGCTGTCGGAACTGTTGTAGCTGTTGTCGCCCATGGCCCAGTATTCACGGGCACCATCACGCGCGCTCAGTTCACGCACTCTGCCTTCAGCGAGCTTGTCGTGGTTGCCGTAGCCTTTGTAAGGCCCCTCCATGGCCGCCACACGCTTCATGCCAAACTCTTCGGCTGGCCTGCCATTGATCCAGAGCACGGGCGATTTCACCTCCAACCGGTCACCAGGCACACCTACAAGCCGCTTAATGTAATGCTGCGAACCCTGGCGTTTGTCGAATCGAGGGTCATCTTCAATGCCACTGATGTGCTTCGTTGTGAAGACAAACACTTCGCCACGCACCGGACGCCGGAAGTGGTAGGAGAAT
>CAMCWM010000328.1 GCA_945882215.1 Akkermansia muciniphila | reverse complement strand
TTCGCACGATCCTTGGTCAGCGGAAAGAGACGCGTCCCGGCGCCACCTCCCATGACAATGGCCAGAGTGCTGCGGCGGAGGACCGAATCAGCTTCGATTTGGGCGGAGGTGGGCGTGCTCATGATCAGTGGTTGGGTTGCTCATCATTTCTCTGAAACAAGACAGGCAGGCAAGCGTTATCCCTGCCCCTATTTTGGCGGGCAGACGCGCCTCGCAATATTTTTAGTTCTATCACCCTCTCCAACCACATGTCCACTCCTGCGTTTCGTTTCACATTATTTGTCGCCACCTGCCTGTCTGTGTCTTCTGCCTCTGCGGCGGTAAACTTTGAAAAGGAGCTGCTTCCCGTCCTCACCAAGAAGTGCATCGACTGCCACAAGGCGCCTTTCGAGGAGAATGGGAAGAAAAAGGAGCCGAAGGCCGGTCTGCGTCTCGACGCATCCTGGGCCATCGTCAAAGGCAGCGAGAATGGCCCCGTGCTCACCGCCGGAGCGCCGGACAAGAGCGCTATCTACGAATCGGTCATGCTGCCCAAAGACGACGACGGCCACATGCCGCCTAAAGGCGACGACTTGACGAAAGAAGAGATCGCCCTGCTCAAGAAGTGGATCGAAGAGGGTGCTGACTTCGCAGGCTGGATCGGCAATACGCAGGGCATGCCTGCTGGAGCGGCCACCGAGCTCGCAAAGCCCTTCAAGCCCCGTCCGCACGATCTGTTCTACGCAAGCCTCGAAAAAGAGGTGAAGCCGCTCTCCGACGATCTTCTCGCCAAGGCGAAGGCCGCCGGAGCCCAAGTCGCCCCAGTGAAGGTCGAAAGCCCGCTCGTGCGCGTCGACTTCCTCACTGGCGTTTCCAAATGCGATGACAGCAAGGTCGAAGGCATCCTGCCGATCAAGGAAAACATCGTCCAGCTTGATCTCGGCCGCACCATCGTCACTGACGCCGCTTTGAAGACCATCGGTCAGCTTCCGCGCCTCGTTTCCCTCGATTTGCGCCAGACCAAGGTCACGGACGCTGGTCTCGAAGCACTCGTTGGTCTCAAAAAACTTGAGAGCCTCAATCTCTACGGCACCGAGATCACCGACGCTGGATTGAAGCACCTCGCCAAAATCAAAAGCCTCAAAAATGTCTATCTTTGGCAGTCCAAGGCCACCAAGGCCGGCGTAAAACAACTCACCACCGCTGTTCCCGGCCTCAAAGCCACCGTCGAATAACCAATTCAATTCGTTCGTAATCCCATGAAAACCCGTCTCCTCATGCTCACCGCCCTGTTCAACGCTCTTTTCGGCACCGCCGTCGCCGGAGAAGGTGAAAAGGTCAACTACGACGCTCCTGCCGTCTCTGGCATCAATCAAGATGGTGCCACCGTCAACTTTGCCGACGTGTACAAGAAAGGCCCCACGGTCGTCTTCTTCTACCCCAAGGCCGACACCCCCGGCTGCACCAAGCAGGCATGCTCCCTGCGTGATGCCTTCGCGGATTTGACCAAGGACGGCGTTCAGGTGCTCGGTGTGAGCTTTGACACGCCTGAGGCGCAGAAGAAGTTTAGGGACAAGTTCACCCTGCCTTATGACCTCATCGCTGATCCCGAAGGCAAGATCGTCGCCGCCTTCAAGGTCGAGAAAATGCTCAAAGGTGCGCTTTCGCTCGCCAAGCGCAGTTGTTTCCTCGTCAAAGATGGCAAGGTCGTGTGGCAGGACTATGCCGCCAGCACCGACCAGCAGGCCGCCGACATCAAGCGTGTGCTCGGCGAGACGAAGTAGGGCCGGGCGACATGAGCGCCTCAAGCACCAGCAAGAGGCACCACACGACGGAAAAACACGTCCATCAGTGCAAGCCGGTGGATGGCGTTCCTTTTCGAGTCCAGTTTGGCTGAGCTAACGTGGGGGATCGGTTGGCGGTGCCGTCTCGACATCTGCGATGGTGCTGCGTGCGCACCAGAGTCTCATCCGTATTTTATCTTTCATCCTCTTGCATGCATAGTCTGCCATGAGCATGCGCATCGAAACAGACAGCATGGGCGAGATGTTCGTGCCGGTGGACGCCTTGTACGGGGCCAGCACACAACGCGCCGTCTTGAACTTCCCCGTCAGCGGCCGGCCCATGCCCTATCCCATCGTGCATGCCTATGGCCTCATCAAATGGGCCGCCGCGTGTGTGCATCACGAGCTGGGACTTCTTTCAGAGAGACAGGCGGCTCTCATCAAGCAGGCCGCGCTCGAAGTGGCGGAAGGAAAACTCGACGCCCATTTCGTGCTCGACATTTACCAGACGGGCTCGGGTACCAGCACGAACATGAACGTGAACGAGGTCATCTCGAACCGTGCGTGTCAGCTGGCTGGAAAACCCATCGGCACGAAGGAACCCGTACATCCGAACGATCATGTGAACATGGGGCAGTCGAGCAACGACACCTTCCCCACTGCAATGCATGTGGCCGTTGCGCGGGAACTGCAGAACAAACTTCTCCCCACTCTCGAAATACTCCAGACCGCGTTGACGATGAAGGGGGAGGAATTCTGGGACGTGCTCAAGATCGGCCGCACCCATCTCATGGACGCCACGCCCGTGCGGCTCGGTCAGGAGTTCAAAGGCTACGCGCGACAGGTCGAGCACGGAGTGGACCGCGTTCACAAGGCTCTCAAGGCCATCGCCGAGCTTCCTCTCGGCGGCACCGCCGTCGGCACCGGGCTCAATGGTCACCCTGACTTCCCCGCGAAGGCCATCGCCCTGCTCGCAGAGAAGACCGGCGTTCCGTTCCGCGAGGCGAAGGACCACTTCGAAGCCCAGTCCACCAAGGATGCCCTCGTCGAAGTCAGCGGCTAGTTGAAAACCATCGCTACCAGCCTTTTTAAGATCGCCAACGATGTCCGCTGGCTCGGCTCAGGCCCGCAATGTGCCATCGGCGAGATCTCCCTTCCTGCCACCCAGCCCGGCAGCAGCATCATGCCAGGCAAAGTGAACCCGGTGATGTGCGAGAGCCTCATGCAGGTCTGTGCCCGCGTTTTTGGCAACGACGCCACCGTCACTTGGTGCGCCGCCGCCGGCAGCAACTTCGAGCTCAATGTCATGATGCCCGCCCTCGCCACCGCCTTGCTGGAGAGCATCGAACTGCTGACGAACGCCGCCAAGATCTTCTGCGAACGCTGCGTGGTCGGCATCGAGGCCAGGAAGAAGCGTTGCAGCGACTTCATCGAGCGCAGCCTCGCCATGATCACCGGACTCAATTCAAAAATCGGCTACGACAAGGCCGTAGTGATAGCGAAAGAGAGTGCCAAGACCGGTATCCCCGTGCGCAAACTCTGCATGGACCGCCTGAGTGAACTCGGCATCACCGAGGCCGAGTTGAACGAAGCGCTCGATCCCGTGAGGATGTGCGCGCCGACTGTGGCAACCTCCTGAGGTTTTGTACTTCTTATGTCAAAGGGGGGCGGGTGTTCCACCCAACGAGCCGATCAGCGTCCCAGTCTTCACGCTGCGCCGGGTTTTCTTGGCGGCTGCCTTGAGGGGAGTGGTTTCAGGCGCGGGAATGCTTGGTATGACCAGCACAGGCCGGGCGGAGTGCTTGATGATGCCTTCCGTAACCGAGCCGACGATCAGATGATACAGCGCACCATGACCATGAGATCCCATGATGATGAGATCTGGATCGAGGAGTTTGATCTGGTCCAGAACAGTCTCCAGCAGCAGGCCGCCAAACAGTTGTGCCGTCGTGTTCACGCCTTTCTCTGTGAGTGAGTCACGCATGGCAAGCAGCTCCCGTTGTCGAATCTTGAATATGTCCTGGGGGACTGCTGGAGGCTCAAAATCCACCACCAGAGGCTCTGGCGGCACGACGTGCATGAGAACAATGTCGCCGCCAAAAGCTTTCGCATGAGCATGCGCGTGCTCCAAGATCTTCGGGGTGACATCTGAGAAATCGATGAGGGCAAGAATGGTTTTCATAGCTTGAGGGGGGTAGTGTTGTCCGCTTGTCAGATCCCTGCTGGATGATACGTGTTTCGATGCTCTCCGGGTTGCCTCATCTGGCCTGGCGGATGGGGAAGGGGCTCTGCCGGCAGGTTTTGGCACATCCGGCAGATGCAGTTCGAGCGTTCTAATCAACAAGGAGGACAATCCTATGAAAACCCTCGTTGCTCTGGTGGACTTCACCGATGTCTCGTCCAAGGTGCTCAAACAAACCCACGATCTGGCATCCGCCCTCGGCAGTCAGGTGATTCTGTTGCATGTGGTGCCTCGCGAAATGCCGGCAGCCACCTACGGAGGAGAAGTGCCACTCATTCCGGTCGAACCCTCGCAGGAAACCATTCAGACGGACCAGAGAAGGCTCGACGCGCTTGTGGAATCATTGACCAAACTCGGGCTGGATGCTCGTGCGCTGCAATTCAAGGGACCGGTGGCAGAGACCGTCCTTGCTGAAACATCACGATTGAACGCTGACCTCGTCATCATGGGTTCGCACCACCACAGCGCTCTCTACAACCTGTTCATTGGCAGCGTCACCGCAGATGTCTTGAAGCGTGCCTCGATTCCTGTGCTCGTCGTTCCGTGCGATGTCCCAGCACAGGAGAAGACATGATGTGGCCGCCATGGTCGCCAAGTGCGCAGTGATCGGTTTTCAGTCGCAATCTGTGCAATCGCTGGCACAGGATGAGGGCCTTCCACATGAGCTCCCCCATCCATCCCATCGTCGTGCTGGCCGTGTTGGGCATCGTGGCGTCATTGATCTTGATGGTCACGGTCTTTCGCGTGTGCCGTATCGGTTTGAAGGTGCTGTTGGTTCTCATCGCCATTCTGACGCTGGCGCCGGCAGGGCTGGTGGTGGTCACGATGTATCCCGAGTGGGTGGATGCGCGCTTTCACTGTTACAAGGCCTTCTATGACGGCATCCAGCTCGGCATGACGCGTGATGAGGTGATGGCGGTGCAGGCGAAGCTTTATCCTGACAACGGCGCGCGTCAGAAACCCCGCATCATCGTCGATGAGGTCGAGCGTCTGACGTT
>CAMCWM010000327.1 GCA_945882215.1 Akkermansia muciniphila | reverse complement strand
CCGCCGGAAAACACTTCTTCATGATGCAGAATGATGCCGACGAGTGCTGCCTCCCGGTGGAGGACTCCGTGCGCTTCCGTGAGGAGCTGGCCACCAACAACGTCGCCCTCGTGATCACGGCTGACGGCTTGAACGTCTCCAACGCCATTGATGTGAATGCCACCGCTGGCACAGGCAGTGTCACCATCGGTGGCGATGAGACCCTCACCACCGGAGCCGCGACCTTCAGTGGCAATGTGGTGCTCCAGAACCTTCAGACCGGTGCCACAGGCATCGAAACGAAGACTGTCACCCTCACCTCGGCCACCAACGGCTCCAGCACCGGCATCACCTTCTCCGGCGTCATTTCAGAGTCCGATGCCGCCAACGACACACTTTCCATTGAGAAGACAGGAGACGGCACTGTCACCCTCACTGGCGCGAACACTTACCATGGCACCACCCACATCACGGATGGCACCTTGCAGCTTGGCACTGGCGGCTCCATCAACGACACCACCTTCATCCGCATCGACAGCGGAGCCACCTTCGGCACGCCTGTTCCTGGCGGCTACACCACAGATGCCACAGTGAGTGGCTCGGGAGCCATTTCGGGGGACATCACCATCGGCAGCAACGTGGGCGCCATCCATACCACGGGCTCGCTGAGAGCCGGTGACAGCACCGGTGGTCTCCTCGCCAATGCAGGCGACCAACTGGGAACACTCACCATCAACGGCAATCTCACCATCGCTTCCGGTGCGTCTGCAGTGATGCAGCTCGGTGGTTTCACGCTGAATGATGATCCTGCGATACGCGGCTTCGAGAACAACCTCGCCGGCATCGACTCCGGGACCATCACTGCCTGGGAAAACACCAATACCGTGTCACTCCACGATCACATCATTGTGAACGGCGGCTCCGCTCCTGCCATTGACGGCACCATCAAGATCGCCTCCACCTTCCTGAACGGCTACACTCCTGTCTTTGGCGATATCTTCGACCTCATGGACTGGACGGCAGTCTCCACTATCGGCGGCACACCCAGCTTCGACTTCTCGGGTGTCGTTCTCGGCTCAGGTCTCGCCTTCAATACACAATTGTTCGCCAGCAACGGTTTCATAGTCGTAGTTCCTGAGCCGTCCCGCGTGCTGCTGCTGATGTTCGGCCTCTTGGGGCTCTTCTTCCGCCGCCGCCGGGCTTCTTCAATTTGATCCTGCCATGAAAACCAGCACGCACTCATCATCCTTCCATGCAACGGAGCAGATCGGACTGGAGTCCGGCACAGGATCTGATTCGCTCCCGTTATTCCTGCCTCTCAACAGCTATGATCGCGATCTCTGCGGGCGTCTTGCCGTGTCAGCGAAAACCGCTCCAGAGGTGAGGCACATGGCCCGGCTGCTGTTGGAACTGGGCAGGCTGTCCTCGTTGAAACATGCGGCTGAACGCACGGGCCTGACGTGCCAGATGCTGGCCGAGCTGCGTCAAACATATCTGTCCAGTGGCCTTCGGGAGGTCCTCGGCATGCGCCAGCAGTTGCACATTCCTGCGACTCCGCCGGTGCGCCTCACTGCGGCTGAGCGTGCTTTCTGCCGACAGGTTCTGGAATCGTCTGAGGGATCGAGAGGCAGGCTGCGCCGTGCAAGGGCACTGCTGCTGCTTGATGAGGGCAAGTCGAAGGACACCATCGCCAGCGAGACACAGGTATGCTCGCGTACGCTGGAACGACTGGCCGAGCGCTGTCAAATCTATGGCGTGACAGGGGCGGTGAACGACGCGGAGCGCCCGGGACGCCCGCAGTGTTATCCCAAATCCGAGTTTGTTCCTCTCATCCGGGAGGTGATGGGGCACGAGCCGCCAACCACGAGGTTTGGTTGGACGGCCAACGATTTGCGCCGGGTGCTGGCGCATCATCGGCCGGAGGCCGCGCGCATGTCCATGCCAACCTTGCGCGCACTCGTCACCGCTGCCGGTTTTGGCTACGGTTACGCTCCCAAAGGCGCGGCATCCATGTCTCTGAGCGTCTGATCCTGCGAGAGCGAGCCGGCATCACAGTGTTTTCTGTCCTTCTGCCCAGCGAATGGCAAAGTAACTAAGCTCACTAGGATCGCTCATGCCCAGCTTTTCCCGGATGTTCATCTTGTGAACGTCCACAGTTTTGGTGCTGATACGGAGACCCTCCGCGATTTGCGCGGTGTTTTTGCCCTGGCCGATGAGCTGGAACACCTCGAATTCACGGTCACTCAGTCCGGCCAGGGAGTCCTGGGATTCAGTCACGGCTCCAGTGGAGAAAGCCTTCAAAATTTCCTCCGACATTTCCTCGCTCACCGCGATGCCCCCGGCCGCCACGCGGCGCAGAGCTTGTTCCAGCGCCTTTTGGGGCGCGCTTTTCATGACATAACCGCGTGCCCCGGCCTTCAGGGCTCGCTGGGCATACAGTTTTTCATCATGCATTGAAACGGCCAGCATGGACAGCTTCGGGCGCAACAGGCGGAGATCCTTGATCAGCTCCAACCCTGAGCGGTCTGGCAATGAAATGTCCAGCACCAGCACATCCGGAGTGTCCTCATCAACCTTCCGCACTGCCTCGGAAGCGTCACCTGCCATCCAGGCAAACGCCATGTCACCGGTGTTCTCGATGAAAAGGCGCCACCCTTCACGCATCATGGTGTGATCATCCACAACTGCCACTCTGATCATCGTTGGTTGGGGGTTCGCGTTCATTCGGTAGAGGATACATTAACGGAATGCGCACGGTGGCAATCGAGAAATCTCGCCGCCCCTTTTTAATCGTTCTCTCAAGAGTTGCGGACAAAGTGCGCAGCCGCTGGTTCATCAGATGGAGCCCCATGCCTTGGCTGCCGGTTGTCACATCTGCATCATCGAATGGCCTGCCGTCATGAACCACCCTCAGCACGATCTCATCACGCGCAAGATGGACAGACAGGTTCAGGACTCCGGGACTGGAATGCTTGCAAGCATTGGCCACCAGTTCCTGGGCGATCCGAAAAAGCAGCTCTTGGGCGACCACCGTCAAATGTCCATGCACATCCGCGCATTCGACAGTGCATTTGACATGATACATCCTCTCTGCAAACAGCGCCTCATTCTCCAGCGCATCCTTCAATCCATGGTTCTCCAGGCCCACGGGAGAAAGACCTCGTGCCATGCTTCGGGCGACCACAACTGTCGTCGCCAGATCATCTATCACCTGCTGGGTCAGGACGGCCGCCTTTCCATCCTTGTCTGACATCAGTCCCCGCATCACCTCCAGTGTCATCTTTATGGCCGAGAGTCGCTGGCAGAGATCGTCATGCATATCCCGGCCGATTTTTCTGCGCTCTTGCTCCGCGGCATCGAGAACGAGATTCTCCACAGCCCGCAGTTGAGCCACCGTATGGGCGAACTCGCGCGAGATCGCCGTCAGTTCATCGTTGCCAGGCAGCACCTCCGGCGGCGCTGTGCTCGTTCCCACGGCGCGCAGGTTGCTCACCAGCTTGCGCACTCGTCGCGTCACGAGTTCATCAAGCGCAAACCACATCAGCAAACTCAACGCCAGCAACACTCCGGCCTGCCTGAGGGACTCATGCAGAGCTTCCTCGCGCACCTGGGCCAGTGCCCGTGTGGAGTCATAACGTATCAGTACTGCCGCTTTGCTGGCCGCGTCATACCCTTCGTAAAATGGTGAGATCACGATCAAATGTGCCTTCTCATCATCCCATGAAATAAAGGCATCCATGCGTTCCAAGGAGGGCATCACATGCCGCCACTCCGATGCCAGCGGAGTCTCCTCCACCCTCATGCCTCGCCATTGCAATTGAGTCGCGCAACTGACCACTCCGTTCCAGTCGCAAACGACACCGAGTTCCACATCTTCGGACAGCGAGACGTAGGCCATTTCAAGTTCAGCGGCACGTTCCTGCTGTTTGCGGGAGAGATGCTGCAACAGCCCGGACAGGCGGCTTCCCGTGTCCGCTGCCTCCTGCTCCAATCGATTCAGTCGTCTTTCCTTCAGCCATTTTTGATTTCGCCAGTTGTTCAGCGCAATCATCGCCAGTCCAAACAACAACAGGATGAGGGTGATCCGGCTTTGAATGGAGCGTGAAACCTTCATGGCTGCACCTCCTTGAGCAGTGTCGCATCAATCCAGTCTGATGGGACCGGTTTCGAACGCAACAATCCAGTTCGTATCATCTGTTCTTCCATCACTGCGGCCATTTGAGCAAGCCGCGGGCTGTCTCCTGCAAGCATCGCTGCATTCTCTTCCATCGTTAGCGGCTTCCAGTGTTCCAGGCTGGAGGCAAACCCTTTGAATGGAAGCCGTTCGCACCTTAGAATTATCTCCATTCCATCAAACGGTTTCCCTGTTCTCACCAGCCGTGTCATGTCCATCTGCGTCTGCAGCAGGAGCGCCAGTTCTTGTCGGAACTGCGCATGCGCCTTCTCTGAAGCGACCAGCAGACGCATGATGGGAGGCGAAAGCCGGTTGGAATTAAAAATGCCGTGGAAACCCTTCGAGCTCAAGCCTGACAACCAAGGTTCGGATGCCACCACAGCATCCACTTCACCTGCCTCCACGGCCCCCTCCATCTCGCGTTGAATCAACTGCACAATGTGAATGTCACCCATTGACATCCCTGCGCTTTCCAGCGCATTGACCAGCAAATAGGCTCCGGCACCTCGAACATCGACGCCCACGCGCTTTCCTTTGAGCCCCTGCACATCCATGACTTCCGGCCGTGCCATCACCGCATCAGCACCGGTGGATGCATCCAGCACCATCAACACCCGCAGTCGCTGTCCACCTTCGCGCATGCGCAGAACGCCGTCGAGAGTCACCACCGCCACATCCGCCGCACCATTCCCCAGCGCGCGCATCACTGCGGACGACCACGGGAGTTCGATCATTTGAAAGCGATCCGCAGGCAGCTTCCCTTGAGAGTGTGCCAGCAAAAGCACTTCTGAACCAGGCCACACGCCAGGCGCGACCCTCAACCGCTGCCTTTTTTCGACATGTGGCGCCAGCGCCGCCATCAGTAGCAGCAACAGGGCGCA
>CAMCWM010000326.1 GCA_945882215.1 Akkermansia muciniphila | reverse complement strand
GGTGAGCTGCTGGCCCTGCTCCATCTTCTGCATGTTCTGCGCGATCTGATCGAGCGCCTGCGCCGTCTGCTGCTGCGCATCGGCGGCGGCCTGCAAATTCTGTGCCTGCGGCTGGCTCTGCGTCGCTTGCGCGGCTTGTTTCAAATTCTGCGCGATCTGAGGCGTCTTCTGCTGCATCTGCGCGAGCGCGACATCCGCGGTGCGGGCGAGCTGGGCCTCAGGTTTCTCCGTGAGTTTGGCGGCGTTGGCCTCCTGACGCAGCGCGGCTTGAAGCGCGGCCATTTTTTCAGCGTTCTCAGCGGCCTCGGGGCGGAGTTCCTGGGCTTTCTGCGCGACTTGCTCCACCGGCTTCTCGGCCTTGGCATCGTTGGCGGCAGTTTGCGTTTCCTGCTGCGTCTTTTTGAGATCTTTAGCAACGCGCTTCATCATCTCGCTGACTTCCGGCGTCATGGCGGCGAGTTGGGCGCGCGCGGCGTCGATCTGCGGCTGCAATTGCGCGGCAATCTCGTTCGCTTTCATCTGCGCGTCGGCGGTGGCCTGCTGCGCGGGCTGGGCGTTCAATTCCTGTCCGGCTTGCTGCTGCGCAGCTTGATTTGCTAGCTGTTTATTTTGCTCGGCAGCGTTGCGAGAGGCATCGCTGGCTTGCTGCGCGGCCTGACGGAGATTGTTGGCGGCCTGCGGGTCTTTTTGCTGCATCGCCTCGGCAAGACGTGCGCGATTGATCTTCTCGGGGAGCTGCTGGAGCGCGTCGGCGGCGGCTTTGGCCTGCGCGGCGGTTTGGGCGCGGTCCTGCTGATTCTGCGGCTGCATCGCTTCGGCTTGAGCGGCTTCAAGTGCTTGAGTTGCATCTTGTGCGAGGGCATCGGCTTCGAGCGCACGCGTGGCTTGGGCGAGTTGTGTCGCTTGTTCCTTCAGATTGGCCATCGCCTTCTGCGCCTCGGAAGGTGGCGCGTTGCTCTTGCGGGCCTTTTCTGCTTCTTCCTGCGAAGGCAGGGGAATCTTCTTCGCCTCGGCGGTCTGGCGGGCGAGTTCGTCGGCGGCACGGCTGGCTCGGTTCATGTCGAGCGCGGCCTGCGTGTTGGTGGCCTGGTTCTGCTCGCGCAACTCGGCCTGGTCTTGAAGTTGTTTGGCGGCTTCGGCGAGCTGCTTCTCGGCTTTCTCGGCGGGCGTGAGGCCATCGCGGTCGTTGCGCTTATTCTGACGTGGATCACGCGCGGCGCTCTCGGCCATGGCGAGATTGTTCTTGGCTTCTTCGAGCTTGGCGAGCGCAGGATTGTCCTGACGGGCGAGATTTTCGCGGCGCTGATTGGCTTCGTTGGCCGTTTGCTCGGCGATGTTGCGGCTCACATCCGCAGCTTGCTGCAAACGGCTGCGCAGGTTGTCGGAAGCGCCGTAGAGATGTTCGGGACTCTTGGTTTGATCCGGCTTGTCGAGGCTAGTGGCGAGATCGGCTGAAGTTTCAGTGATCTTTTTATCGACGTCCTGCAACTGCCCGCGATTGCGGCCCTGCTGCGTTTCATCGAGCTGCTGGAGGTCTTTTTGCAGCGTCTTCGCCTGCGCCATGAGCGCGCGCTGTTGCTCCTGCCACTTCGGACGCTGCTCGGCATCACGATTCGCAGGCAGCGCGTTTTCGGTGAGCATCTTCGACTGGCGCTGAAGCTGCTGGGATTCTTTGGCGGCGATTTTGGCGGTGTCCTCGGCGGCGAAGGCGCGTGCGGCATCGGCGATCATGTTGGCGTTGGAGGCGGCCTCGCTGGCGGCTTTTTTGAGCTGCTCAGGATTTTCAATCGCGTCGCTGTTGAGCTTTTCCAATTCAGCGACCTGCTCACGACGCATCTGCGCGAGACGTTCGCCGAGAAGCTGGGCTTCGGAGGCATCGAGCTGGTTCGGCGCGTCGCGCGAGGCTTCCTTCAAGGCGTTCCAAAGTTCCTCGGACTGCGCTTTGACCTGCTCAAATTTCTCTTGTGCGCTGGCGAGGGCGTTTTCGGCTTCGTTCTTGGCTGCGTTCGGGTCTTTGCGGGCGTTGCGTTCGGACTTGCGGACCTTTTCGAGGTCTTTACGAAGCTCCTGGGTCTGCTCGTTGAGACGTTCGGCACGTTGTGCGAGGCGACGTTGCGATTCGGCCCACTCACGCTGACGCGGGTCGATGGTTTGTTCGAGAATGATGACGCGGACCGGCGGCGACTCGGCTTTCTGACCCTTGAGGTCGATGGCGATGAGCTTGATGAGCAAAGCGTCGCCGGTTTTCACGCCGAGCGGGGCGAGCGGCAGCAGCGTTTGCACGGGAGCCTCTTTAGCGGACTTGGTGAAAGGCAGTTCGCGCTCGGTCCAGTTCGCGCCGTTGATGGCGTGAGCGAGTTTCACACCGCCGAGACCGACATCGTCGGTGGTCATGCCAGCAAGGCGCACGGCTTCATCGGCGAGGAGTTCGATTTGCTCGGCGGGTTCGTCGATCTGCGCGGTGGGCGGCAGATCGGGAATGGTGGTGATGCGCCAGGGCGTGCTTTCCTCGTTGGTGAAGCCGGTCTCCTGCGACTTCAAAGCGATCTGCCAGGTGCCGTGCGCGACTTTGACGGGGATTTCGGTGGTGAGCAGGCCGTTGTCGTCGGTTTTGGTCACAGCGGTGATTTTTTCGCTGAGGTCAGGATTGATGACGATGTCACTCTGCGAGACGGGCTGGTTCGTTTTGAGCGTGAGTTTGATCGTGGAACCGTCGAGGGCTTCGAGATCGCCATGATCCTCGGTGAGCTGGGTTTCTTTGGCCCCGGTGTAAGCGGGCGGGACAATGGTCTTGCTGAATTCAACGATGCGTGGCCGTGCGCGGGCGCTGAGCGTGCGCCAGGGTGTGATGGCGTCAGCGGCGTGAATGCGGTAGCGCACATTGCTCTGACCCACAGGCACGACACCTTCGAAACGTGTGGTGCCCACGCTGGAAAGCTCCGTGCGGCGTGGCTTGGAGCCTTCGGTTTGAAATTCGAGCGTCGCGATTTGTGGTCGTGCGCCTGCGGTTTCGATGATCAGCGGCACTTCGGAGCCGATGGGAGCGACCGCATCCGCTTTCACCGGCTCCAGGATGCGAATCTTGAGTGACGCCGGACGTTCGAGATTGGCAAAGGGCAGTGCGGCGCGGGCCAGGAAGCCGCTGAGGTGCAGGCCGGGAACGAGGCAGAGCACGAGAATGACGAGAACAGCGCCACCGGCGGCCATGAACCACGGTTTGAGCGTGCGTGTCGGTAGCTTGTCTTTCCAGTTGATGCCTTCGACGGACGCGGCCACGTCGTCCTGCAGTTTCTCGCGGAACTCGGCGGAGTCCTTCACGTTTACGCCGTCGCGTGGGTCAGCGAGTTCGACGGCGGCGAGGATGCGCTCGCGTAGGGCCGGTTCGGCGGCTTCAATGAGCTTTGCGGTGCCTTCTTTGCCACCCGCCTGCGCGATGAAGCGCCAGGCGACTTTCCACGCCGCGAAAATGGCTCCGGCATAGACAAGCAGCGATATCCACGGACGGATCACGTCCGGCATGAACCACACGCGGTCTAGGACAGCGATGATGGTGAAGGCCGTGAGTGCAATCGCGATGCCACAGAGAAGCGCGCGGGTTTGCAGGAGGTGCTGGCGGCGCTGACGAAACTGTTCGAGGGCTTCGTGCGTGGCGGGGCGGAGGGCGAGGTTCATGAAGGTGCTGGGCTTAACGCTGTGGGCAGGGGCGTCTTATCGGGTTCAGGCACGATGCAAATCACTGGGGAAAGCCGGTGCAGCAGGGAGCGCACCACCTTTCTTCCCTCCTGTCTGCCTGCACAAGCGCGTTCTCCCTCTGTTCAGCCGCCAATCGTAGAATTACGTCAAAATCAAAAAACTTACTTTCTGCGGGGTGTTACTTGGCATAAATATCATCGAAACTGACCTGAATCAGAACGCTGAAACCGGATTCATTGTGGAAAGTCCAGAATCGACATCGCCAACACCGCTGCCATCAGCTTTGGGCATGCCTCCGGCATTGCCCCAGGCTGAGGGAGTGAATCCTTTCACGGACGATGTCTGTGCCGGGCCGTTCGGCGTGGATGAGAATCGTTCCGTGCCGGGTTTGAACGCGGACATTCTGGGCCAGTTGACCTCGACGATCGACGAACGTCAAAGCAGCACGGGTCGTGCGGGCGGGCAGCCTTTGCTGCTGCTCACAGCTCCGCGTGCGGGCTATGGCAAGACGCATCTGCTCGGGCGTCTCGCGGCGGCGGCGGGCGGGCAGGTGGTGCTGGTGCCGCTGGCGTTTCGTCTTGAAGATCAAATCGGCATCTCGGCCGTGGCGGTGCGCGGTTTGGAATCAATGGCGCGTGCGGAAACGCCGCGTGAAGGCTGGACGAAGCTGCGTGAAGCCTGCGCGGGCGTGTGCGCGGTGCTGGTGCGGCGTTTGATCGAGGGCGGGCAGCTTCCTTGTGCCAATCCGGAACAGGCGCTGCGTGTGTTGAACGGCGATCCAGTGGAGATCTTCGATGTGAACGGCAGCGCTCGACTGATCGGCGAATGGGTGCGTCGGTTTGATGCGCAACTGCGCAAACCGATGACCGAGGAGGCGATGAAACGCGTGCCGGCCATTCCTACGGCGCTCGAATCGTGGGTGGATGCGATGCTGAATCACGCGCTGGACGGCGGCATGTCCAAGGTGGCCGTGCTGCGCACGCTGGCGGCGGATGAAACGAACGAAGGACCGGTGACGTGGCTGCGGCTGCTGGGTCTGTGGCGGCCGGTGGTGCTGCTGGTGGATCATCTGGACGGGTATTATCGCAATCCCGAGGCCGGACTGCGCATCGCCTCGCTGCTGCTCGACATGTCAGAAATGGACGGCGTGCATGTGGTGCTGAGTTTGAACCAGGATGTGTGGCAGGCGACGTTTGGCCATCATCTGCCCAGTGCGATGGAGGACCGCCTCACCGCTTCGCAAATGCTGCTGCGTGGCATTGGTGAAACCGAAGCCGCCACGCTGCTGCGCATGCGTTTGCAAAACGCGGGTGTGTCGGCGGATGACGTCCGTGAATTCACCTCGTTCCTCGATGTGAAGCGTTATTTCCTCGGCCGACCGCTGGGTTCGGTGTCGGCGCGCACGTTCCTGCGCCATGCGGCGAAGCAGTGGGACTTTTTCCAGCAGACACTGGCATCGCCGCCTGCGGCTGCATTGATTTCACCCCAGGCGATGACGCCAGAAACGGAAGAAACCGGCTTGCTGCCGCTGCTCACAGACACCGTGCCGGAAAACGATGAGCCAGTGCCTGGAGATTTGTCGATCTTCGACTCCAGCACCAC
>CAMCWM010000325.1 GCA_945882215.1 Akkermansia muciniphila | reverse complement strand
CACCAGTCTCCAAACCCGCACAGAGGACTGTGCGGACCACTTTTATTTCACCGCCACACCCGCCGCCTTCCGGATCTTCAGCAGCATTGGAAAGCACGTCTGCAAACCAGCGCTGTCATGCTCGTTGCGGGCGGAGCTGAGGGCGGCGTGGATGAGTTTGTCCTGGTCTTTGACCCAGTTGGCGGCGCGGAAGAAGATGGGGCGCTCGTTTTCTTTCTCGCGGATCTGCACGCCGTTGAGGCCGATGTCATCGACGATGACGCCGTGGGGCAGGCCATGCACGTCGAGGTTGATGAGGCCGTCGTTGCCCTGGCGGACGGCGCGAATCCAGGCTTTGACGGTCTGGCCGGGGACGAGAGTGATTTCGAGCGGCTTCGTCTCGTTTTTGACCTCGCGCATGACGGCTTTGCCGCCGTTGTCGGGCTCCATGACGATGATGAACTTCGGCGCGGCACCGAGTGTGACTTTGCCGAAGGTTCCGGCGTCGTGCGTGATGTTTTTGCCCTTCGCGGTGATCTTGAGCTTGCTCCAATCGGCATCCGCCTTGGCATCGGGCGCGGCGCGGAGTGAGCCGCTGATCAAATCGTGTCCGGCTTCGATAATGAGCGGCGAGGAGGCGAAATAACCCGACGGCAGACCGGTGATGTCGATCTGGATGGGATCGTCGAAGTCATCGACTCGATCCGCGCGGAAGGAGAAGCCGACGGAGGCTCCGGGCATGACGGTGGGATTGGCACCGGCGAGTTTGACGCTGAAGTCGGGCTTCGGCTCGCGGATGGTGAGGGCATAGACGAAGCGGTCGCCGCTCCAGCCGCGTGTGTCGGTGACTTTGACGAGGTAACGGCCATCGGCAGGCACGGTGAAGGTGAGGCGCGAGTCGCTGCCGAGCTTGCGGTCGCCGCTGTCGTCGTTGGCGTAGTTCAGCGTGAAGACAGGCAGTCCGTTCGGCACGATCTGGCTGCCGATGGGGCGTGGCTCGACGACGTAGCAGGGCTCGTCGAGCGAGTGGGAGGTGGCGCTGGTGTCGAAGTAGGCGCGGCGTTTGCCGCCGTTGATGTAGAAGAAGCAGCCGCCATCCGGCCCGCGCGGCATGCGCACGATCTTCATCACGTCGCCATTGAAATAGACGAACTCGTTGAGCTCCATCTCCTCCCAGTTTTGCAGGCGGATGTCCGGGTTGTTGGCATCGACGCTGCGGAAGTTGTTGTAGCTGTCGCGCACGGCTTGAAGCATCACACGCGGCACGGGCTGGCCGTCAGCGTGGAGGATGTCGAGCTTCGTGTCAGCAGGAGAACCGGCTTGGGCAGCGAGCGTCTCGATGATCCACGTCTGGCCTTTTTTGGCGGTGAAGTAGAACGAACTTCCAAGTTCGTTTTCCGCAGCGCCAGGAGAACGAACTTGGAAGTTCGTTTTACGTCCAAGCAAGGCATTCACCGTCACGGGCGCGGTCACTTCATGCGTGGTTGTGCCATCGACATGCGTGCGGGCACTCACACGCAGCACCGGCATGGAGCGAAAACGCAGCGTCTTTGCATCGAGCGGCACGTTCATTGTGCCTTCTTTGTCGGCTTTCATCATCACGCTGGCCTTGTCGCCGAGGTGATGGCCGATGAGCGTGACTTTCGTGTCCTGGCCCACCTGCGCGGCAAGTGGCGACCAAGCGGTGACATACGGCAGTGCGCCGATGGTGAGGCGATACGCATGATCCGCGCTGCCATCCATCGTCGTGTTGCTCACTAGCACGATGTAATCGCCATCCGCAGGCGCTTTCCAGGCGAGGAAGGGATCGCTGCCGCTGTCGAGGCCGCGATTCACGGCGAGCACGGTGCGGTTCGTGTCCATGATCTCAAGCGTCGGCGATTTCGCCGTGCTGCCGACCTGCGCGATGCCCAGATCGAGCACGAGTTCCTCGCCCGCCTTTGCGGTGAAACGATACGCGTCGTGCTGGCCGATCTCCGTGAGCGTGCCCCAGACACTCGCGGGCAGCTTCGCGATGGAGACAGGCGCTTCCTTGAAATCCGCCGCCTTTGTGACGGTGGGCGCGAGGTCATCGGCATACACTTTCAGCTTCGCCGATTCACCGCCGGGGCTTTTGAGCCAGACATCATAAGCACCGCGCGGCACATCGGCGCTGGCGGTGATCTTCAACCGTGCGCTCGTCGCTTTGATCGAGCTTTTGACGAGTTGCGGTTTGATTCCAGGATGCGAGGCCATCGCAGTCGTGTCTTCGGTGAAGTTCTTGCCCGCCAGCGTCACCACCATCTCTCCACCGATGTGCATGGCGCGGGGCGTGATGCGTGTGAGCTCGGGCTTGATCGACTTAGCGGCCATCACGGGTTTGGCAGGCGCGGGAACCATCACGGACTTGCCGGTGGTCGATTCATAGACACTGAGGCTGCCGTCGATGCGTCCGGCGACGAGCTGGGCTTTGTCGGTGAAGGCGAGCGCGGGGGACCAGTCGGGCTGTTTTTCGAGCGGGAGTTTTTCGGTGAGATCGGCGGTGCTCCAGAGCTTGAGCGACTTGTCGGTCGAGGTGGAGGCGAGCAGTTTGCCGTCGAGGGACAGCGCGAGCCGCAGGATGCCGCCTTCATGTGCGAAGCGGCTGGTGACGATCTTGTTCGTGCCTTCCTTGGCATCGACGCTGATGTTCCAGAGGCGGATGCGATTGTCCGAACCGGCGGCGAAAAGCTGTTTGCCATCGGCGCTGAAGACGACGCTCGTCTGCTCCTTCGTCGGCTGCGAGAGTGTGTCGAGGCGCTGGCCGGCCGGAATCGCCCACAGCTTCACCGTGCGGTCCGCGCTGGCGCTGGCGAGCACCTTGCCATCAGGACGGAACGAGAGGCCGTTCACCGCGCCGTTGTGGCCTTTGAGAAGCGCCACCTCCTTGCCCGTCGCTGTGTCCCAGAGGCGGATTTTTTGATCGTAGGCTCCCGTGGCGATCAGTTTGCCATCGGGCGACACCGCAAGCGCATACGCGGCATCGAGATGACCTTCAAACGACTGCTGCAAGGTGCCGTCACTCGTCTTCCAGCGCTTCACTTCGCCCACGATGCCCGCCTCGCCGCCTGCGGCATACACGGCGTCGCCCTCCGGTGAAAACGCGACCGCGTTGGCTTTGCCCTTGATGCCGGTGAGCTTGCGAATCACCGCCCGCGTGACTGGATTGAGCAGTTCCACCTCGCCATAACGTCCCACCGCGATGAGCTGCACCTTCGGCGAAAACGCCACGGCTTGGATCGAGCGTTTCGGCGGCACCGTGGGCATGATCTTCGGCGTGATGACCTCCTTCGGCATCGGTTTGCCTTCCGCGATGATCGGGCCTTTCGCGCCCGCATCGATCCACGCTTTGATCAGCGCGATCTCCTCTGGCTTGAGCTTCTCGCGCTTGCCTGGCGGCATGAATTCATTCTTCCCGCCGCGCCCGGAACGGCCTTCGAGGAACTTTACCAACATGCTCTCGTTGCCTTTGCCCGCGACGATGGCGGCACCTTCTTTCCCGCCCTTCATCAGCGCCGCGAAGGTGTCCAAGACGAATTCGCCGTCCGCATCGTCAGCGCTGTGGCAATCGATGCAGTAGGTGTCCCAAAGCGGGGCGATCTGCTTTGTGTAATCCACGGTTTGGGCGTGGGTGGTGAATGCCCAGAGGCAGACAAGGAGGCTGGAGAGAAGCTGTTTCATGAGATCACGAATGAGGAAGATTGGGACAGTTCTTGCGTGCTGAAAGTCGCGGCAGCGTTTTGGAGTGCGCCGGCCCTCCGGCGCTTTCGAGTGTCCACTGGCCTGCGAAAAGCTCCAGAGGACTGGAGCACTCCAGGACGCTGCCGCGCGATGCGAAGGTGGTGGATCGCTCGACCTTGGACGGAACCCCGTTGGGGTTCGGCGAGATGAAGACGTGTGGTGACTCGATACCCAGGGTTCTACGAACCCTGGGCTGCATGACGCAAGCCCGTTGGGCTTGAATGAGGTGGACTGCACGGCTCATCGAATCGCCTCCTGAATCTTTGGATCCTTGAGCAGTTCACCATCAGGCAGTTCGACGCCAAAACTAACCTCCTGGGGAAAGACATGCCATCCCCAGATGGTTGCCACGCACCATGGTTTAATAAACCCAACGTCTAAGGCATAAATGACACGCCGGCCGTGGCTCTCTTCCCTGATAAAGCCACCGGGGCCAAAGAGAGGATCTTCAATCACTCTCCACTTCCACGCAAACACCTGCCCGGATAGAAAGAGATGATCAGCGGCAAAAGTCAGCCAGCTCAGAGCAAGCAGGCATACAAATCCCTTCGCGATCTTTCGAAGTGATTTCACCGAAACAGAGAGTGCACCGAGAAGGAAGACGACCATGCCAAAGCAAAGCAGGGGCATAGGTCTGGCGTAACTTAAGGTTGCCCCAAGCAATGCAGATCCGGCTAAAAGCCCGAGGGCTGGAAACCGCAACCAACGCGACTTGTGTTCTTGTGCAGATAAATAACAGGCAAACCCAATCACGAGGCAGGCAAGCCCCGTCACCCAAGGGTGCGTCCAGGTTGTCCAAGTTAGAATCCCTGCCCAAGTCCCCAAAAAACCCACGACTACGAACAGCAAGCCAAGCAGTGTCTGGAAAAAGATTTTCATTGTGGTTTGAAGCGAATGTGGACATTCGCTCTACGACTCAGTGATTAAACAAAAACTCCTTCGAACCCATCAGGCTCCAGAAGATGTCTTCGAGCGTGGTGCGGCGGTCTTCGGGTTTGGCGATGGCGAGGAGTTGGGTGGCTTTGGCAAGTTCGCGGTCGGTGGGTGAGCGGGTGAGCGTCACATGGTAGGCTTCTTCGATGATTTTGGCGTCGGGTTGCTTGCTGGCGAGCAGTGCATCAAGGCGGTTGTCTTTCTGCGAGAGTTTCAGGTTCAGGGTCTCGCCGTTCGCGATGTGGAGGGCTTGGGCCATGCTGGGTTCGTTGGTGCGCTCGCATTCGCAGGTGGCGACGCGGTCGGCCCGGCCGAAGCTCTTGAGGAAGTAGCTGGCGATGTTGCTGTCGGGCAGTTGCAAGGCGCGGAAGCCCATGGGATAGCTTTCGCTGGTGCCTTTGTTGGCGTTGCGTTTGTCGATCTTGAACGTCGTGGGCGCGGCGGTGACCTGCGAGATGGTGTCGAGCAGGATTTCGGCCTTGAGACGACGCGGGACGTAGTGCGAGCCGTAGCGGAGATCAGTGATGTTTTCGGGCAACGTGATGCTGCTGCGCTGATACGTCTCGCTTTGTAAAATGGTGCGCATGAGAGCCTTCAGATCGAATTTGTGCTGCCCTAGATGCGCGCAAGCGGTGGCAAACAATTCTTCATTGCTGG
>CAMCWM010000324.1 GCA_945882215.1 Akkermansia muciniphila | reverse complement strand
CGCGGCCTTTGCCTCAGTGTCCCTTCACGCCCAGGACGCTGGGGAAAAAATCACCTATCAGGACCACATCCGGCCCCTGCTGGAGAACAAATGCTTCTCCTGCCACAGCCCGGACAAGAAGAAGGGTGACCTCGATCTCACCAGCTTCGGTGCTCTCATGACCGGCGGCGGCGGCGGGGCCGTTGTTGATGCCGGCAATGTGGACAGCAGCCGTCTCTGGACCACCTGCGCGAAGAAAGAAGAACCCTTCATGCCTCCGGAAGGCGCTCCTTTGAGCACGAAGGATCTCGATTTGCTCGCCGCCTGGATCAAAGGCGGCATCCTCGACACCAAGTCGTCCATCGCCAAAAAGTCCGCCAAACCGAAGATCGACATGGCCGTCGCCGTCACCGGTGGCAAGCCGGAAGGCCCCATCGCCAAGCCGGAACACGTGCTGCTGGAGCCCGTCGTCGTCACGCCGCGCACCACCGCCATCACCGCGATGGCCTTCAGCCCATGGACCTCGCTTTTCGCGCTCGCCGCGCCCAAGCAGATCCTGCTTTACGACACCGACACACGTCAGCTCGTCGGCATCTTCCCCTACACCGAGGGTTACGCCCGCAGCCTGCGCTTCAGCCGGAATGGATCGCTCCTCATCATGGGTGGCGGTCGTGCCGGTAAAATCGGCCACGCCATTGTCTGGGATGTCAAAACCGGCAAACGCATCACCGAAGTCGGCAAGGAGTTTGACCAGGTCATGTCCGCCGACATCAGCCCCGATCACAAGCGCATCGTCATCGGCAGCCCGTCGAAGAAGGTGAAGTGCTACAACACCGCCACCGGCGAGGAAGAATACGTCATCAGCAAGCACACCGAGTGGGTCATGGGCACCGCCTTCAGCCCCGATGGCGTCCTGCTCGCCACCAGCGACCGCAACGGCAACGTCATGGTCTGGGAGGCCGACAGCGGCGGCGAATTCTACATCCTCGGCCAGCACAAAGGCTCCTGCGTTGATCTCTCCTGGCGCGCCGACTCCAACATCCTCGCCTCCTGCTCCATGGACGGCACCATCACCACTTGGGAGATGAACGAGGGCAAGCAGGTCAAAAACTGGGCCGCACACGGCGGCGGTGTGCAGTCCATCTCCTTCACGCCCGATGGCAAGATCGTCTCCTCCGGCAACGACGGCCTCGTCCGCACCTGGGACATCAACGGCAACAAACTCGGCGAAGCCCCCGGCCAGGGCGATCTCGTGACCAAAGTCGTCGCCGGCTTCGATTCCAAGTCCGCCATCTCCGCCAACTGGCGCGGCGAAATCATCCAGTGGAACTTCGGTGCCACCGCTCTCACCGAAACCGCCCGCTATGTCAGCAATCCCTCGCAGATCGCCCAGCGCATCGTGCAAACCGAGCAGCGCACCGCCGAACTCACCACCAAGCTGCCCTCGCTTCAGGAAGCGATCAAAAAGGCCGAGGCCGATGCCAAAGCCCGCGATGAGGCCCTCGCCAAAGTCCGCGCCGAAGTCGCCGAATACGACCGTCGCAGCAAGGCCTACCCCGGCGAGATCGCCAACGAGGAAAAAGCCCTCGCCGCGCTCAAAGCCGCCCGCACCAAGGCCGATCAGGACAAAGCCGCCCGCAACGCCGCGATCAAAGCTTACGGCGAAAAAGCCGCCAAGATCGCCGCACAGGAGAAAGAGCTCGCTCCAGCCGCCGCAGAGGCCGCCAAACTGCCCGCCGCCGAAAAAGCCGTCGCCGATGCCAACGCGGCACTCGAAGCCGCGAAGAAAGAGCTCGCAGCCAAGGCCGGTGACGCCGCCCTCACTGCCAAGCTGAAGGAACTCGAAGCCAAACTCGCCGCCGCGAAGGCCGAGCAGCAAAAGATCGCTCCAAACAAGGCCAAGGCCGATCAACTCACCGCCGCCATTGCCAAAGCCAAGGCTGAACTCGGCGCCGCGCCCGCTCCCGTCGCCGACCTCGACAAGCTCATCGCCGAAACCGACGCCAAGATCAAAGCCACCGCCGACGGCATCGCCGCGAAGAAAGCCGAGCTGCCCAAACTGCCCGCGCTCGTCAAAGCCGGCCCGGATCGCATCAAAGGAGCCGAAGGCAATGCCGCCGCTGGTAAAACCGCTCTCGCCGCCGCTCAGACCGCCGCCAAGTCCGCCAGCGATGAAATCGCCATGCTGCAAAAAGTGCCCACTTCTTTGAAGGCCGCCCAATTCAACACCGGTGTGCTCGTCGAGAAGGAAAAACTCACCAAGCTCGAAACCGACTTCACCGACTTCACCGAAGCCAAAAAAGACGCTGAGGCCGCCAAAGTCTCCGCCGCTGCCCGCATCGAAGAATCGAAGAAGGCCATCGCCGAATCCATCGCCGCCCAGCCCGCTCTTGAGGCCGCATTGAAGAAAGTGCAGGGCGAAGCCGCCGCTCTCGAAACCTCCACCAAGCCCACCCGCGACGCCGATGCCGCCGCCGCCGCCAAAGTGGCCGAGCAGAAGACCATCATCACCACCAAGGAGGCCGAACTCGCCGCCGCCGCCAAAGCCAAGGATGAAGCCACTGCCGCCGCCAAGAAAGCCGCCGAGGACATCGCCAAGCTCATCGAAGCCAGGAAAAAGAGCCTCGCTGAAGTGAACGCCAAACTCAAAGGCCCCGAGGACCAGGTCACGGCCAAAAAAGCCCCCGTCGCCAAGTTCGAGGGCAATCTCGTCGGCGTGAAGAAATCCGCCGCTGATCTCAATACAGCTCTTCCCGCTCAAGAAAAAGCCGCCAAGGACATCGAGGCTTCGATTCCAAAGTTCACCGCTGAAATCCAGGCCGCCGACAAAGCGCTCGCCGATGCCAAAAAAGCCGCGACCGACGCCCAGAATGCCGTCGCAGCCGCCAAGAAGGAACTCGCCGCCAAAGCCGGTGATGCCGCGCTGACCGCCAAAGTCGCCACCACTGAAAAAGCAGCCTCCGAGGCCGCTGCAAAGCCTGCGCAAGCCCAGCAGACGCTTGATGCCAAACGAGCCGCTCGCACCGACGCGGAGAAGAAGCTCGCCGAAGCTCGCAAAGTCGCCGGTAAAACCAAGAACGACCTCAACAACGCCAACACCGCCGTCGCCCAAACCGAGAAGCAGCTTGCCCAAGCCAAAAACGAACTCGCCAACGCCGAGAAAGCCGCCGCCCCTCTTCGCGGCCAGCGTGACAGCATCGCCAAAGAAATCGAAGCCCAGGGCAAGGCTCTCGCCGAGAAACAAGCCGCGCCTGCCGCCATCGAGAAAGATTACGCCGCCAAAATCGCCCCGATCAACGCCGCCATCGCCGCCGCCAAAACGGCCCTTCCTTCGCTCGAACAAGCCTACGCCGCCGCCCACGCCAAACTCGACGCCGAGCAGAAGGTTCTCGACGCCAAAAAGGCCGAGGTCGCCAAGGCCAACACCGACTTTGAAGGCGCGAAGAAGAAGAAAACCGACGCCGAGGCCACCATTGCCGCCGCCACCAAGGAAATCCCTGAGAAGGACAAGATCATCGCCGAAGCCACCGCCGAGCTCGCCAAGCTCCAGCCGCAGCTCGATCCGATGCGCACGAAGGTGAAGCAGATGACCGAGCAGTATCTGACGATGCTGCCGAAATAATCGCGCGCACCGCATTGGCGGCCTGTTGATTCGAGAAAACTTGCGTCGAGGAGTCAAAACTCCTCGACAGCGAAACGCGGAAGCGGATAAAACGGCTCCTCCATGAGCGCCTACAAAATCTGCCGTGAAGGTCAGGAGCTTGGCTCCTTCAATGCCGCCCAAATCCAGGAAGGTCTGCAAACCGGTTATTTCCAGTCCACCGACTGGGGCTGGTGTGAAGGGATGACTGACTGGAAAGCGCTGCCGGAACTCACCGGCACCTCGACACAGCCTCTTGCCGCCGCTTCCTCCGCGCCGAAGGCAAAAGTCATTTCATCGCCATCGAGCATCGGCAGGACAAAACCTCAGGGATCGCCTTCCTCCTCCATCAACCCCTACGCCGCGCCCGCCGCGAAATCGCAAGCGGGCATGACGGCGGTGACCGGTGCCGTGCCATACCCCGTCGTCGCCGAACTCACGGGTACCAAACCCTGGGTGCGGCTGATCTCTGTGCTGATGTGGATCGCCTGCGTGCTGGTCATCCTGGCGGTGCTGGGGAATGTGATGCTCGGCGTTTTCGGCGCGAGCGCCCTGGCGAAATCCGGCAATGGAGGCGCGGGGGTGGGCATCCTGATCGGCATTGCCGTTTTTTACGGCGTCACCGCCATGCTCATCATCTACCCGACGCTCAAGCTGAGCAATTACGCCTCCAACATCAGCCGCCTGGCGCAAACGCAGTCCTTCACAGACCTGACGGCCGCGCTTGCGGAACAAAGGCGGTTCTGGAAGTTCTACGGCATTCTGACGGTGATTTACCTCAGCTTGATCCTTCTGTTCGTGGTCTTGATGATCGCAGGCATTGGCATCGGCTCCATGGCGGTTCAAAGGCCGTGACGCGCTGATTCCCCTGCGGGAGCACTTGAACTGGGCATGGAAGGGCGGCATTGGGATGTGTTCCATGAAGCCCTACTACATCACCACCGCGATCGACTACACCAACGCGCCGCCGCACATCGGCCATGCGTATGAGAAGGTGCTGGCAGATGTCATGGCGCGGTTTCAGCGGCTGAATGGTCGCGAAGTGTATTTCCTCACCGGTGTGGATCAGCACGGCCAAAAGGTGCAGAAGAGCGCGGAAAAAGCCGGGCAAACACCGCAGGACTTCGTGGATGGCGTCACGCAGCACTTCACGGCGCTGTGGGACAAGCTGAACGTGCGCTACGACGGCTGGGCGGCCACCACGGACATCAAGCACAAGCGCGTGGTGCAGGCGATGCTGCAAAAGCTGCACGATTGCGGCCAGCTTTACAAAAAGAGCTATGGCGGCTTCTACTCAGTGCGCCAGGAGCAGTTCCTGACCGACAAAGAACGCGGCCCTGATGGCCAGTACGGAGAGGAGTGGGGCGAAGTGGTCGAGTTGCAGGAGGAGAATTGGTATTTTCGCCTCAGCGATCATGTCGAGTGGCTCAAGAACCACATTCGCGGCAACCCCGATTTCATCTTCCCGCCGCATCGTGCGAATGACGTGATCAACTCGCTTGAAGGAGCCGCGCAGGACTTGTGCATCAGCCGACCCATCGAACGTTTGAGCTGGGGCATTCCCCTGCCCTTCGACGAAAAATTCGTGAACTACGTCTGGTTCGACGCGCTGGTGAATTACGTCAGCTTCGCCGGCTACCTAGCCAAGGAAGTCGGCAACGAAGGCCTGCCGGAGTTTGAAAAAATCTGGCCCGCCGACGCGCATGTGATCGGCAAGGACATCCTGGTGCCCGCGCATGCCGTTTATTGG
>CAMCWM010000323.1 GCA_945882215.1 Akkermansia muciniphila | reverse complement strand
AGATGAGCAAGCGCCGCACCACTTCAGCCAACATGGAGGGCACGCTGCGCACTTCATCCGCCTCGATCCGTGACCACACTTCCCGCTCAAAGGCAGAAGGTAGCGGCAGACTGGCGGGGTGCTGGCGCAGCAGGCGGTGGAGTTCTTCGTCGTTCATAAGGAGGCGTTGTTGAGGGTTTAAACACCGGAGGCGGCATTATCCCGCATTTTTTCCACTTGGCGAAAAATCTGCGGGGTTCTGCGGGGACCGGTGTTTCTCGTATCATGTCCGCATGGCGTCTCTTCATCACCTTCTTAGCCCTCAGTGCCACGACCGCTGCGGCCTGCGATACCTGCGGCAAAAACGCTCAGCCCGCTCCCGGCCAGCGAGTCGTCGAATACGACCTGCACATCGACGAGCACACGCAAAGCCCCGCTGGCAGGCCCGTCCGCGTGCTCGCTATCAATGGCAGCATCCCCGGACCCGTGCTGCGCTTCCGTGAGGGCGACTTCGCCCGCATCCGTGTCCACAACGACCTCAAGAACGAAGAAACCTCCACCCACTGGCACGGCCTGCTGCTGCCCAACAAGGAAGACGGCGTGCCGCATGTCACCACACCGCCGATCAAGCCGGGCACCACCCACACCTTCCAGTTCACCCTGCGGCACAGCGGCACCTACTGGTTTCATTCTCACACCCATTTGCAGGAGCAGAGCGGCGTGTATGGCGGCATCGTCGTCGAGCCACGCGGAGGCGAGCCGGTCAATGCCGACCGCGAACAGGTGCTCATCCTCTCCGATTGGACAGACACCGATCCCATGGAGGCCATGCGCATGCTCATGCGTGGCAGTGATTATTTTGGCCTCATGCGTCGGAACTCGCAGTCCATCCTCGGCGCATGGAAGCGCGGAAATTTGAAGGACTACTTCCGCCGCGAGTGGGACCGCATGATGCCCATGGATGTGTCCGACGTGGGCTACCACGCCTTCCTCATCAATGGACAGCGCCAGACCCGCATCGAAGGCCGTCCCGGTGAAAAAGTGCGCCTGCGCATCATCAATGCCTCCGCCGCCAGCTACTACCACCTCAGCTCCTCCGCCGGGCCGCTCACCATCATCGCAGCGGACGGCCCGCCCGTGCAGCCGGTGAGCGTGCCGATGTTCCTCATGGGCATCGCCGAGACCTACGACCTGCTTTTGACGATTCCGAAAAGCGGCCAGCACGAGCTGCGCTTCACCACGCAGGACGGCAGCGGCCACAGCAGCGCCCTTTTTGGCAAAGGCGAACCCCATCCCGCGCCCGTGCCGCCCCGACCCAATCTTTATCAAATGGATGAGATGCTCAATCTCGCCCTCGAAGAGCAAGAGGACGATCCGCGTGCCTCGCTAAATCTCCCGCGCCCCGGCTCGCCCTACCGCCTGCTGAAAGCGGTCAAAGACACCTCATTGCCCAAAAACCTCCCACGCCGGAAAATCACCCTCCACCTCACCGGGGACATGAATCGCTACATCTGGAGCTTTGACGGCAAAACCATGGCCCAGCAGCCCTATGTCCTCATCAAAAAGGGCGAGATCATCGAGCTGGAGCTGGTGAACGACAGCATGATGCACCACCCCATTCATCTGCACGGACACTTCTTCCGCCTGCTCATGGGGAACGGTGCCCGCTCACCGCTGAAGCACACCGTCGATGTCCCCCCGATGAGCACCCGCACCGTCGAGTTTGAGGCCAATGAAGCCCACGACTGGATGTTTCACTGCCACATCCTCTACCACATGATGAGCGGCATGGCCCGCGTCTTCCGCTATGAGGATGAAGCACCGGCAGCAGAGCTGGCACACACCATCGAAGCCACCTCGCCCGCAGACCACAGCATCGCTCACGCCTCCGGCCTCGGCGAGCATCAGCACGACATGAGCTATATGTGGGGCGCTGCCAGCATCCAGACCAACATGAGCGAGGGCCTGCTCACCTGGATGAACCCAAAAAATGACCTCCAGCTCGCCTGGGAAGTCGGCTGGGAGCGCGTGGACAATCCCGAATACGAGATCGACCTCCTCTACCAGCGCTACTTCGACATGAACCTCCAAGCCTTCGCCGGCTACCGCCTCACCAACGATGCCGATGCCAAAGATCGCGGCCTCATCGGCATCAACTACCGCCTCCCGCTCATGGCCTGGCTCAATGCCAGCCTCGATACGGAAGGCGATGTCCGCTTCACCCTCTCGAAGCGCTTTCAGCTCACCCCGCGTCTCGGCGTCTGGGGAGATGTCTTCTACGACACCGGCACCCGCTGGGAATGGAGCGCCGGAGCCGACTACACCCTCACCCGCCACGCCTCCCTCACCGCCAGCTACCACAGCGACTACGGCTTCGGCGCTGGCGTGCTCATCCGCTTTTGAGAGCCCTCACGCACTCAGAAAACCCAACACAAACCTCAACACATCCACTGAAATGAAAACGACACTCCGCACCTTCCTCACCACTGCCCTCCTCGGCCTCACCCTCGCCGCCTGCACCGCCCCTGAAACCGCTGCCGCCGCCGAGAAAGCCAAACCCTATCCCCTCGCCAAATGCCTCGTCAGTGGCAACGACCTCGAAAGCATGGGCGGCCCCATCACCAAGGTTTACAACGGCCAGGAGATCAAATTTTGCTGCAAACCCTGCATCAAAAAGTTCGAGGCCAATCAGGCCAAATACCTCGCGAAGCTCAAATGATGCTAGCTCCACGATGTCCTCCGTGCCTAACACCCACGACGCCCACGACTACGCCGAGGCGCTTGCACGGGCCGTCAACCGGCTGGCATTTGGAACCGCTAAACGCCTCCCGTTTGGTCCTGCCGACGCGTCGGCGGGGTTAAACGGCTCTCATCTGTGATAGCCGACGGCTCGGCGGGGTTAAACGCGTCCAGTTTGAGGCAGCCGACGCGTCGGCTGGGCTGGACGGCTCCCGTCTGGAGCAGCCGAGGCTCCGGCAGGGCCAAACGCGTCCCGTTTGGGGCAGCCGAGCCCTCGGCAGGGCCAAACGGCTCTCATCTGTGATAGCCGTGGCGTCGGCAGGGGCAAACGCGTCCCGTTTAACGCTGCCTTTTCGGCGGTTTGGCCTTGGGAGAGGTGCTGAGACTATCAGACTATCAGACTATCAGACTTGGAGACTGACAGACTCCCCGTCTCCCTGTCTCCTCGTCTCCCAGTCTCCCAGTCTCCCCATCTCCAAGTCTGAAAGTCTCCCAGTTGACGGCGCAATCACTTGGCATACTTTTTTGCCCAGTTCGTCCTTTATTACATCGGACTGGTTGTCCGGCGGAGGGAAGAACCCACCAACCAGCGGCAACCCTTCACACTCGAAATACGTGGCTCGATTCGGACAAGCATTCTTCGGCGACGGCTCACGCTTCGGGGCGCAGGACCCTCCGCGACCAACTAGAACCAAACATATGGCTTCCAACGCCCTACCAGATAAACGTGACCGCCTTTTCGCACTCGGCGATGATATGTGCGACGGTGCCCATACCCACGAAGTGGCTATCGGGCTCAAACAAAACACGGAAGCCGTGGTGCGCCCGGCTTTGGAAGCCGCTAAAGCGGCGGAGTCCACCTTCGGTGCCTGCCAGGTGCTGAGAAAAACCGCGAACGCTGCCCACAACACGGCGGACAATGCGGCGAAGGTCTTCATCACGAACGCGAAAAAGCGCCTGTCGAAGTTCTTCGGCGAAGCCTACACCACCGAATGGGGTGCGGCGGGCTGGCCGAACAACTCCACAGGAATGCCGAGCACTCAGGCAGAGCGCTTCAGCCTGATCAACAGCCTGAAACTCCACTTCACCGCGAACCCGGCCCATGAAAGCGCGGACATGGAGGTGACAGCGGCGCTAGCCACCACGCTGCATACCACCATCAGTGATGCCCGCACGGCACTGGACCAAAAAGTGACGGAGAGCGGGCAGGCGAAAGCCGCCCGTGACGCCGCCGAAACCAATCTGCGCAAGCGCCTCCGTGGCATGATCACCGAGCTGGAGACGCTGCTGAGCGCGGAAGACCCGCTCTGGCACGCCTTTGGCCTCAGCCGCCCTGCGGATGAAGAGACACCCGAAGCGCCGAGCTTCACCACGGCGACTCCGGGCGGTGCTGGCATCACCCATGTGGACTGGGATGATGCGCTGCGTGCGGATCACTACCGCGTGTGGATCCTCATCGTGGGCACGGACAATGATTTCCGTGCCGTGGAAACCGTGACCGATAGCGATGCGACCCTGAGCGGCCTGCCAAGCGGCAGCACGGTGAAGATCCAAGTCACCTCCGTGAACGGTGCGGGCGAAAGCGGACCTGGACCCATCGCGCAAATCGTCATTCCCTAAGTTCAGCGAACTCAACGGGGGGATGCAGGCGGCAAGCCTGAGTCCCCCCGTTTTTGTGACTCCACCTTTCACCTTCTTCTTTTATGCCTTTCGACCCAGCATGGCCCCAAAACGGCCAAAACATCGACGCTGACCGTTTTCGTGGTCAGTTCGCCGGAATCATCGACCTCATCGGCAGCGGCTCCGGCATCAATGCCGCGCAAGTGGACAGCACGAACACCCTGCCGCCGAGCACTCCGGCGAATGCGAGCGTGAGTGTGGTGGGGAACACGCTGCACTTCACCTTTGAAATCCCACAGGGGCAGGAAGGCCCGATGGGCCAGCAGGGGCCGCCCTTTTCGCAGGCGGTGGTGGATGCGGTGAACACCGTGAACCCCGGCGATCCCGCTGCGGTGGGCGTGAGCTTTGATGGAACGAACGTGCGCTTCACCTTCGACATCCCGCGTGGGAACGACGGGATGAACGGCAGCGACGGTGCCCAAGGCCCGCCCGGAAACGACGGCGGCGATGGAGCCCAGGGCCAGCCTGGAAATGACGGACCGCAAGGCCCGCCCTTTGCCCAGGCCGTGGTGGATGCCGTGAACACGGTGGACCCCGGCCAGTCCGCCGCCGTGGGCGTGAGTTTTGATGGAACGAACGTGCGCTTCACCTTCGACATCCCACGCGGCAACGATGGCACCAACGGCAGCGACGGAGCCCAAGGCCCACCCGGCGAAATCAGCCAAGCCCAACTCGACAGCGCCATCAGTGGCACGAGTGCGAACACGAACGGTGTGAGCACGCTGGACACTGGCTTTGCCGATCCCGACATGGAAGCGATCCGCCAAAAGCTCAATGAGATGATCCTGAATGGGCGGCGCTGAGCCGGTAGCTGCGATGCCTCATGGATGTCATGAGGCGGCAATCATTTGGAAGTCATTCCGAGCTGGTCGAAGAGGAAGGCCAGCACGTCTGCCTTCTGCGCGATCTTTTCGGACAAGGCTGTGCCCATGCCGTGTCCTGATGCGGAGCTAAAGCGAGCGAGGACGGGGTTCGCAGAGCTGGTGGCGGATTGCAGCGCGGCCGTCATGCGGCGGCTGTGCGCGGGATTGACTCGTCCGTCGGTTTCGCCAGCGAGGAAAAAGACCGCAGGATAGGGCGTGCCGCTT
>CAMCWM010000322.1 GCA_945882215.1 Akkermansia muciniphila | reverse complement strand
AAACCAGAGCCGTCTTCCATTTCCAGTCTCGTGGGCCGCACGCTCGCGGGGAATCCTGAAATCCGCTTCTACGAGGCGGAGGTCGCGGCGGCGAAGGCGACACGCAGCACGGCGGGCAGGCAGTCAAATCCTGAGCTGAGTCTCCAAGTCGGCAACAACCACATTCGCAACGCCGACAGCCGCTCGAACGGTCTCGCCTTCTCCGCCGAGCTGGCACAGCCCATCGAGTGGCCGGGACGCTTGGGTTTGCGCAAGGCCATCGCGAACCGCGACATCGCTATGGCGGAACTGGGGCTGGAGCGGTTCCGCTTTCATCTCGCGGCCCGTGTCCGCGTGCTGGCCTTCACGTTGGCTGCGCAGCAAGACCTCGCCAATGCGGCAAACGAAGTCGCCGCACGTTATGCCTCGCTGCGTGAGGTCATGGTGCAGCGCGAGCCTGCGGGCATCGCGCCTCAGCTTGAGATCGCCACTATTGAGGCAGCGGCACTCGTGGCGGAGTCACGGGCGGCGAAGTCTGGTGTCGTGGTGCAAAAGGCGCTGCTGGAGCTGAACCAGCTCATGGGCCGCCGTGCGGATGCGCCTCTCATCGTGAAGCGCGGCCCGCTGGATGCCAAGCCCGCGCCTGCGCTGCTTTCCCTGCTCGGCTCCGCGATGAAGAACCACTACGAGTTGCGCCTGCGCCGTGCCGAGCTGGAGCAGCAGGGCTTCAAGGTCGAGCTGGCAAAGAACGAGCGCTACCCCGCCTTCACCATCGGCCCCTTCGTCGAGGTGCAAAACACCCGCACGCTTGATGACCAGACCGTAGCAGGCATCGGCATCTCTTTCCCACTGCCGTTTTGGAAGAATGGCAAAGCGGAGGTCACCAACGCCGAGGCACGCCAAATGCAGGCGCAGGCCACGCTCGCCGCCGCGCAGCGCGAGGTGGAGCGGCAGGTCACCGAGAGCATGCTCATCTATCAGACGCAGCAGGCACGCCTCGCCGTGTGGAAGGGCGATGCCGTCACGAAGTTCAGCGAGGCCGCCGCGCTCGCGGACAGGCATTTCAGACTCGGTGCCGTGCCCATGAGCACCTTTGTCGAGCTTCAGGACAAGTATCTCGAAGCCGTCGAGGCCATCCACAGCACGCAAACCGAGGCGCTGGAGGCCGCGCTCACACTCGAAGAACTCACCGGCGCACCCGGCAGCCTCATCACCGCCAAAAACTAACTTCACCCCATTATGAAACTGTTGCTCATCCTGTCTCTCATCGTCACCGCCGCCGCGCTCACCAGTTGCAGTGAATCCGCCGCCAGTCCTTCCACCAAACACGCCACCGCACCGGAAAACGGCGCACAGTTCAGGGAAGGCAAAGGCGTGGCCCTCACCGCGCTCATGGCGCAGTCCATCCGTCTGCAAACCGCCGAGGTGCAGGAGGAAAAGATCGCCCCTGCCTTCACCCTCAGCTTGCAGGCCATGCAGCGAGGCACCGAGGCCAGCGGATGGCTCACCGCCGATCAAGCCGCGCGTGTGCAGCCCGGCATGGAGGTCGAGCTTGGCACTGCGAAAGGCAGCGTGCTCCGCATTGAGAAGGCAGCGTATGCCACGCTCGGCGACTTTGAAGTCACCGTGCAAACCGCCGCTCCTATCGACGCGGGCAGCGCTATCACCGCCACCTTCCGCTTCCCTGCTGGCGATGCTGTGACCGCTATTCCACAGGCCGCGCTGCTCACCACTGCCGAGGGCACTTTCGTCTATGCCAAGAACGACGAGTTCTACCTGCGCACTCCCGTCAAGGTCGGCGCACGCAGCGGCGATCATGTGGAGATCACTGACGGTCTCTACACGGGTGACGAGATCGTTACCACGCCCGTCATGTCCCTCTGGCTCGCCGAACTCCAAGTCCTGCGCGGCGGCAAAGCCTGCACCTGCGGCCACTAGCACGTCATGCTTTCTCACCTCATCACCTTCGCCATGCGGCAGCGCGCCGCTGTGATGCTCGCGACGCTAATCTTGATCGGCGTGGGCACTTGGTCGGCCATTCATCTGCCCATTGATGCCGTTCCCGACATCACGAACCCGCAGGTGCAGATCAACACTGCCGTCAATGCGCTCGCACCCGAGGAGATCGAAAAGCTCGTCTCCTTCCCAATTGAAAGCGAGATGGCGGGCCTGCCGCAGATGGTAGAACTGCGCTCGCTGTCCAAGTTCGGCCTCTCGCAGGTCACCATGACTTTCCAGGATGACGTGGACCTTTACCGCACGCGCCAGCTCGTGACCGAGCGCCTGCAAACCGTGCTCGATGAACTGCCGCCCGGCCTAACGCCAAAGCTCGCGCCCGTCGCCACCGGTCTCGGCGAAATCTTCTACTACAGCCTCGACTACAGCGCCGATGCGCCGCACAAGCCCGCCACCCGCGAGGCGCAGCTCATGGCCCTCGCCCAAATCCAGGAATACCAAGTGAAGCCATTGCTGCGCGGCACGACCGGCGTCGCGGAGGTGAATACCAGCGGCGGATATCAACAACAAATCGTCATCCAGCCTGATCCCGCACGTCTCGCCGCGCGCGGCATGTCGCTCGACATGCTGGCCGAAATCATCGAGCAAAACACCCGCAACGCAGGCGGCGGTTACGTCGAGATCGGTGGCGAGCAGTTGATCATCCGCGCCACCAGCCGCGTGAACGACATCGAGCAAATCCTCGCCATCCCGCTCAAGTTCGCAGGCGGTGTGAAGCCCATCCTGCTCAGCGAAGTGGCCACCGTCAGCATCGGCAGCGCCTTCCGCACGGGTGCCGCCACAGACGATGGACAGGAAGCCCTCGTCGGAGCCGCCATCATGCTCGCCGGGGAAAACACACGCCTCGTCGCCGAGGCCGTGCGGGCCAAGCTCACCGAGATACAACCCAAGCTCCCGCAGGGCGTCATCATCCGCGCCCTGTATGATCGCAGTGAACTCGTCAGCCGAACTCTCGCGACTGTGGAGACGAACTTGGCCGAGGGCGCATTGCTCGTCGTCGTCGTGTTATTCGCCCTGCTCGGGAACTTCCGCGCCGCCTTCATCGTCGCGCTCGTCATTCCACTTTCCATGCTCTTTGCCATGACCGGCATGGTGCGCTATCACATCAGCGGAAACTTGATGAGCCTCGGTGCCATCGACTTCGGCCTCATCATTGATGGTGCGGTCGTCATGGTGGAAAACATCGTGCGTCATCTCGGCGAGCGTCAGCACGCGCTTGGTCGCACCCTTACCGTCCGCGAGCGCACGGATGAAGTGCTCAAGTCCGCCAAGGAAGTCGCCAACCCCATGTTCTTTGGCGTGCTCATCATCACCGTCGTCTATGTGCCCATCCTCGCGCTGCAAGGCATTGAAGGGAAGATGTTCAAGCCCATGGCCCTCGTCGTCATGCTCGCGCTCGGTGGTTCGCTGGTGCTCGCCGTAACCTTGATGCCCGTGCTGTGCTCGTATCTGCTCGGTGGGAAGATTCAGGAAAAGGACAACTGGCTCGTCACGCTAACAAAACGTCTCTACACGCCGCTGCTCCGCTTCGGCCTGCGGTTCAAGCCGCTCATCGTCCTGCCCATGCTCATCATGTTTGGCTCCTCGCTCTGGGTCTTCTCACGTCTCGGCTCCGAGTTCATCCCGCAGCTCGATGAGGGCGACTTTGCCTTCCAGCTCATCCGCAGCAGCAGCGCCGGACTTTCCTCCTCGCTTGATTTGCAAAAGCAGAGCGAGGCCGTCATCCGCCGCGACTTCCCCGAGGTGAAGGAAATCTTCTCCCGCATCGGCACCGCCGAGATCGCCACTGATCCGATGAATCCCAACGTCGCCGACACCTACCTCATGCTCACGCCGCGTGATCAATGGCGCAAAGAAGACGGCAAACCCATCAGCAAAGAACACCTCGGCGAGATCATGCGAAAGGCGCTGCTCGATCAAGTCCCCGGCCAGAACATCCTCGTCACGCAGCCCATCCAGATGCGCTTCAACGAGATCATGGCCGGAGCACGCGCCGACCTCGTCTGCAAAATCTTTGGCGACAGCTACGACGAACTCGAACGCCTCGCCGGAGAAGTCCGCACCGCGATCACCGCCATCCCCGGCGGCGGCGAGACGGAGTTCGACAGCATCGGCAAGAACCCCATGATCGAAATCCAGCCCGACCGCGAGGCCATGCGCAAATTCAACGTCCATGCCGATGAACTCAACCGCCTCATCGAGACCGCGCTCGCCGGAACGGAAGTCGGCCTCGTCATCGAAGGCAACAGACGCAGCCCCATCGTCGTCCGCCTTGGCGAAGACCGCCGCAGCGACCTCGAAGGCATCAAGCGCCTCGCCTTACGCACCGAAGACGGCGGCATGTTGGCCCTCGGGCAGGTCGCCAAGATTGTCCTTGTCCCCCAGCCCGTGCAGATCGCGCGTGAAGATGCGCAGCGCCGCGTCAGCATCCTTATCAACGTGCGAGGCCGCGACACCGAAGGCTTCGTGCAGGAGGCGACTCAGGCCATCCATGACAAAGTGAAGTTTCCCGACGGCTACTACTTCGAGTTCGGCGGCCAGTTCAAGAACCTGCAAGAAGCCAAAGCCCGCCTCATGATCGTCGTGCCGCTCGCGCTCGCGTTGATCTTCGTGCTCATCTTCCTCAGCTTCGGCTCATTCCGGCAGGCCACGCTCATCTTCATGTGTGTGCCGCTCGCCGTCACTGGCGGCATCTTTGCCCTGCATCTGCGCGGGATGCCCTTCACCATCAGCGCCGCCGTCGGCTTCATCGCCTTGAGCGGCATCGCCGTCTTGAACGGCATCATGCTCATCAGCTACATCAACCAACTCCGCACCGAAGGCCGCGAAGTGCGCGAAGCCGTCGTCGAAGGCACCCTCACTCGATTGCGCCCGAAGCTCATGACCGCTCTCGTCGCCAGTCTCGGCTTCGTCCCCATGGCCATCGCCACCGGAGCCGGGGCCGAAGTCCAGCGCCCCATCGCCACCGTCGTCATCGGCGGCATCCTCACCTCCACTTTCCTCACCCTGCTCGTCGTGCCCGTGCTCTACGACTGGATTGAGCGGAACACCAAACCACAAACAAACACACCATGAAAACACTGCTAAACCTCCTCATCATCGCCGCCCTCGCCACCACGTCTGCTTTTGCGGATGCCAAAGTCAAAGCCGGACCCCGCAAAGGCCTCCTCCTCGATCTCGGCGGCAAGCAAGCCGAGTTCTTCGTCGAGAAAGACCGCACCATCAGCATCGCCGTCTATGACGCCGCGCTGAAAGCCCAGCCCGCTAGCACCGAAGTCATCACCGCCACCGCCGAAGCTCCCACCGGCAAGACCAAGATCGAGTTCGAGAAGAAAGGCGACATCCTCGTCTCCAAAACCAAGCTCCCGGAAGGCGAAGGCTACCAAGTCGTCCTCCAAGCGAAGTCCACCCCCGAAGCCAAAACCAAGAACTTCCGCATCAAGCTCCAGCTCTACATCTGCAAAGGCTGTGGCAACGCCGAATATGCCTGCACCTGCGATGAGTGATTGAAGCCCTCGAAAAGCTCCTGATTCCAAGCCCTGGATCAGGGGCTTCAAAATTAAAATTGAATAAACCCACCAAGAGCACATCTTAGCACGTCGCATGTCCGCTCTCCGCAAACGCATCCTCCCCACGCTGGCCG